>JBBRRW010000325.1:0-3205 GCA_038245975.1 Burkholderiales bacterium
AGGATCGGTCACAATGGCGATGGTCATCGTCGAGCAGCGCTCCTCACCGAACCGGTCAGCCCTCATGAGCCACTCGCAAAGTCCCCCGAATCCATGATCCAGCACGAAGCAAAGGCAGCCTCCTTGCCGTCGACCACGATCGCGGCATTGGCCTGGCGCCTCGAAGACCTTCCGCTCGACGAGATCGACCTGCCGCGGATACGCGGCCGCGAGGACATGAAGTTCATGCTCGCCGCCGCATCGTTCATCGAGATCGCGTCTGACACCTACGCCGGCAATCTCGCCGCGTTCTTCCACGACGCGCCGGACATCGCGCTATGGCTGGCCGAGCACTGGGAGGTCGAGGAAGTGCAGCACGGACGCGCGCTGCGTGCCTACGTCGAGAAGGTCTGGCCCGAGTTCGACTGGGAAACGGCGTACCGCGACTTCTTTGTCGAGTACTCGAAGCTCTGCGGCGCCGAGGGCTACGAGGCGTCGCGCGGCCTGGAGATGGCGGCGCGCTGCGTGGTCGAGACCGGCACGTCGACGGCGTATCGGGCGATTCGCGACCTCGCCGACGAGCCCGTGCTGGTCCGCTTGGCCGAGCACATCCGCAGCGATGAGGTGCGTCACTACAAGCACTTCCTCAAGTTCTTCGATCGCTACGACGCCCACGAGAAGAACAGCCGCCTGCGCATCCTGATGTCGTTGAAGAATCGTCTCGTCGAATCGGCGCAGGGCGATGTCGAGATCGGCCTGTGGCATGCCTATCGGACGTGTTACCCCGAGGCCCGGCGCGACGGCAAGCCGTTCACCAGCATGCAGAGCGGCATCGCTCGCAAGATTCGTGCGCACTATCCGGCCGGCCAGGCGATCCGCATGCTGCTGAAGCCGCTGCGACTGCCGGCGCTGCTGTCGTCGATCCTCCAGCCCTTCCTGTCGCCGCTCGCCCTGGTGATCCGCCAGGTCC
Source organism: Burkholderiales bacterium (assembly GCA_038245975.1). Classification (GTDB taxonomy): domain Bacteria; phylum Pseudomonadota; class Gammaproteobacteria; order Burkholderiales; family Burkholderiaceae_D; genus CAHJXF01. The sequence continues at coordinate 950 of JBBRRW010000325.1, forward strand.
TGTTGCGCTGAGCCGGTTGCGATCGCGGGTCGCTGCGATCGCGGCAGCCATCCGGGAGCCGACGTTCGATGATTCACATCACGGTCAACGGTGAGCCGCAGCAGCTCGGCCCGGCCGATTCGGTGGCCACGCTGCTGGATTCCCGCGGCCTGACCGGCAAGCGCGTCGCGGTCGAGTTGAACGGCGCGATCGTTCCACGCAGCAGGCACGCGACGACGTCGCTGGTCGATGCCGACCGGCTCGAGATCGTCGTTGCCGTTGGCGGAGGTTGAGAGAGGAGCTTCAGATGCACCACGAGACGATCCGATTGCAGGAAGCCGCGGAACGCGCCGCGCCGACACTGGTCGGCGCGGCGGTGAGCGACGACGTGTTCGTCGTCGGCAAGCACCGCTTCGGGTCCCGCCTGCTGCTGGGCACCGGCAAGTACCGCGACTTCGACCAGACCCGCGATGCCGTCGAGGCCAGCGGGTCCGAGATCATCACGGTCGCGATCCGCAGGACCAACATCGGCCAGGACGCGGGCGCGCCGAGTCTGCTCGACGTGCTGCCGCCGTCGCGCTACACGATCCTGCCGAACACGGCCGGCTGCTACTCGGCCGACGATGCGGTCCGCACCCTGCGGCTCGCGCGCGAGCTGCTGTCGACCGACGCCGTCGATCACACGCTGGTCAAGCTCGAGGTGCTCGGCGATCCGCACACGCTCTATCCCAACATGCCCGAGACGCTGAAGGCGGCCGAGACGCTGGTCCGCGAAGGCTTCGAGGTCATGGTGTATTGCAGCGACGACCCGATCCAGGCGCGGCTGCTCGAAGGCATCGGCTGCGTCGCCGTGATGCCGCTCGCGTCGCTGATCGGCTCGGGCATGGGCATCCTCAATCCGTGGAACCTGCAGCTCATCCTCGAGAAGGCGACGGTCCCGGTCGTCGTCGACGCGGGCGTCGGCACCGCGTCCGATGCCGCCATCGCGATGGAGATGGGCTGCGCGGGCGTGCTGATGAACACCGCGGTGGCGGCCGCGCGAGACCCGGTGCTGATGGCCGCCGCGATGAAGCGTGGCGTCGAAGCCGGTCGCATGGCGTGGCGCGCGGGACGCATGCCGAAGAAGCTGTACTCGGCCTCGCCGTCGTCGCCCCTCGGTGGCGTGATCGGATCGCCCGCTTGAGCCGGGGGGGGCCGGGCGCGACGCGGGAGCCCGAGGACGGAGAGCCCGGCGCCGACGCGCTCGATCCTCGCCACCGGCGCATCCGCAGCTTCGTCACGCGGGCGGGCCGCACGTCGCCCGCGCAGCAGCGCGCACGCGACACGCTCGGCGCGCGCTACGTCGTGCCGTTCGCCGCGCACCCCGTGGACTGGACGCGTGCGTTCGGCCGCAAGGCGCCGGTCGTGCTCGAGATCGGCTTCGGCATGGGGGCCGCGACGGCGGTGATCGCCGCGGACCGGCGCGATGTCGACTTCATCGGCATCGAGGTGCATGCGCCCGGCGTCGGCGCGCTGCTGAAGATGCTCGGCGAGGAAGAGCTGACCAACCTGCGCATCGTCGAACACGATGCCGTCGACGTGATCGAGCAGATGATCGCGCCGGCGTCGCTGGCCGGTGTCCACGTCTATTTCCCGGACCCGTGGCACAAGGTCCGCCACAACAAGCGCCGGCTGATCCAGCCGGCCTTCGTGTCGACGCTGGCGAGCCGCATCGCGCCCGGTGGCTACCTGCATTGCGCGACCGACTGGGAGGAGTACGCGGTGCAGATGCTCGACGTCCTGGGCCGGGAGCCGTCGCTGGTCAACGCGCACCGTAACGGCTATTCGACGTCGGCGAATCCGCTCGTCACGCGTCCGGTGACCAAGTTCGAGACGCGCGGCAAGCGGCTCGGGCACGGCGTGTGGGACCTGGTCTTCACGAAGCGGTGATCGCTGCCCGGGGAGGGCGAGCGCAGCGAGCGAGCGACCGTCCCGGCTCGTCGATCAGCGGATGCGCTACGCGCATCCCTATCCCGACCTTCCCCCAGAAAGGGAAGGAGCACCGGGACTTCAGGCCCCGAGCGCCAGCCGATCCATGAACCGCTCGCATTGCGCGAGCTGGTCGAGCGACACGAACTCGTCGGGACCGTGGGCCTGCGCGATGTCGCCCGGTCCGCAGATCACGGTCGGGATGCCGATCTGCTGGAACAGCCCCGCCTCGGTCCCGTACGAGACCTTGCCGGTCCGGTCATTGCGCGACAGCTTGCGGGCGAGCTGCACGATCGCGTCGTTCTCGTG
>JBBRRW010000326.1:0-3194 GCA_038245975.1 Burkholderiales bacterium
CGGCATCGACATCGCGCGCAACCTCGTGGCGGCGGGCAACGCGCGGGCGAAGGCGCTAGTGCTCGCCAACCTGACGTTCCAGGAAGGCGATGCCTGCGCGCTGACCGGCGTCGCGGACGCGACGTTCGACCTCACGCTGTCGGTGTTCGGCGCGATGTTCGCGCCGAAGCCCTTCGATGTCGCGCAGGAGATGGTCCGCGTCACGAAGCCCGGCGGTCGCATCGTGATGGGTAACTGGATCCCCAACGACCCCACGTCGTTCGTGTCGCAGGTGCTGAAGATCAGCTCGGCGTTCACGCCGCCGCCGCCCGAAGGCTTCGTCAGCCCGATGACCTGGGGCGTCGAGTCGCACATCGTCGACCGCTTCGGCCAGGCGGGCATCCCGGCCGACCGCATCGCGATGGTGAAGGACACCTTCCACTTCCGCACCGCCGACAAGACGCCCGAAGACCTGATCGATTTTTTCCGGCTCTTCTACGGCCCGACGATGAACGCATACGCGGCCGCGGCGAAGAACGGCAAGGTCGACGACCTGCACGGGTAACTCGTGGACCTGGCACTGGCGCAGAACGACTCCGGCGATGGCGGCACGTCGATCTCCGCGACCTTCCTGCGCGTCACGATCCGACGCTGAGCCGCTGCAGGCGCCGAACCGTCGCTGCGCTGAAGGCCGGTCTCAGCCGCCCGCGCCGAGCGTCATCGGCGTCGAACGCGTCTTCAGCCGGATCACCGGCGCCTTGTGCGTGGTAATCGCGGACGGGCGACCGAGGATGGCGTCAGCCAGCGCGTCGGCCTGTCGTGCGATCGGTTCGATGAAGCGGCACGGCTTGCCGTCGATCGACACGCAGTCGCCGGTGGCATAGATGCCGGCCACGCTGGTGGCCATCGTCGCCGCGTCGACCGCGATGCCGGTATCGACCGCGAGACCGGCGCTGCGCGCAAGGCGCGTATCGAGGCATAGCCCGATCGCCGCGATCACGACGTCGGCGTCGTGGAACGCGCCGTCGGTGCAATGGATCACCACCGTCGACCTGCCCCCGATCGAGCGACGCTCCACGCGCACGATCGAACTCGCCGGCATGAAGCGCATGCCGAGCCGGCGCCAGCCGTCGAGCGGCCTGCGCGACTCGTCGATACGGGCCCACGCGGCCAGCGGCCGTTCGGCCGGGTCGAGGACCGTCACCGCATGCCCTGCATGGGCGAGATCGTCGGCCAGTTCGCAGCCGACGAGCCCGGCACCGACCACCGTGATGCGCGCGGGTCCGTCGGCCAGCACGGCTTGCAACCGGCTCCACGTGTCGAGCGCGTTGATGCGCCAGCACAGGTCCGACGGCAGCGTCTTCGCCTCGACCGGCCGCGCGCCCATCGCCAGCACCAGCGCGTCGTAGTCGAAGTTGCCGCGCGTGGTGCGCAGGCGCCTGCGCGACGCGTCGATCGCCGTCGCGAAGACCCGTGGCACGAGGCGCACCGACAGGTCGTCCGCGACATCGGCGCCGTACGACGTGATCAGGGTGCCGGCCGACTTGCCGTTCCCGAACGCGAGCGACAGCGCGGGCTTGGGATACACGTCGGCGGTGTCGGCCGCGATCAGCGTGATCGGGACGTCGGGGTCCTTCGCGCGGAGCGCGCGCGCTGCCGACCATCCGGCCAGTCCGCCGCCGACGGTGACCACGCCCTTGCGGCCGCGCGACACCGACGGGATGTGCGCGACCGGTCGCGCTGAGACTGGCCCGGACGACGGTCCTTCGTAGGGATCGAAGTCCTGCTTCGAGACGCCGCACAGCGGACAGGCCCAGTCGTCGGGGATGTCCTCGTAGCGGGTGCCCGGCACGGGCCCGCCGTCGGGGTCGCCGTCCCGCTCGTCGTAGAGGTAGCCGCACGCGCGGCAGATGAACCGGCGCCACGGCCGCTTGTCGGCCGGCCGAGGGATCGCGGAAGGCAGCGCGCTCATCGCGTCCCGCGTCAGCCGGCGGGCGTGACCGGCGTCATCAGCCGCGCCATCTCTTTGCGCAGATGCTTGATGGCCGGCGTCACGATCGCGACGAAGTGCGACTCGCGCACGCGACGCTGCGGCGCCGCCGACATCAGATAGCCACAGGCCCCGTGATGCAGCAGCGCCGACTGCGCGGCGCGCAGCGCGAGTTCGGACGCATGGGCGCGCACGTCGAACGTCGATCAGGTAGTCGTTGCCGGTCGCGTACGGCGTCAGCGCCAGGGCCTCGATGCGGGTCGTGAGGTCGTCGAGCTCGGCCTGCAACGCATACGGACGATCGTCGAGAAACGCGTTGACGTGGCCGAGCTGATCTTCCACCAGCCACATCGAATCGATGCTGCCCTGCGCGACACCGAGGCCCATCCCGGTCTGCAGCAGGATGAACGCGGCGCGGATGCGGGCGATGAAGGGCCGCACCGGGTCGGCGATGACGTGATCGGCATCGATCAGCACGTCGGTCAGGCGCACCGACCAGGTACTGGTGCCTTCCATCGCGGAGAACGTCGGGCAGTGCCTGAGTTCCACGCCCGGCGCGTCGCAGTCGAGCAGGAACATCACTTCGTGCTGGTCGTCCGCGACCTGCCCCGTGGTATCCACCACGGCGGCGACCGCGCCCAGGTAATGGTTCTTCGCGATGTGGCCGACCCACGGCAGCGTGCCCGACACGCGATAGCCGCCCGGGACCGGCTTCGCCTTCAGCAGCATCGACTCGATGCGCGCGAAGGTCTTCATCGGGTTCGACATGCCGGTACCACTCATCGTCGCGCCGCGTGCGTGCGCGTCGAGCCGCAGACCGGTCAGCGCGGGGTTGCCCGACTGTTCCATGTACAGACCGCAGACGTCGTGGCACCACATCATGAAGGGCGTCGACCCGCAGACGCGGCCGGCCTCGGTCATCGCGCGGATCGCGCCGATGAAGTCGGTGCCGGGTCCCTGCGGATTCGCTTCGAGATGCGCGCCGAGGCCGCCGGCATCGCCGAGCGCCTGCAGGATGTCGAGCGGGTAATAGCCCTTGCGATCAATGCGCTCGGCATCGCGCGCGAGGGGACCCTGCGCGATTCCGCGCACGCGTTCGATCATCGCGTTGCGGGCCCCGGCGCGCAAGGCTTCGCCGTCGATGGCGACCGCTGCCACGATGGACGGAGGAGCTTCGAGAACGGTCATGGTCTTGATCGCCTTCGCCGGTTAGGTCAGTCCTGCA
>JBBRRW010000327.1:0-3188 GCA_038245975.1 Burkholderiales bacterium
CGAGCGGCTCGCCGACGTGGTCCACAGTTCGCGCGACATCGGCGCCACCGTCGCCAGCGGTTCGTTCGCGACGCTCGGCATGGTGGTCGCGCCGTGTTCGATGAAGACGCTCGCGAGCATCGCGCACGGCCTCGCCGACAACCTCGTCAGCCGTGCGGCCGACGTTGCGCTGAAGGAAAGGCGGCGCCTGGTGCTGCTTGCGCGCGAGACGCCGCTGAACCTCGCGCATCTGCGCAACATGGTCGCGGTCACCGAGATGGGCGGCGTGATCTGTCCGCCCGTGCCGGCCTTCTACACGCGCCCCGCGACCATCGACGACCTCGTCGACCACACGGTCGCGCGCGTGCTCGACCTCTTCGACCTGCGGCATGCGATGCCGGTGAAGCGCTGGGAAGGCCTGCGCGGCGACGGCGGGAAGTAGCCGGCCGGGCGCGGGTCGCAGCGCCATCGGCTCGGAACAGCCGAACCGGCCGTCAGACGGGCGACCGTCCGATCGCGGTCAACGGCGTGACGTCGGGCTGCCGCGCGTCCTCGAGGATTCGTGCCAGCAGGTCGCTGACTTCATAGACCGCGCGGTTCTCGATCTTCGCGACGCTGGCCTTGAACGTGTCGAGACGGTCGATCATCTGCAGCACCTCGCCGCGGATCCGGCGCATCGACGTACCGACGAGCCCCACGCCCTGTTCGACGATCCAGTCCGTGTTGTAGCGCTCCTGCGGCATTGTCCATGCGTTGCGCACGGTCACGATCGGCAGTCCTTCGTGCAGTGCTTCCGACATGCTGCCGGGACCCGGCTTGCCGATGAAGAAGTCGCTGACGCGCATGTAGCGGCGCACGTGCGGCGTGAAGCCGACGACGACGCGCGGGGCGCCCGCTGCGAGCGCGCGCAGCTTGATAGCCAGGCTTTCGTTGTGGCCGCACAGCAGCACGAGCTGCACGTCGTCGAGCTGTCGCGCGATCGACAGCATCTTCGTCGACCCATGGCCGCCGAACAGCACGAGGCCGGTCGGACGATCGGGGTCGAGGCCGAGCGCGATCGCTTCTTTGCGCGGGTCGACGGCGAGCGGTCGATAGAAGTCGGGTCGCAGGATCATGCCGGACGTGGCGTGGATCAGCGCTTCGTCGCAGCCGGCGGCGCGGGCCTGCGCGACGGCATGCGCGGTCCCGCACACCACGTGCTGGCGTTCGCCCGGTTCGATCCAGAAGTGCGGCGGATGGTCCGCGAGATCGGTCAGCACCGTGACGTAGGGCACGCCGGGCAACGCGCTGCCGAGCGCTTCGCACAGCGCCCGGTTGAAGTTGGGGATCAGCGACACCACCAGGTCGGGCTCCGTGCGCAACCAGTGCTGACGGAGGATGCCCACCAGCTTCGTGTGACCGAGGCGGATCATCCCTTGCAGCAGTTTCAGTTCCTGGGCCAGGCCGAACGTCATGCCGGTGGCGAGGCGCTTGTTGTAGTAGGCCTCGGGGGCCATGCCAGTGACGCGCAGGAACTGCGACTGTGGGTCGAGTACGTCGAAGAGGTCGACGAGGCGGACGGTCCAGGGGCGCTGCTGTTCGGTGATCACGACCTGGAGCGCGAGGGCGGCGGCGCGGTGGCCGCCACCGGCGTTGAAGTAGAGCAGGTCGATCGTGGGCATCAGGGCGGGGGTCGGGGCAAATGAGTCCCAGCGTCTGTGGGTGGGGTGACGAGGGTGTGACAGGCGGTGGTTCTGATGCTTCTGGTTGGGGCTTGTTGGATGGATTGTTCTTTCGTTGGTTCTTTGGAGATTGCCCTGGTCGCGGGCGGCGACCTACTTTCTTCGTCTCGCTGTACGGACCGGGGCCACTCCCGGCCAGCAGGTCGCGCACAAGCAAGGAAGACGATCAAGCAACGAGAAGCGATCGTTGCAAAGTCAACGACGCGATCAGCACAAAAAACCCCGTCTCAATGCAGCTTGATGCGCGGCTCGGTCCGCCGCGTGATCAGCCGCGCGAGCGTATTGAGCGCGACCTTCCAGTAGCCGTGCAGCGCCAGCTCGTGCATCTTGTACAGCGACAGGTACATCACGCGCGCGAACCAGCCCTCGAGCCACAGGTTGCCGCCGGTCAGCCCGCCCATCAGGTTGCCGACCGTCGAGTGCTCCCCGAGCGAAACCAGCGAGCCGAAGTCGCGGTAACGCCACGGCAGCAGCGGCTTGCCGGCGAGTCGCCGAACGATCTGCCTGCGCATATGCGACGCCTGCTGATGCGCGGCCTGCGCACGCGGCGGCACGAGCTTGCCCTCGTGGCCAAGCCACGGGCACGCGGCGCAGTCGCCGATCGCGAAGATGTCGTCGTCGCGCGTCGTCTGCAGCGTCGGCCGCACGACGAGCTGATTGATGCGGTTCGTCTCCAGGCCATCGAAGCGGGTCAGCACGTCCGAGGCCTTGACGCCTGCGGCCCAGACGACGAGCTCGGCCGGAATCAGCTCGCCGCTCGCGAGCTTCACACCTTCGGCGAGCACCTCGGCGACGCGGGCGGAGGTCCTGACCTGCACGCCGATGTCGGCCAGCAGCCCGGTCGCCCCGGTCGACAGGCGCTCGGGCAGCGCGGGCAGGATGCGGTCGGCCGCCTCGATCACCGTGATGTGGATGTCGTTCCGCGTGGCGATGCGGTCGAGCCCGAACGACAGCAGCAGGCCTGTCGTGTTGTGCAGCTCGGCGGCGAGCTCGACGCCGGTCGCGCCCGCACCAATGATCGCGACCTGCAGCTGTCCGGGTCGCAGCGGTTCGGCCTGCGAGTGGGCACGGATGTACGCGTTGATCATTCGCCGATGGAAACGCTCGGCCTGCTCGGACGACTCGAGCGCGATCGCGTGTTCCGCGACGCCGGGCGTGCCGAAGTCGTTGTTGAGGCTGCCGATCGAGACCACCAGCGTGTCGTACGCGAAGGTGCGCGCGGGCGCGACCTCTTCGCCTTCGTCGTCGACGACCGGCGCGACGTACACGAGGCGGGCGGCCCGATCGGCGTGGGTTGCTTCGCCGATGCGAAAGCGGAAGTGATGCCAGTGGGCCTGTGCGAGGTAGTCGGTCTGGTAGTTGTTGACGTCCATGCTGCCGGCCGCGATCTCGTGCAGGTGCGGCTTCCAGAAGTGCGTGCGCGCCTTCTCGATCAGCGTGACGTGCGCCTTGCGATGCTTGCCGAGCGTGTCGCCGAGCCGCGTCGCG
>JBBRRW010000328.1:0-3186 GCA_038245975.1 Burkholderiales bacterium
CGCGGCCCACGCCGATTCGTTGTCGATCGGCCTGTCGTCCGACGTCACGTCGATGGACCCGCAGTGGAACAACTCCGGCCCCAACGTCTCGCTGGCGACCCACGTCTTCGAGCCGCTCACGCTGACCGATCGCAACGGCCGTCTGATCCCCGGCCTCGCCGTGAGCTGGAAGGCCATCGACCCGCTGACGTGGGAGTTCAAGCTGCGCCCCGGCGTCAAGTTCCACGACGGCAGCGAGCTGACCGCCGACGACGTCGTGTTCTCGATCGAGCGGCCGAAGACGCTGCAGGGCAGCCCGGCCTCGTTCGCGAGCTTCGTGCGCCCGATCACCGAAGTGCTGGCCGTCGACCAGACCACGGTGCGCGTGAAGACCGCCGCGCCGCACGTGCTGGTGCCGTACGACCTCAACTCGATCTTCATCGTGTCGAAGAAGGCCGCGATGGCCGCCGGGAGCAGCGCCGACTTCGACTCGGGCCGCTCGGCGATCGGCACCGGTCCGTTCAAGCTGGTCGCGTTCAAGCGCGGCGACCGCGTGGAGCTGGCCCGCAACGACGCCTGGTGGGGTGGCAAGGTCGCCTGGGACAAGGTCACGTTCCGCATGGTCTCCAACGACGCCGCGCGCATCGCGTCGCTGCTGTCGGGCGACGTCGACGCGATCGAAAACGTACCGACCGCCGACGTCGCGAAGATCGCGTCCGATGCACGCTTCAAGATCGATCGCCAGACCTCGTGGCGCACGCTCTTCTGGCACATGGACCAATACCGCGACGTGACGCCGTTCGCCACCGACAAGGCGGGCAAGCCGCTCGCGAAGAATCCGTTCAAGGACGCGCGCGTGCGCCTCGCGATCTCCAAGGCCATCAACCGCGACGCGATCGTCTCGCGCGTGATGGAAGGTCTCGCGGTACCCGCCTCCAACCTCGTGTCGCCGGGCATCTTCGGCTACAACCCTTCGATCAAGGTGGAAGCGTACGACCCTGCGGGCGCGAAGCGGCTGCTGGCCGAGGCCGGCTATCCCGACGGCTTCCTGCTGACACTGCACGCGCCGAACAACCGCTACGTCAACGACGCCCGCATCGCCGAGACGGTCGCGGCGCTGCTGTCGCGCATCGGCATCGTGACGAAGGTCGAGACCCAGCCGTGGTCGAGCTACCTGCCGCATGCCCGGGCCGGCGAGTACACGATGGCGCTGGTCGGCTGGGGCTCGTCGCTGGGCGACAACACGATCAAGAACCATCTCGGCACGATCGACGAGAAGAAGGGCTACGGCGCGTGGAATTTCGGTCGCTCGAGCAACCCCGAAGTGGATCGCCTGCTCGATCGCGACTTCACGCTGTTCGACGACAAGGCGCGCGAGGAATCGGCGAGGACGATCGCGGCACTCGCGCTGAAGGGCAACGCGGTCGTCCCGATGCATCACGAGATCGTCAGCTGGGCGATGAAGAAGGGGCTGTCGTATCCGGGTCGGGTCGATCAGTTCACGTTCGCGTGGCAGTTCAATCGTACGAACTAGCGGCGGCGAAGCCGCCGTTCCGCCCTCACCCTCCTCCTTGAAGAGGGAGGAGCAAGTCAGCCGCGACGAGCCCGCAGGTTCATCAGCATCGGTAACAGGATCGCCTCGCCCAGCCGCTTGCTGCGCGCGCCGTTCCATCCGACCCGCGCATCCGGCGCATCGGCGTTGTCCTTGAACGGCATCTCGAGCGTGAGCGACAGGCATCCGAAGCGCTGCCCGACCCACTTCGACGCGAGCTTCAGCGCATCGCTCGAGTACTTTCCGGCGGGATAGCCGTAGCGGTCCTGGAAGTCGGGACTGGCATCCTTGAAGGCCGCCACGAACGCCGTCTGCTCGGTACGCTGCCGCTCGGTGAAGTCCGGCAGCATCTCGCTGCCGGCCACGAAGTTGTACGGCAGCGCCTCGTCGCCGTGCGCGTCGATGAACAGTTCGACGCCGGTCTCCTCCATCCGCTGACGGACGAGAAAGACCTCGGGGCTGTACTCCATCGATGGCGCCAGCCATTCGCGATTGAGGTTCGCCCCGGTCGCGGTGGTGCGCAGGTTGCCGCGCACGCTGCCGTCGGGGTTCATGTTCGGCACGATGTGGAAGTCGGCCAGCGCCAGCGCGGCCCGTGCGACCGGATCGCTGGTGTCGATCAATCGCTCGATCAGTCCTTCGACGAACCACTCGGCCATCGACTCGCCCGAATGCTGACGCGCGATCACCCAGACCTTGCGCTTCGCGGCGCCGTCTGGGGCCTCGGCCACGTCGACGCAGTCGATGTCGTGCCCGTCCGTCGTGGATCCGAGACCGACGATGCGCACGCGCGGCGACGACGACGCCTGTCCGAGCAACGAGAGATGACGGTCCCATCCATAAGGTTCGAAATACGCGAACCAGAGGTCGTCGCGCTCGGGCACGACGTCGACCGAGAGGATCCCGTCGCGATAGGTCGCCGGCAAGCGGAACCAGTCGGTGCGGTCGTAGGACGCGACGATCGAATAGCCCTCCCACCCGCCGGGGTAGGTACAAGCGCCCGCGTTGAGGAAGCGGATCGCGCACGGACGTCCGCGCACGCCCTGCAGGCGGAAGTGGAACCACTGCGTGAAGTCCTGATGACTGTCGCGGCGGATGCGGAGATCGATGCGTTCGACGTCGGGAGCGCTGTTGATCGACACGATGTCGATCGCGCCCGAGTCGAAGTTGCTGCTGATGCGGATCATGAGGGGGTGGCCGTCGCGCGCCCGAAAGCGAAGAGCGAGCACGATAGCGACGGATCGTCGTCGCCGCAAATCAGGCGTGCCGCCGTTCGATCGAGCAAGCGATCGATGGACCGTCGATATAATCGACTGGCCATTCGCCGAATACTCCGATCGCGCATTGCGATTCATTCGCTTCGCCCCCCGTTCTGGCGATCTACGTGGTCCGCGCAAACGCGCGATCGCCGGGCGCCTCTTCCCGTTTCATTTCACGAGTCTATCCAGCCGCATGATCCACAGCCGCCTGCCGCATATCGGCACGACCATCTTTTCCGTGATGTCGGCACTCGCGACCCGTCACGGCGCCGTCAATCTCGGACAGGGCTTTCCCGACTTCGATTGCGATCCCGCATTGATCGATGCGGTCACGCGCGCGATGCGCGCCGGACACAATCAATATCCGCCGATGTCCGGATGGCCGGCATTGCGCCA
>JBBRRW010000329.1:0-3179 GCA_038245975.1 Burkholderiales bacterium
CCAGCTTCTCGCGAAGACTGCGCGCAATGGTGGTCATCGCCGCAAAGTCGCCGACGCCGGCGCGATGGATCCACTGCAGCAGCTGCGTGCCGCGAAACGGCTTCTCGCCGTTGGCCGCACACCACGCAGCCATCGCTTCGGCATCGAAGTCGAGCAGGTTGATCCGGGAGTCCATGGTCGTCACGACGGCGGTCGATCAGCGCGAGTAGATGTTCAGCGCGGGGAAGAAATAGCCGATCTCGCTCGCCGCGGTTTCCGGGGCGTCGCTGCCGTGCACGGCATTGGCATCGATGCTGTCGGCGAAGTCGGCACGGATGGTGCCCGCTTCGGCCTTCTTCGGATCCGTGGCGCCCATCAGGTCGCGGTTCTTCTGGATCGCACCGTCGCCCTGCAGGACCTGGATCACGACAGGGCCCGAGACCATGAACTCGACGAGGTCCTTGAAAAACGGACGCGCCCTGTGGACGGCATAGAAACCCTCGGCTTCCGCGCGCGACAGCTGCGTCATGCGGCAGGCAACGATGGCGAGTCCGGCGTCTTCGAAACGGGTGAGAATCTTGCCGACGACATTCTTGGCAACCGCGTCGGGTTTGATGATGGAAAGAGTGCGCTCGCTGGCCATGTGCGGTCCTTGGTCTAATATCGTTGGTTTTGTCAACCTTAAATAATAACATGCGGGAGTTTCAAGGGCTTCGTCGCCCGCAAGCTTTCGATGCACGCCCCGGCGGAAGGATCTCGGCCGCGAACGACACGACCCCCACACGGCGGCTTGCAACTTTTCGCAAGTATTGCGATCCCAGTGCAGTATGATCGACACGACGCTTGCATTTGGTGGCGGCGACGCGACTTACGGAACTGCACGAGTCTGATTCGAGGAGCCCTGGCATGAACAACGATCTGAACCGAAACCTGCAACCCGCCAATCCGTACGGATTCGGCAGCGGCGCAACGCCTTCGTTGCTGACGCGCAACCGGGTCCTGCGCAACACCTACTGGATGCTCGCGCTGTCGCTCATCCCGACCGTGCTGGGCGCGTGGGCCGGCATCTTCTTCAACGTCGCCGGGGTGATGGGCGCGCGTCCGGGCATGACCTTGATCGTGTTCCTGGTCGGCGCATTCGGGCTGATGTTCGCGATCCAGAAGTACAAGGAAAGCGGGGTCGGCGTGGCCCTGCTGCTCGTGTTCACGTTCTTCATGGGCGTGATGCTGTCGCGGCTGCTGTCCTACGTGCTCGGCTTCTCCAACGGCGTCTCGCTGATCACGCTGGCCTTCGGCGGCACTGCGGTCATCTTCGGCGCGATGGCGACGATTGCGACCGTCAGCAAGCGCGACTTCTCCGGCATGGGCAAGTGGCTGATGGTGGGCGCCATCATCATCCTGGTGGCCGCGATCGCGAACGTGTTCCTGCAGATGACCGCGCTGATGCTGACGGTGTCGGTCCTGGCGATCGTCATCTTCTCGGCCTTCATGCTGTACGACGTGCAGCGCGTGATCAACGGCGGCGAGACCAACTATGTCACGGCCACGCTCGCGATCTACCTGGACCTGTACAACGTTTTCAGCAACCTCCTGATGCTGCTCGGCATCTTCGGCGGCAACCGCGACTAGGCGGAAGCTCCGATCAAAAAGCCCGCTTCGGCGGGCTTTTTCATGGCGGTCCGGCAGTCAAGGGCGCTCGAAGACGCCGATCGACTCCACGTGGGAGGTCTGCGGAAACATGTTGACGATGCCCGCCTGCCGAAGGACATACGCGCCTTCGTGGACCAGCACCGCGGCGTCGCGTGCCAGGGTCGACGGATTGCACGACACGTACACGATGCGGCGCGGCGCGGCGTCGCCGAGACCGGCCAGCGCGTTCGCCACGGCGATCGCGCCCTCGCGCGGCGGATCGATCAGCATGCGATCGAAGCGGCCGAGACTCTCGAAGTAGGCGGTGTCGACCTCGAACAGATTGGTCGCGCTGAACGAGGTGTTCGACGACAGGCCGTTGCGGGTCGCGTTGACCGCGGCCCGGCGTGTCATCACCGCGCTGCCTTCCACACCGACGACCTCGCGGGCGGTACGGGCGATGGGCAACGAGAAGTTGCCCAGGCCGCAAAAGAGATCGGCCACGCGATCGCCCGGCCGGACGTCGAGCAGCCGCAGCGCGCGGCCGACCAGCACGCGGTTGATGCCCGCGTTCACCTGCGTGAAGTCGGCCGGCAGAAAGAAGATCCGCACGTCGAACTCGGGCAGCGAATAGCTCAGTTCAGCGGGTGAGCCCGGTCCGAACGGGACGAGCGTGTCCGGTCCCTTGGGCTGCAGCCAGAAGACCACGTCGTGCCGCGTCGCGAACGCCGCGATCTTCGTCTCGTCGTCGGGCAGCAGCGGCTCGAGGATGCGCAGCACCAGCACGGTGACGAGGTCGCGCGGCGAGTCGCCTTCGCCGATGGCGAGTTCGATCTGCGGCAGGCGACGCGCGATGGACAGCGACGCCACGAGAACGCGCAGCGGCAGCAGCAGCGCACAGACGTGCGGCGGCACCACGTGGCACTCGTGCATGTCGGCCACGAAGCTGCTGCCCTTCTCGTGGAAGCCGACCAGCACGCCGCCCTTCTTCTCGACCAGTCGTACCGACAGTCGCGCGCGATGGCGATAGCCCCACGCCGGACCGTGGATCGGCGGCAGCATCGTTTCGGCGCGGACCTTGCCGATGTGCCACAGGCTGTCCTCGAGGATCCGCTGCTTGACCGCCACCTGCGATGCGACGTCGAGATGCTGCATCGAGCAGCCGCCGCAGGTGCCGAAATGCGGGCAGCGCGGCACGACCCGCGCGGCGCTGGATCGCAGGATGCGTCCGACCTCGGCGATCTCGTAGCTCGGCTTGCTGCGACGGCTCGCATAGCTGACGTGCTCGCCGGCCAGCGCGCCGTCGACGAACACCACCTTGCCGTCGGCATGGCCGATGCCCCTGCCCTCCTGGTCGAGCGACTCGATCCACAGTGTGGGCGCGTCGGCCGCCTTCGGGTCGAGCAGCGGTCGCTTCGTCTTGGAACGACGAGAGATGCGGCTCAAACGGCGGGCGCCTTCCACGCGGCCACATATTCGCGCCAGTGCTCGCCGGGCAACGACGACAGCAGGGCTTTCGCGAGCGCGACCTCGGCCTCGAACTGCGCGTGCGTGTGCACGCCGCGCATCAC
>JBBRRW010000330.1:0-3168 GCA_038245975.1 Burkholderiales bacterium
GAGCGTCGCTTCGAAGACCGTCGTCCAGGTGTCGGCGAGCAGGAGCCGTTGGCGATCGACCGGACCGCGAACTGCGCGATGCCCCACGGCGAACCGAACAGGAACGCGGAGATCCATCCGAGCCGGACGCCGGCCTCCCACAGGCCCAGGATGACGACGACCAGCAGGACCTGCAGCGCCGTGCGGACCACGACTTCGGGGATCCTCGGCCGGGTCGTCCGCATCGGGGCCGGCGGCAGCGGCGCTGCGACCCGCGCCCGCCGGTCGAGCGGTCGACCGATGCCCACGTCGAGATCGTTCATGCCGCCTTTCTGCGCGTCTGGATGTCGAGCGCCGCGCAGAGCGCATGAAAGTAGTCGGAGAAGCGCGGGTGGCTGCGTGCGCCGATCGGACTGCGCTCGCCGAGGTCGATCGAGCAGTGGGACTTGACGGTCGTGGGCCGGCCACTGAGGACGGTCACGTGGCGCGACAGCGTGACCGCCTCGTCGATGTCGTGGGTCACCAGGATCACCGTCTTGTCGTGCTGCTCCGCCGCCTCGAGCAGCACGCCTTCGAGATGCAGCCGGGTCTGATAGTCCAGCGCGGAGAACGGCTCGTCGAGCAACAGGATGTCGGGATCGCTGATCAGCGTGCGGATCAGCGCCACACGCTGGCGCATGCCGCCCGACAGCGTGCGCGGATAGGCGTTCTCGAAGCCGGACAGTCCGTAGAGGTCCAGATAGTCGAGCGCGGTCTCGCGCGCTTCCGCAGCCGGAACCTTGCGCAGTTCGAGTCCCAGCAGCACGTTCTCGAGCACGGTGCGCCACGGGAACAGCAGGTCTTTCTGCATCATGTAGCCGACCCTGCCGCGCAGGTTGTCCACGACGACGCCGTCGACCTCGAGCGTTCCCGCATCGGGTTCGAGCAGGCCCGCGATGATGTTGAACACCGTGGTCTTGCCGCAGCCGCTCGGCCCGATGACGCTGAGGAATCCGCCGGGCGCCACGTCGATGTCGATGCCGGCCAGAATCTGAAACGGGGCGCCTCCGGAGACGAACGACTTCTGGATCGCCTTGAGCGAGAGCTTGTGGGGGCTGGGGCGGTCACGGAGTGGGGGAGCGATCAGGCGCGCGGTCGACACATGGCGAGGCGGGTATCACGCAACATCCATGCTATTGGATTCGTGCTGGATCGCCCCTTGCGCGCGGCGCGGTGGGCCGCTCCGATGCATCGGGATGCCTTCACTTCGTGCATCGTGCACGGAAGGATGCGGTTGCTCGTCCCTGCGCAATGCTAACGGGGCACGAAGACGGTTCCGTCCATCAGCCTTCGCGCGCTGCGGCTCATCACCGCGCGCTCCACGTGCCAGCGCCCGTCGTGGCGGTCGAGCACCGCGCCGACCGCGAGGACGCCCGATGCGTGGCCGATGCGGGTCGGCACGCCGGGCAGCGTGCGCGCGACCTCCGACACGACGGTGCCGGGCAGGGCGGCCGCCACCGCGAGCGCAATCGATCCCGTGCCGGTGAACGCGTGATGCAGCCGCCCCATCGACACGATGCGCGCCAGCACGTCGATGCCGTGCTTGTCGATGTCGACCCCGGCGGTGCCGCGGTAGCCGGCCGGGGCCGCGACGAACGCGATCTTCGGTGTCGCGGCGCGGCTGCGGGTCGCCTCGTCGACCGTGCGTGCGAGTCCCATCGCGACGGCGGCCCGTGCGCGGACCGCTTCGAGCCGCGCGAGCAGCTTCGTATCGCGGTTGACCGCGTCCGGCAGCTCGCGCCCGGTCAGCTTCAGCGACTCGGCGCGCACGAAGACCGTCGGGCTGCCCGCGTTGATCATCGTCACGCGCAGCATCCCGGCCCGCGACGGTCCGGTCGCCGGCAGGAACTCGTCGAGCTCGGGGACGTGCAGCAGGTCGGAGGGCTGCCCGGTCGGCAGCAGTCCGCGGTCGCCGTCGTCGGCCGGGTCCATGAATTCGAGGCGGATCTCGGCCGAACCGAACGGCACGCCGTCTTCGTGGAAGGTGCCCGTCTCGACCACGCGGCCGCCGCGCGTCGGGACATGCGCGACGATGCGACGGCCGATGTTCTGCTGCCAGATGCGGACGGTCGTGGTGATAGCGCGCAACGGATCGGAGTCGCCGCACGCGACCCAGCCGCGCGCGATGGCGAACGGGCCGATCGCGGCGCTCAGGTTGCCGCAGTTGCCGGACCAGTCGATCGACGGCTGGTCGATCGAGACGGCGCCGAAGAGGAACTCGACGTCGCAGTCTTCGCGCAGCGACCGCGATGCGATCACGACCTTGCTGGTCGACGACGTGGCGCCGCCCATGCCATCGGTGTGGCGGCCGTACGGATCGGGGCTGCCGATGATCCGCAGCAGCAACGCGTCGCGCGGCCCGGGTCGCTGCATCAGCCCGCCCGGCAGATCGTCCGCGGCGAAGAACACGCCCTTGCTGGTACCTCCGCGCATCCACGTCGCGCGGATCGCGATGCTGTTGCCGTCCGTGTCCGGCTGCGGGCTCGTGCGCGGCACGGCACTCATCGTGTCGGGCCGGTCTTCGTGCGCAGCATCGCCTTGGCGATGCCGCGCAGCCACTGCACCTCTTCGCGCTCCAGATGGGCGCGGGCGAACAGCCGCCGCAGGCGGGGCATCAGCTTCTTCGGCGTGTCGGGGTCGAGATAGCCGATCGCGAGCAGGCCCTGTTCGAGATGGTCGATCAGGGCCTCGCGCTCTTCGTGGGTGGCCATCGCGGCGGCTGCGACGGGCGTCGCGGGTGCGGCGGCCAGCATCGCCTGGCGGCACTCGTAGGCGACCAACTGGACGGCCTGCGCGAGATTGAGCGATGCGTACTCGTCCGAGGTCTCGACCCGGCACCGTGCCTGGCAGCGCAGGACGTCGTCGTTCGACAGGCCGAAGCGCTCGCTGCCGAAGACGAAGGCGACCGGATCGCCGGACCGGCCCGCGATAGCCAGCGCATCGATCGCGGCGACGCGCAGCGCGCTCAGCGGCGGCGCGTATTCGCGGTCGCGCGCGCTCATCGCGACGGCGTGGACGGTGCCGGCGAGCGCGTCGGCCAGCGTCGCATGGACCGAGGTCCGCTGCAGGAGGTCGACCGCGCCGCTCGCGAAGGCCAGCGCATCGGGTTGCGACAGCACGTCGGCGAAGCGCGGGGCGACCAGCGCGAGC
>JBBRRW010000331.1:0-3156 GCA_038245975.1 Burkholderiales bacterium
CTTAGACTCTCGCCGCGCGCAGCGCCCGCAGCACCGCGCGCGCGACGACCGAACCCGATTTTCATCAATGGAGTTTTCATGAGCCACCTTCCTCAGGGCGTGACGATCAAGGCCGAGATCACGCCCGAGTTCGCGGAGATCCTCACTCCCGACGCGCTCGCACTGGTCGCCAAGCTGTCGCGCGCCTTCGAACCCCGCCGCCAGGCACTGCTGGCCGCGCGCGTCGAGCGCGCGAAGAAGCTCGACGCCGGCGAGCGTCCCGACTTCCTGGCCGAGACCAAGGCCATCCGCGACGGCGACTGGAAGATCGCGCCGGTCCCCGAGGCACTGTATTGCCGCCGCGTCGAGATCACCGGGCCGGTCGAGGCCAAGATGGTCATCAACGCGTTCAACTCGGGCGCGGACAGCTACATGACCGACTTCGAGGACAGCAACGCGCCGAGCTGGACTAACCAGATCCAGGGCCAGATCAACCTCAAGGCTGCGATCCGCCGTACGCTGACGCTGACGCAGCAGTCACCGGCCGGCACCAAGACCTACAAGCTCAACGACAAGATCGCCACGCTGCAGGTCCGGCCGCGCGGCTGGCACCTCGACGAGAAGCACGTGCTGGTCGACGGCAAGCGCGTGTCGGGCGGCATCTTCGACTTCGCCCTCTTCCTGTTCCACAACGGCAAGGAGCAGGTCGCGCGCGGCGCGGGCCCGTTCTTCTACCTGCCGAAGATGGAGTCGCATCTCGAGGCGCGCCTGTGGAACGACATCTTCGTGATGGCGCAGGACGAGGTCGGCCTGGCGCAGGGGACCATCAAGGGCACCGTGCTGATCGAGACCATCCTCGCGGCCTTCGAGATGGAAGAGATCCTGTACGAACTGCGCGACCACTCGGCGGGTCTCAACGCCGGCCGCTGGGACTACATCTTCTCGTGCATCAAGAAGTTCAAGGTCGACAAGAACTTCTGCCTCGCCGATCGCGCCAAGGTCACCATGACCGCGCCGTTCATGCGCGCGTATGCGCTGCTGCTGCTGAAAACCTGCCACAAGCGCGGCGCGCCGGCGATCGGCGGCATGAGCGCGCTGATCCCGATCAAGAACGACCCGGTGAAGAACGAGACCGCGATGGCCGGCATCATCGCCGACAAGCGCCGCGACGCGACCGACGGCTACGACGGCGGCTGGGTCGCGCATCCGGGCCTGGTCGAGCCGTCGATGAAGGAGTTCGTCGCGGTGCTCGGCGACCGCCTCAACCAGTTCGACAAGCAGAAGCCCGAGGTCGACGTGAAGGCCGCGGACCTGCTGAACTTCCAGCCCGAGACGCCGATCACTGAGGCCGGCCTGCGGATGAACATCGGTGTCGGCATCCATTACCTAGGGGCCTGGCTCGCCGGCAACGGCTGCGTGCCGATCCACAACCTGATGGAAGACGCGGCCACGGCCGAGATCAGCCGCAGCCAGGTGTGGCAATGGATCCGCTCGCCAAAGGGCGTGCTCGACGACGGTCGCAAGATCACCGCCGAGCTGGTGAAGACGCTGGTGCCCGAGGAGCTGGCCAAGATCAAGGCCGACGGCTTCGTCGGCAAGTTCGACCGCGCGGCGGACATCTTCACGCAGATGAGCACGCAGGAAGCGTTCGAGGAGTTCCTCACGTTGCCGCTGTACGAGGAGATCTGAGCCGGTCGCTCGCCGTCAGCGGATCGCGTCGGCGGGCCGGTCCAGCCGCTTTCGGGCCGCCAGCGCGGTGGCGACACCGGGTCGTATCCTCGGATATCGTTACCCGATGATCCCGACCGGCCCGAGGAGAAATTCGATGAAAGCATTGATGCGTCCGTTCGCCGTCGTCGCGTTGCCGTTCGCATTCGCGGCCTGCGGTACGTTGCCTGCGAGCGCACCGGAAGCCCCGACGACGAAGCCCGCCGACATTCCGGCATCGATCGCGGCGCCGTCCGGCAGCACGCTCGCGGTGACCCTGAAGGGCGCGGGATTGCAGAACTACGAGTGCCGCGTCAAGGCCGATGGCGCGGGCGGCTACGACTGGGTGTTCTTGTCACCCGAGGCCGTGCTGCGGAACCCGGACGGCGTTCTGGTCGGCAAGCACTACGCCGGCCCGAGCTGGGAATACGGCGACGGCAGCAAGGTGACCGGCAAGGTCCTCGCGACGGCGCCGGCGCCGCGGGCAGGCAACCTCCCGTGGCTGCTGCTGCAGGGCACCGCGGCCGCGGCGCCGGGCACGCTGGCCGGTGTCACCTACGTGCAGCGGGCCAATACGGCAGGCGGCACGGCGCCGTCGGACCCCTGCAGCGCATCGATGATCGGGACGAAGAAGGCCGTGCGGTATTCAGCCGACTACCTGTTCTACAAGAGTTGAGTCCCGTGCGGCGCAGGCCGGGCCGCCATGATCGCTGACGCTCGTGGACGCGCGGTTCTTGCGCTGCGCGCGCTGACCGTGGCCTTGGCAGACATTTCCAGCGAACTCGAAGGAAGGTGTTCCGTCGGATTCGACCTGCGAGCTGTCGTTCGAGTGGGCGATCCAGTGAAGCGGGAAGGCGACGATGCAGTCGGCTCGCGTCAGCCGAACAGCTGCACGCCCTGCCCGCCTGCCGCCTTGACCCGGTAGAGCGCCGAGTCGGCGTTGCGGATCAGCGCATCGGCGGTCACGCCGTGCACCGGGAAGATGGCGATCCCCGCCGAGAAGCCGATGCGGATCATCTGCCCCTCGACCTCGATCGGCACGTCGAGGAGACGCAGCAGCCGGTTACACAGACCGAGCGCCTGGTCGGGGTTGTCGACCGACACCTGCAGGATCGCGAATTCGTCGCCCCCCATGCGCGCGACCGCATCGTGCTCGCGCGCCACCATGCGGATGCGGCCGGCCACCGATGCCAGCACCTGGTCGCCGATGAAATGGCCCATCGAATCGTTGACCGGCTTGAAGCCGTCGAGATCGAGATAATGGACGGCGAAGCCGCGCTCGTCCGACACCGCGGCGGTGATGTTTTCCGTCAGCACCTCGATGAACGCTTCGCGATTGAGCAGCGACGTGAGTCCGTCGTAGCGCGCCCGACGACGCATGCGCTCGTTGTCGCGGCGGCGCTCGGTGACGTCCATGTAGGTGCGCAGCACGCCACCGTCGCCGAGCGGGACGCTCTGGATCTCGATGAC
>JBBRRW010000332.1:0-3152 GCA_038245975.1 Burkholderiales bacterium
GAAGAAGCCGATCGAGTTCGGGTCCAAGGACGACTACCAGCTCCAGCAGGCCCTGCATCTGCTCAAGGGTGAGCCGGTGGAAACCAAGAAGATGACGGCGGCGCTGTCGCGCGAACAGCTCGACGCCAAGGCGGCGGCCGTCCCGGCGGCCAAGCCCTGACGCGCCTTTCGCCACGAAAAAAGGGCCGCTGATCAGCGGCCCTTTTTCATGGCGCCCGCGCTCGTCACCAGGGATATCGATGAACGACGACCAGCTGCTGCGCTACTCGCGCCACATCCTTCTCGACGAGATCGGCATCGAGGGACAGCAGCGTTTGCGCGACGCACACGTCGTCGTGATCGGCGCCGGCGGCCTGGGCTCGCCGGCAGCCATCTATCTGGCCGCGAGCGGCGTCGGACGCCTGTCGCTGGTCGACGACGACACGGTCGACCTGACCAATCTGCAGCGGCAGGTCCTTCACGGCACGCCGGACGTGGGCCTCGCCAAGGCACGGTCGGGAGCCAGCGCGCTGCACAGGCTGAACCCCGATGTCGAGGTGCTTGCGATCGTCGAGCGCGTCGCCGGCTCGCGGCTCGATGCGCTGGTCGCGACGGCCGACGTGGTGCTCGACTGCAGCGACAACTTCGCGACCCGGCACGCGGTCAATCGCGCGTGCGTCGCGGCCGCCGTGCCGCTCGTCTCGGGCGCGGCGCTCCGCTTCGACGGACAGATCGCGAGCTTCGACCTGCGGCGCGGCGCCGGCGGCGCGCAGCGCGCGCCCTGCTACGCCTGCCTGTTTCCCGAGAGCGACGAGGTCGAGGACGTGGCCTGTTCGACGCTGGGCGTGTTCGCGCCGCTGACGGGGATCGTCGGCGCGATGCAGGCCGCCGAAGCGGCCAAGCTCATCATCGGCCTGCCCTCGTTGTCCGGACGGCTGCTGCTGCTCGACGCGCGCAGCATGGAATGGCAGACGATCGCGCTGTCGCGCGACCCCGGCTGCGCGGTCTGCGGCCACGGCTGACGGGAAGCCGCCGCCTGTCGCCGGATAGCCACTGGTCGTGCGGCTTTCCTTGCCCTGCTTCGGGCTGTCGACTAAAAGCGATGGCGTTCCACCGTCGAACGCGGTCGTCGTTCCCCCATCGCTCAGCCCCTCATGCTCGGTCGCACCAAGTCATTCGTGAAGTCGTTGCTCGCATTGCGCCATCAGCGCCGGCGCGCCGACGAGCTGCGCGCGAGCCGACGCACGATCTCGAAGTCCGAGCTGCGGGCCGGACTCGAATCGCTCGGCATCGTCGAGGGCGACACGGTAATGCTGCATTCGTCGCTGAAGAGCATCGGCTTCGTCGACGGCGGGCCGCGCACGATGCTCGAGGCGCTGATCGAGTCGGTCGGCAAGTCGGGCACGCTGGTGGTGCCAACCTACTGGCTGCCGGGCGGCACGATCCTCGCGACCTGCCAGCTCGAGGGCTACGTGTTCGATCCGCGCCGCCACGGCTCGCATCTCGGCCGCCTGCCCTCCGAGTTCCTCACCTTCGACGGCATCGAGCGCAGCGTGCACCCGACGCATTCGGTGTCCGCAGTCGGGCGCGATGCGCGGTACGTGGTCGAGGCGCATCACCTCGCGCCGTCGATCTTCGGCGAGGGATCGCCGTGGGACCGCTGCCACGCCCTCGATGCGAAGGTCATCGGCCTCGGCATCTCGATGGGTCCGGTCACGTTCTATCACCTCCTCGAGGACCGGATGCTGGAGCGCTTTCCGCTTCCGGTCCGCATGTCGACGACCTACGTGCTGCCGTGCCTCGACACCGATGGGCGCAAGGTCGACGTGCCGGTCGTGCCGCTCGATCCGCAGTTCATGCCCCGCCGCATCGACGCGCCGGGCCGCGACGACCTGCGCGCGTATTTCCAGTCGGAGTTCGATCGACACGAGCTGCTCGGCTGGGGCCGGGTCGGCGAAGCGCAGTCGTGGGTCATTCCGGCGCAGCACTTCTACACGCACCTCGAGACGTTGATGAACGACGGCATCACCATTTACTCGACGGCCGAACAGCTTGCGGCACGACCCGTCTGATCGCAACGCCGGCGGACCGTGGGTCCGCCCTTACAGGAAACCCATGAACCATTGGATCGAACACGCGAAGGATCGCCTCGGGCTGTCCTTCCACGAGCCGCGATCGATCGAGACGCATCTCGAAGCCGCTGCGAAGTGGGTGCTCGAAGCGCAGGCCACGACGCCCGACGACGGCGTCGCCCACTCGTACGACCTGCGGTCGGGCAAGTGGTGGCCGTCGTACCCGGAGACGACCGGCTATCTGATCCCGACGCTGTACGACTACGCGCAGTACTTCGACAAGCCGGTGTATCGCGACGCGGCGCTGAAGATGGCGCGCTGGGAAGTCGCCGTGCAGATGCCCGATGGCGGCGTGCGCGCCGGCCACATGGGCGCCGAGATCGTCGCGCCGACCATCTTCAACACGGGGCAGGTGCTGTTCGGACTGGCGCGGGCCACGAAGGAACATGGCGACCCCGGCATCCACGACAGCCTGGTCCGCGCATCGGACTGGCTGATCGCAGCGCAGGACCCCGACGGTTGCTGGCGTCGCTTCGTGTCGCCGTTCGCGCACTCCAAGAACGGCACCTACAACACGCGCAGCGCATTCGGACTGGTCCGCGCGCACGAGGTGATCGGCGATCCGCGCTATCTGGAATCGGCCGACCGCAACGTGGCGTGGGCGCTGTCCACCGCGCAGGCCAACGGGTGGCTTCCCGGCAACTGCCTGACGACCGATCCCGACGACCGGGCGCTGACGCACACGATCGCGTATTCGATTCGCGGCATCCTCGAGGTCGGCGTCGCGACCGAGAACGCGAACTACATCAAGGCGGCGCTTGCGATGGCGCGTCGCGTCGCCGCGCGGCAGAACGCCGACGGGTCGCTGTCCGGCTACTTCTCGCCGCAATGGGAGCCGCTCAGCAACTGGAGTTGCGTGACCGGCAACTCGCAGATGGCGCTCAACTGGTATCGCATCGCCAAGGTCACCGGCGAGCGCGACCTGATGAACAACGCCAAGGCGGCGAACCACTTCAACATGCGCATCCAGAAGCTCGACGGCCCGACCACGATGCGCGGCGCGATGAAGGGCTCGCATCCGATTGGCGAGGACTACATGAC
>JBBRRW010000333.1:0-3124 GCA_038245975.1 Burkholderiales bacterium
CGTCTGTGCGCTACAACCAAACTCACGCGACAGCTCCGTGGGCGTTCGACCGGCTCGCGCCAGTTCGATGATCTGCTGGCGAAACTCCGCCGGGTATGGTGGTCTGGATTTGGGCATCGTGGACTCCTTCTTCCGTGAGGACCGGGTGTCCGCGAAACCGGGTCAACTCCAACTCCAACTCCAACTCTAGTAGCACGAACGTGGCTCCGGGCTCATGTTCGGATGGGCGATGAACCTCTCATGTCTGCCTCCCGCACGAAGCCAGATTTCTCAAACGCGCGCTGTGAAGGGCGGTTCTCTTCGGCCGATTTGAAGCAGCCGATTCAACCGGGTGCACCCGTTCCGCCAAAGCGCCGCCCATCCTTCCGGTCGCGCACCGGTTCTGCGACGAAGCACCTTGAACGATCGGCGCTCGGAACGCCGCCCGTGGCCAGAAACGCAGAGTCATCTATCCTGTGGGTTCACATGGAGACCCAGATGACCGCAGACGAGCGGCAGCAGCAGTTCGATGCAGCGCAAGCCGAATTGCAGGCCGCTCACGCTACGCTCGCGCAGCACCGACGCGATGCCGCCACGGCGGAGGTCGACCGGCTGAAGTAGCTGTCGCGCAATCTACCGGGGAACAGTACGGACTGACGATCGATGCAGCGCAGGATGCGTCGTCCCGTATCAGTCGGACGCAGTTATGGCTGGTCGTCGGGCTTGCGCTCTACCTTCGTGATCGACACCGCGACCGGATCGCTGGCCGGAAACGACTCGGCCACGCCCTGGTCGATGGCGTCTTCGCTGGGGTCGACTTCTACCGCCGCGGTCGTGTCGGGCTGCGCGTCGTGCTGGTCGGCAGTGGGGAAGGCGAAGTCGTCGGTCTTCTTCGTGGTCACGTGGATTCTCCTGGGGGTCTTCGATCGGGCATCCGCTCGGGCGCGCCGCGATTCGTTCGACGATAGACAAACGTCGCGCGCGCTGCTTCGGCCTGCGCGTCAATGTGGGCTAGGACACGTCCGCATCGTGACGGCGCCGGATGGGTGCGACAGGGACGCACCATCGCTTCGTGGACCCGACTAAAATCGCGAACGAACGTTCGCGTATCGAACCCCTGCCGCGCGACGGACCCGCGGCGCCTTTTCCCCTGTTCATGAGCCGTCAGACCTATACGGTCGCCGTCCGCGTGCTGTGCGCCTTCGCGGCCAAGTGCGGCGACCTCGACCTCCGCTTCACCCCGTCGCCGACCGCGCAGCAGGGCATCGTCGGGCATCAGACCGTTGCGGCCGCGCGCAGCGCCGACCATCGCGCGGAGGTCGCGGTCAGCGGCCGGTACCAACACCTGCTGGTCAAGGGCAGGGCGGACGGCTTCGACCTGCGCGCGCAACGCGTCGAGGAGGTCAAGACCTTCCGGGGATCGCTCGATCGGATGCCGGCCAATCATCGGGCCCTGCACTGGGCGCAGGCCCGGGTGTACGCATGGCTGCTGTGCGAACAGCACGGCCTGGCGGAGATGACCGTGGCGCTGGTCTACTTCGACGTCGGTCGGCAGCGCGAGGAGGCGCCGATCAGCGAGCACTGCAGCGCGGTCGACCTGCAGAAGTTCTTCGAACGGCTGTGCCGATGTTTCATCGTGTGGGCCGATCGGGAGCTGGCGCACCGAAGCGCTCGGGATGCGGCGCTCGCGACACTGGCCTTTCCCCATCCGACGTTCCGCACCGGGCAGCGGGAGCTGGCGGAGGGCGTCTACAAGGCGACGCGCCGCGGGCTGTGCCTGGTCGCGCAGGCGCCGACCGGCATCGGCAAGACGCTGGGCACGCTGTTCCCGTTGCTCAAGGCCTGTCCCACCGAACGCATCGACCGGATCTTCTTTCTCACGGCGAAGGGAACCGGCCGGCGGCTCGCGTTCGAGGCGCTGCGGTCGCTGTCGGTCGGGTCACCACTACCGCTGCGCGCGATCGAGCTCGTGGCGCGCGAGAAGGCCTGCGAATACCCCGACCGCGCGTGCCACGGCGACGCGTGTCCGCTGGCGAAGGGTTTCTACGATCGCCTGCCGGCCGCGCGTAGCGCCGCGGTCGAGAACGGTCCGCTCGACCGCGTGGCGTTGCGCACGGTCGCCCTCGCACACGCGGTCTGTCCTTACTACCTCGCGCAGGAACTGGTCCAGTGGTGCGACGTCGTAGTCGGCGACTACAACCACTATTTCGACGGCAACGCGTCGCTGCACGCGCAGACCGAAGCGCACGGATGGCGCGTCGGCGTGCTCGTCGACGAAGCGCACAACCTAGTGGAGCGGGCGCGCGCGATGTACAGCGCCGAGTTGCGATCCGAGGTCGTCGACGCGTTGCGCATCACGGCGCCTGCAGCGCTGAAGAAGCCGCTCGACCGACTGCGTCGCGCGTGGAGCAGGGTTGTGAGCGGCCAGGAAGAGGCCTACGTCGTCCACGACGCCTGCCCGCGCCCGCTCGCCGCCGCGTTGACGGACGTCGTGGCCGCGGTCGGCGAGCGGCTCGCCGAGGACCCGACCCACGTCGACAGCGTGCTGCTGCGCTTCCATTTCGACGCGCTGCAGTTCACGCGGCTGCTCGAGACCTTCGGCAGCCATTCGATGTTCGACGTCACGCTGGCGCCGATGGCCATCGGGGGCCGCGATGGCGCGTCGACGCTGTGCATCCGCAACGTAGTGCCGGCCTCGTTTCTGAAGCCGCGCTTCGCAGCGGCTCGCACGACGACGCTGTTCTCCGCGACCCTGACGCCGCGGGTGTTCTATGCCGACACGCTCGGGCTGCCCGAGTCGCTGGTGGCGATCGACGTCGCGGCGCCGTTCCACGCCGAGCAGCTCACGGTGCACGTGGTGCGGGCGATCTCGACCCGCTACCGCGACCGCGAACGATCGCTGGCGCCGATCGCGCGCGTGGTGGCCGGCCAGTACCGCGCGCGCGCCGGCAACTACCTGGCGTTCTTCAGCAGCTTCGAATACCTCGACCGCGCGGTCGAGGTATTCGTGCGTCTGTATCCGGACATCCCGGTGTGGACCCAGTGTCGACGCATGAGCGAAGGCGAGCGTGACGCGTTCCTCGACCGCTTCGAAGTGGACGGTCGCGGCATCGGCTTCGCGGTCCTGGGTGGCGCGTTCGCCGAG
>JBBRRW010000334.1:0-3107 GCA_038245975.1 Burkholderiales bacterium
ATGTCGGCCTGCAGCGCGAGGGCGTGGCCACCAGCCGCCTCGATCTCCGCGGCCGCGGTGTGGATGGTGCCCGGCAGCTTCGGATTCTCGTCGACGGTCTTCGCGGCGATCGCCACGTTGGCGCCTTCGGCCGCGGCGCGCGTCGCGATCGCGAGGCCGATGCCGCGCGAGCCGCCGGAGATGAAGAGGGTCTTGTCCTTGAGGGTCATCGTGGGTCTCCGTGTGTCTTCGTGTGTCTTCGTGCCGGTCATGGGACGGGCGATCGCCTGCGCTTGCCGGTGAGACGGGCGACGACCGTGTGGATGCGCTTGCCCGACGATGCGCTCGGACCTTCGTGCGCGTACAGCGTCGTCATGCCGTCGAGCGCGTCGAGCACGAGCGCCGCATCGAACGCCGTGTAGAGGCGCCCGCGCTCGTCGCGCCGGTCGCCGTCGCTGACGCGCCAGCTCAGGTACAGCACGCCGTCGACCCGCAGCACGCGGCGCAACGCGTCGATGGCCGGGGCGATGCTCGCGCGCGGCAGATGCATCAGCACCGTCTCGCAGAGCATGTTGTCGAAAGTGCGCGGTGCGATCTCGTCGAGCAGCGGCAGCTCGGCCCTTTCGAAGCGCCACGACGGGAAGCGGCGCTGCGCCTCGTCGAGCAACGCGGTGCTCGCGTCGAACCCGACGCACGGATAGCCGTTGCGATTGAGCCAGTCGACGTCGCGACCGCTGCCGCAACCGATGTCGGCGGTGACACCCCCGTCGGCGCCGTTGCGGAAGTGGCGACGCACCGTCTCCTGCAGGTCCGTCGGCGGCGGCTGCCCGAGCCAGTCGTCGGCGTAGGCCGCCGCATGCTCGGCGTAGGCCGCGAGCGTGAGGGCGTCGACGGTCATGCGCGCATCGCCTGTCCCGCGCCGATCAGGCGGAGTCCGGTGCGTTGCGGCGCGCGGCCCAGTAGGTCGCGCCTTCTTGGCCGTAGCGCTCGGCGTGCGGTTCGCCGGCAGCGAGCGTGAACGTGTCGCCCGGCGACAGGTGGCGTGTCTCGGGGCCGACCGTCAGCCACATCTCGCCTGCGACCACCAGCGCCTCCACGGCGAAGGGATGCGCGTGTTCGGCGACGACCTGGCCGGCCGCCCACGAACGCGGAAGTACTTCGTCGAATCCGCGGTTGCTGGCCTGTGCGTGATAGGCCTCGAAAGTGATGTCCGACATGCGGGGTCTCCGGGGTTGACCGACGTGCGACGGTCGAGTCGTGAAAACGCGATGGTGGCCGGTTGCGAAGGCGCGCGCAACGCCGGGCCGCACGCCCGGATGTCGCGGGCGATCAGGCGAACTGCCGGAAGTCCGGCTTGCGCTTCTCGAAGAAGGCCGAGAAGGCTTCCTTCGCTGCGGGCGCGCCGAGCATCTCGCGGAAGGCCGCGCCTTCCTTCTGCATGCGCGCGGCCACGTCGGCCGCCGCATCGCCTTTCATCAGCCACTTGGTCGTGCGGATCGACGTCAGCGGCAGCGCCGCGAGCTTGCGAGCCTGCGCGCGGGCGTGGCCGAGGACCGCATCGTCGTCGAGCACCTGGTTCACGAAACCCATCGCCAGCGCCTCGTCGGCGCCGAACGGCTCGCCGAGCAGCAGCTTGGCCGCGGCCTGGCGGTAGCCGATGAGCTGCGGCAGCAGCAGGCTCGACGCCGCTTCGGGGCACAGCCCGAGCTGCGCGAAGGGCAGCGAGAACTTCGCGCTGCGACCGACGTAGACGAGGTCGCAATGCAGCAGCAGCGTGGTGCCCACGCCGACGGCAGCACCGCGCACGGCCGCCACGATGGGCTTCTGCGCCGTGCTGATGGTCTGCAGGAACTGGAAGACCGGGCTGTTGTCGCCGTGCGGCGGCGACTTCATGAAGTCCTCCAGATCGTTGCCGGCCGTGAAGATCTCCGGCTGTCCGGCGATCAGCATCGCGCGGACCGCGGGATCGGTCTCGCCGGCATGCAGCGCGTCGGCGAGTGCCTGGTACATCGCCGCGGTGATCGCGTTCTTCTTCGCGGGCCGGTTGAAGGTGATCGTCAGTACGTCGTCTTCGGTGTGGGTCAGGATGTCCATCGGGTCTCCGGGTGTGGTTCGTGGATCGAGGCGCAGTCTAGCGATTGGCGAACGGGGCCATCGTCGCGATCAGCTTCGCGACGGCGGTCCGCGCGTCGCCGTCGATCGCGAAGACCGTGGCTTCGGCGATCGAGAAGCGTGCGCCGGGCTTCAGCACCTCGCCGCGACATTCGAGATGCGTGCCGCGCGCGGCACGCAGCAGATGGATCTTGAACTCCACCGTGACCGGCACCTGGTCGTGTTCGAGCAGCGTCATCGCCGCACCGCCGGCCGTGTGGTCGGCGATCGTCGCGGCCACGCCGGCATGGACCACGCCGGTGTGCTGCAGGTGCCGCGGCAGCAGCGCCAGCCGCGACGTGCACCAGCCGGGTCCGCAGTCGACGAAGCGCACGCCGAGGTCGGTGATGAAGCCCGGCCGGTCGAACAGCGAGGTGACCGCATTGCGATAGTCGAGGTGGCGGGCTTGCATCGTCGACGACCCGGTTCAGAGCGCCTTGGGCAGGCGGGCCTGCCACGACTCGAGCGGCACGCGTGCTGCGTTGCAGACGAACGAGATCGCGTGATACCAGCCGGCCAGCATCAGCAGCTCGACCAGCTGGCCCGCGTCGTAGTGGGTCGCGAGCTGCGCCCACAGCGCGTCGTCGACCGTCGACGTCTCATGCAGCGCGTCGACCATCGCGATCAGCGCCGCCTCGTTCGGCGCCCAGGCTTCGGGATCGGCGGGATAGCTGACGGTGTGGCGGATCTCGGCTTCGGTCAGCCCGGCGGCCTGCGCGAAGGCCGCCACGTGGACGCCCCATTCGTATTCATTGCCGCAGCGTGCGCAGACGCGATCGATGACGATCTCGCGGTCGCGTATCGGCAGCGACGATCCCTTGCCGAGGAAGTGGCCACCGGTCGACATCATGCGTTCGGTGAGGCGCGGGTTGTGTGCCAGCACGCGGAAGAGCGCGAGGACGTTCGGCGCCGACGGCGGTGTCAGCTTCGTCAGCAGCGCGCCGAGATCGCCTTCGAACGGCGGTTCGAGCGGCGCG
>JBBRRW010000335.1:0-3097 GCA_038245975.1 Burkholderiales bacterium
ACCACGGAGCACAACGACCCGAGCGGACGGCCTGAACCCCAAGCAGAAGTTCGAGCCGCGAGGCCACGCATCGCTGTTGCGTCATTGCAGAAGGACGCGTCGTCGACGCGCATGGGTGGACGAACCGTCCTTCGACGCCGTGGCTTGTCGAGCCCGCCGGACGAGCGGGCTTCAGCCCGGCTGAGGGTCGATCATGCTGACGTGCGCGGCCACGACGCGCCAGCCTTCGGGCATCTTTACCCAGGTCTGACTCTGACGGCCGATGCGCGGGCTGCCGTCGCGCACGAACTCGAGGTTGGCCGTCGCCATCGCCGTGCCGTAGCTGGTGATGACCTTCTTCAAGATCCTGCGCGCGAGGCCGACCGTGGGTCGGGCCGCGCGAAACGCCGCGATCGCGTCGTACCCGTAGAGGTTCTCGCCCGCGCCGTAACGCAAGGTCAGCGGTGACCTCCAGAACAGTTCGTCGAGGACCGCGACATCGTTGCCGACCAGTGCGCGCTCGTAGCGCTCGAACGCGGCCGTGACCTCGGCCAGCGTCGCATGATCGTCGACGATCATGCGATCTTCGCCTGTGCCAGACCCGACGCTTCGAGCGCCTGCGCGACGCGCAGCGCGAGGTCCTCGCGCCACGGCGCCGCGATCACCTGCACACCGATCGGCAGATGCGCATCGGCGCCGCGCGTCACGCCGAAGACCGGCGCCACGCAGACCGGCAGGCCGATCGCGGACAACGGCTGCGTGAGCACGCCGAGGTTGGGCCGCGCCGCGACGCGACGACCGCCGATCTCGATCCACTCGGTGCCGATCGCGGGCGCCGCGCACGGTGTGGCCGGCGCAAGCAGCACGTCCCAATCCGAAAAGAGGCGGGCCGCCGTTTCGGCCGCACGACGCCTCACGCGCTGCGCGCGCGCGACCCACGCGGCCGGGATCAGAGCGCCCGCGAGGAAGCGGTCGCGCGACAGCGGCTCGAAGTCCTCGGGCCGGGCGCGCAGGTCGGGCAGATGCAGCGCCGCGCCCTGCGCGTTCGTGATGACGAACGCGGCCGCGCGCGCGGCTTCGGCATCGGCGAACGTCACGGTGCTGGTCACGCCGAGGGCCTCGGCCGCAGCCGCGACGACTGCGCGCGCAGCGTCGCCCGCCTGGTCGTGGAACCAGCCGCCCAGGAGCGCGATGCGCAGTCCCTGCGCACCGTGATCGAGGGTCGCGAGGGTCGGTTCGATCGCGCGCTGCGCGCAGCCCGCATCGAGCGCGTCGGGTCCCTGCATCGCGTCGTAGGCGAGCGCGAGGTCGCGGACGCTGCGGGCGAGTGGACCCAGATGGTCGAGGCTGGTGACGAAGGGATAGCTGCCGCGTCGCGTGAGCCGCCCGAAGGTGGGCTTCAAACCGAAAGTGCCGCACAGCGAAGCGGGCACGCGGATCGATCCGTTGGTGTCGGACGCGAGCGCGATCGGCACCGTGCCGGCCGCGACCGCGGCACCCGATCCGCCCGACGATCCGCCGGCCACGCGCGTCGGGTCGTGCGGGTTGCGGGTCGGACCGTAGTGCGTGTTCTCGGTCGTGAAGCCGTACGCGTACTCGTCCATGTTGAGCGCGCCGACGAGCACCGCGCCGGCGGCTTCCATGCGTTCGACGAGCACGGCATCGTGCGTGGCGGGCGGCGCATCGCGTTCGATCTTCGAGCCGGCCAGCGTCGTGATGCCGGCGATGTCGAACAGGTTCTTGGCGGCGAACGGCACCCCGAACAGGGGCAACGCCCGGTCCCCGGCACGATCGAGGCGATCGGCTCGCGCTTGCGCGCGCGCCGCGAGGACTGCGGTGTACGCATTGATCGCGGCAGCGGTCGCGGCGATCGATGCGAGACTCGCATCGACGCGCGCCGCCGCGAACCGATCGCTCAAGGCAGCGAGGAAGGCGGAGCGACCGGTGCGAAGACCTCGCCCGACTCGTCGTGCACACCGATCGGGTAGGCGTCGACGACGGCGCTCATGTCGGCCGCGAGCGCGAAGTAGCGCTGCACGCCGTCGCGATACGGGCCGATCGGCAACTGCAGGACCGACGCCGAAGCATCGACGTACGCGATCAGTTCTTCAGCGGTCACGCGATTCCTTCCGTCAGCAACTGCGCAGTCAGCGTCTCCGCCGTCATCGTCTCACCTCGCGCTGGAAGATCTCCATCGACCCCTTCTTCGTCGCGATGAAGCTCGGCGTCGACAGCGTGTCGACAGTGCGCGGGCGTGGATCATCGTACGCGAGGATCTCGGCCACGCGGGTGGGCCGCTTGGTCAGCAGCAACACCTCGTCGGCCAGGTACACCGCCTGCTCGAGGTCGTGCGACACCAGCAGCATCGTCGTGCCGGTCGCCATGAAGACCTCCTGCAGCTTCTCGCGGATGAACAGCGTCATCTCGAAGTCGAGCGCGGAGAACGGCTCGTCGAGGAAGATCACCTCGGGCTTCGGCGCCGGGGCCCGCATGATCGACGCGGTCTGCTGCTGGCCGCCGGACAACTCGTACGGATAGCGCTGGAGGTCGAACTTGACGCTGAACGACTGCTCCAGTTCGTCGATGCGCGCGGCGATGTCGGCCTTCTGCATCCCTTCGAGCTCGAGCGGATAGCGGATGTTGTCGATCGTGCGACGCCACGGCAGCAGCGCCTCGCGATAGTTCTGGGAGACCTAGCCGATCTTCGTGTCCTTCAGCGACTTGCCGTCGAGCAGGATCTCGCCGGAGTCGATCGGGACCAGCCCGGCGATCATGTTGATCAGCGTCGACTTGCCGCAGCCGTTGGGCCCGAACACCGAGACGATCTTGTGCTTCGGGATGTTCAGGTCGAAGCGGTCGTACAGCGGCCAGCCGGCGAAGGGCTTGGTCAGCCCGCGGATCGTGATGTGCGTGCCGGCGGGGCCCGGCGTGAACGTGGCGGCGCTCTGCAGCACGGCACTCATCGCCCGCTCCAGTACACGATGCGCCGCTCGGCGACGAGGAACAGCACGTTCAGCGCATAGCCGAGCGCGCCGGCCGCGAGGATCGCCGCGTACATGCTCTTGACGTTCAGCACCTGCTGCGCGTCGATGAAGCGATGCCCGTGGCCCGTGTCCGA
>JBBRRW010000336.1:0-3076 GCA_038245975.1 Burkholderiales bacterium
ATCGACCTCAACGGTCTGGGTCGCTTGCAGTCGGAAGAAGCGCGCGGCGGCTGCGGCTAGGCGAAGAACGCGGTGCGCGCCGTCTCGGTGACGATCGCCACGCACGGGTGCTTGATGCGGCGCTCGATCGAGATCGCGAAGAATTCCTCGGCGATGTCGTCGGTGCGTCCGATGCTTCGGACGCCGTAGCGCTTCGCCACATCCTCCTCGATCGCGGTCGGCGCGACGAAGACACCCTGGCCGCCTTGGCCGAACGCCTTCATCAGCGCGCTGTCGTCGAACACCCCGGCGATCGCGGGTCGCAGGTCGTGGCTCTCGAGCCAGCGACGCAGGGGACCCGAGATCGCGGTCGCCGGACCGGGCACGAGCAGCGGGAGGTCGTTCAGCATCGCGGGAAAGCGCCGCGCCCTGACGCTGCGCAGCAGCACCGGCGCCGCGAAGAACGAGATCCCCGAACGCCCGAGCCGATGGTTGAACGCACGCACGCTCGTGCCGGCCGGCATCGGCGTGTCGGCGATGACGAGATCGAGACGATGCGCGGCGAGGTCCGCGAGCAGTCCGTCGAACGGACCCGCGCGGTTCGACACGCGGACCGGCTGCGGAAGTCGGGTCACC
The DNA here is from genome assembly GCA_038245975.1 of Burkholderiales bacterium. Lineage (GTDB taxonomy): Bacteria > Pseudomonadota > Gammaproteobacteria > Burkholderiales > Burkholderiaceae_D > CAHJXF01. The sequence continues at coordinate 616 of JBBRRW010000336.1, forward strand.
GGCTCCAGCAGCCGGTAGGCGACGGTCTTCGGGACCGCCTCGGTGACACCGACGCGGAACTCGATCAGCGCGTCCGCGCCGCGGCCGCCCTTGAAGCGGTCCTCCAGTTCGCCGCCGAGCGAAAAGATCTCATCGGCGAAGCGTAGCGCCGTGCGCCCGTCATCGGCGAGCTCGATCCGCCGGCCCGCCGGACGAAACAGCGGTCGACCGAGCGCCGCCTCCAACTGGCCGATCTGCCCGCTCAGCGTCTGGGGCGTCAGGTGCAGGGCCCTCGCCGCAGCCCCGACGCCGCCGGTCCGGGCCACCATCCAGAAGTACCGCAGGTGACGATAGTTCAACGAACAATCCTTCGGTTCTAACGAACGATCCACACGAAACTTCGAATCTACGCACGGGCCTGCCGTCACTACTGTCGCGGGCCTTCAATGCACGCAAGGACGGCGGGACGATGGGCGCGATCTTCGGGACCAGCCTGCTCAATCCGGCGATCCTGTTCTTCATGCTCGGCCTGGTCGCCGTCGCGTTGCGCTCCGATCTCGAATGGCCGTCGCCGGTTCCGAAGGTACTGGCGCCGTATCTGCTGCTTTCGATCGGCTTTCGCGGCGGCGTCGAACTGTCCTGGAGCTGAGCAATGGTGCTTCTTTCACGCGACACCGACCGGCTACTCGACGCGCGCCGATCCGGTGATCGACCGCCGCCGGACCATCCCGACCGCGCGGTCGCCGCCAACGAAGTGCACGCCCGGCCGCCGGAGGCGCTCGAATCCCCGATGCGCGCGAGCTACCTCGCGGTCATGATCGAACCCGGCGATCGCGGGCGCGAACTGCAGCATGTCGCGGACCTGTGCATCCGCTTCGGCGTGCCGTTGCCGGCACCGGACCAGGCACACTTCACGGCGACGCTCGGCGACGTCCGGCTGAAATGGGAGCGCCACACCGAGTTCTCGGCATTCACATTCCTCATGGCCGGCATCAGTACCACGCCGTTCAGCGAGCCGTCCACGTCGTTGCTGCCGTCGCCATGGATCTCCGCGCTGCCGGGCCGCACGATCGTCGCCGTCCATGCGAAGCTGATCCGTGGCGACGCGATGGAACTGCCGACCCGTGTCATCGCCCAGTCCTTCGGTGGAAACGAGATCGTCGCGTCGCTGATCGGCGACGGTGCCGGCGCCGCCTTCACCGACTTCCGCATCCAGGCCGACGGGCACGTCCGGCTGGTCGTCCAGGATCGGGGGCTGACGCCGCGCCAGGCCGGTCGCATGCTGCAGCGGCTGTTCGAGATCGAGGCATACCGCGTCATGGCGCTGCTCGCGCTGCCACTCGCGCGCACGCTGTCGGCGCGGATCGGTACGATCGAACGATCGCTGGGCGCGCTCGCGACGGCAATCGCGGACCAGACCGGACACGACGAGGCGTTGCTCGCGGAACTGACGCAGTTGTCGGCGGAAGCCGAGCGGATGCGCAACGGCGGTGCGATGCGGCTGGCGGCGAGCAGCGCGCATCACGATCTGGTGCTGACGCGGATCACCGAACTTCGCGAGCGCCGCCTCGATGGCTTCCAGACCGTGGGCGAATTCATGGCGCGCCGGCTCATGCCGGCGATGGCCACGTGCGGGTCGACGTCGCGGCGCATGCGCGACCTCTCCGAACGGGTTTCGCATGCGAGCGGCCTGCTGACCGCACGGGTCGAGATCGTCCGCGAGCGCCAGAACCAGGCGCTGCTCGAGTCGATGGATCGCCGCGCGCACCTGCAGTTACGACTCCAGAGGACCGTCGAATGGCTGTCGATCGCGGCGGTCACGTACTACAGCGTCGCACTCGTCACTTACGCGGCGAAGGCCGTGAAGGCAGTGGGCGGGCGGGCGATGTGGACCTGGCCGCCGGCGTGGCGATTCCCGTCGTCGCGGCGCTCGTCGCCTTGGCGCTGCAACGTGCGCGACGGAAGGGCGAACGCGCGTCGGCCGCGCACGGCAGCGGGCCGGACCCGCACACGGACCCGACATCGACCGGTGAGGCGCGATGACGGGATGGCCGCGCGCCGGGTGACCGCCGGGTCAGCGCGCACCGCGATCCGTCGGCGGACCACCCGGGTTTCTCCGCACGCGCGCGGCGACGCCCGGCCGACCGGAGCGCGGTATCCTTTCGCGGCTCGTCGCACGGCCCGGTCCGCGCGCCGAAACCCTCACAGCCGGATACGGCGATCTCAGGAGATCTCGATGCAGAACACTTCGATCAGCACCAAGCTGACGTCTTTCGTTGCCGCACTCTCGGTATGCGCGATCAGCGTCGCCGCCCACGCAGCCGACATCAAGCTCGGCGCGGCCGAAGCGCTGTCGGGCGGTGCCGCGCAGTACGGCACGGCGATCAAGAACGGCTTCGCGCTCGCGATGGACGAGATCAACGCGGCCGGCGGCATCGGCGGCAACAAGCTGGTGCTGGTGCTGGAGGACGAACAGGGCAAG
>JBBRRW010000337.1:0-3072 GCA_038245975.1 Burkholderiales bacterium
CGCCCGCGATGTCGCCGTCTATCCGCGCTCCGTCGCGTGTCGTCGCGCCACGTCGCACGCCGGCTGGCGTCGCTCCGTCCGCTCGCCTAAGCTGCGCGGATGTCCTCACGGCTGTCCCGACCTCTCCCTGCCGCCACGACCGCGGTGCAAGGCGACGCGATCGCGTCACGACCGTATCCGGTCGACGATCGCGACATGCCGTCCATCCGGACCGCGAAGCGCCCGCTGTGGGACGGGCTGACGATCGAACGCGTCGGCTGGGTCACGATGATCGCGCTGCTCGCCGCGGGGTCGATGGTCTGGTTCTTCGACAACGAGTTCCTCGACCTGCTGGTCTCCACGCTGTGCGTCGCTTACACGATGCTGTTGCTGTTCACGATGGCCAGCAACCTGCGCATCGTGCAGAGTGGTCGCGTCGCGCGCGAGGCCGCGCAGATCGTCGCGGTCCTCGCCGGCGCCGCGCTCGGGACCGTCGTCGCGCAGCTCGTGAAGGGCCGCAGCCTCGAGGGCCTGCTCACCGAACGGCTGTCCGGCTTCGTCGCGACGAGCGGAATCGGGGTCGGTTTCGGCTGCGTCGTCGTCGCGCTGTACTTCTATCGCGAGCGGGACGCACGGCTGCGGGCCGACCTGGCGCGCATGGCGGCCGAGTTCGATGCGTCGCGCGCGCGCGAGGAGAAGCAGCTGCTGAGCGCGCGGCTGCAGCTGCTGCAGGCGCAGGTCGAGCCGCACTTCCTGTTCAACACGCTCGCCAACGTGCAGCACCTGACGGCGACCGACTCGATCCGCGCGTCGGCGATGCTGGGCAGCCTGATCCGCTACCTGCGGGCCGCGCTGCCGCAGATGCGCGAGCAGACCAGCACGCTGGCCCGCGAAGTCGAGATGGTGCGGGCCTATCTCGAGATCCAGCGCGTGCGCATGGGCGACCGCCTGACCTTCGTGATCGACATCCCCGACGCGCTGCTGTCGCGCGGGATGGCGCCGATGATGCTGATCTCGCTCGTCGAGAACGCCGTCAAGCACGGCATCGATCCGCTGCCGGCCGGCGGCCGCATCGACGTCGCGGCGACCGCCACCGCCAGCGGCACGCGGGTGACGGTGGCCGACACCGGTGCCGGGCTGTCGGAGCACGTCGGCATCGGCATCGGACTCGGCAACATCCGCGAGCGCCTCGCGACGCTGTATGGGCAGTCCGCCCCGTTGCAGCTGCACGAGAACACGCCGCGCGGGCTGATCGCGTCGATCGAATGGCCGGGGTCCTGATGCACGAGGGCGCATGCCGACCGCGCTGATCGCCGACGACGAGCCGCTGCTGCGCGCGCAGTTGCGCGCGCGGCTGGCGGCGCTGTGGCCGGAACTCGATCCGGTCGACGAGGCCGGCAACGGGCTCGAAGCGCTCGCGGCCTTCGAGGACGACGCCGATCGGCCGGTGCCGGCGGTGTGCTTCCTCGACATCCACATGCCGGGCCTGTCGGGCCTCGAAGTGGCGCGGCGCCTGCGCGTGCGGGCGCGCGAGAGCGGCGTGCGGCCGCCGCACCTCGTCTTCGTCACGGCATTCGATGCCTACGCGGTGGAGGCCTTCGCGCACGGCGCCATCGACTACCTGCTGAAACCCTTCGAGCCCGAACGGCTGGCCGAGACCATCGAACGACTGAAGGAGCGGATCGCGCGACCGGCCGCCGACGACCGCGCGCCCGACGACGCGGACGTCCTCGCGCGGCTCGCGGACCGGCTCGCGCGCAGCGGCCACATCGGTCCCGCGTCGCGCCAGCCGCTGCAGTGGATCAAGGCGAGCATCGGCAGCACGGTGCGACTGATCCCGGTCGACGACGTGCTGTACTTCCATGCCGACGACAAGTACACGCGCGTCATCACGACCGACGGCGAGGCGCTGATCCGCAAGCCGATCAAGGAGCTGGTCGCCGAACTCGACGGCTCGCGTTTCTGGCAGATCCATCGCGCGACCATCGTCAACACGCGCGCGATCGCCGGCGTCGTCCGCGGGCTGAAGGACAGCGCCGACCTGAAGCTGAAGAACCGGCCCGAGACGCTGATCGTGAGCCGCGCCTACCTGCACCTGTTCAGGCAGATGTAGACCCGCGCAGGGTCCGTCGAGGGGCCCCGCGCGCAGCGCGGGGATCGACGCTCCCGGAGCGGGTCTGGTTCACGAGGGGCTCGATGCCCCTCGTGAACCACCAGCGCAGCACGTTCCCGCGGCCAAGCCGTCGAGGGCCGCGGCACTCGTGACCGTCAACGATCGCGGGCCGATCCCGAAGAACCGCGTCACGCGAGACCGCCTTGCGGACGCTGCGGGAGCGTCGAAAAACTTTACAGTCCGTGCGTCGGCGCCTGCGTTTGAGCGCAGGTCGACCGGTCGGTACGGGGCCCATCCCGGGGTACAGCCGCCCTGCTTGGCACTTCAGGCCCGGAATGTGCTCTCTTGCTCTCCCTCTCATCTGCCATCTGAGGAAGCACCCCATGTCCATCTCGCGATCACTCGTCCGCTGCCTGTCTGCTGCAGCCGTCACCTGCTCCATCCTGGCCGCTGCGGCGCCGGCGCAAGCGGCCGTCGTCGTCAGTTTCGACCCGGCCTTCGGTCCCGCCATTCCCAACCTCGGATTCAAGGGCACGGCGACGCTCGACGTCACGTCCGCTTGTTACGCGCTGGGAAGTGGATTCCACCTGACCGGTGGCCCGTGCCAGATCACGGTGCTATCGGCGCAGGTTAATTTCTACAATGCCACGCCGACCCCGGGCCCTATTCTGACGAGCGTGCCGTTGGCCGCCGGTTCGATCTTTTATCCGGCCTATGTGTTCGGCGCCTATTTCGACCCTGTGACCGGCAGGCTGGCGGGCATCGATACCTTTGAGAGCAATATCTTCAGTGTCGCGGTGACGGACGGCGGTCCCTTCCCCATCAGCTACAGCGGCCAAATGGATCTCTTCTTCAATTCGGGATTTGCGACGCCGGTCACAGTCCGCGGCGCCTTCCTGAACAACTGCGTGAGTGTCAGTGATGGTTGTTTCAGCCCTCCGGGCAACACGTCCAACCCGGCCAGGCTGACGTTCACCGAG
>JBBRRW010000338.1:0-3010 GCA_038245975.1 Burkholderiales bacterium
CGACTTCCTGTTGGAGGATGATCTTGCCGGTCTTGAAATGGCAGGTCTTCGGCGGATTGATCGCGTTCTCGCACACGTACGACAAGCCGAGCTCGTACACCGCGCCGCCGCACTTGGGACAGCCGCCGAGCGGCTGCTGGCCGGTGAAGTCCACCGGCTCGCTGTTCTCGTCGTCGTTGCTCTGGCCGAAGTCGAACTCGAGTTTCAGGTTCTTGGTCTCGTCGTCGGGGACGATCTTGAGGATCGCCGCGAACGGCCGACCCATCTTGCTGCGGAACCCCTGCAGCGGACCGATCTCGCGGTTCCTGAGAAATTCCTCGACCTCCGGGATCTCGAACTGACGACCGCCGGGGATCTTGCTGATCGAGAAGCCGCAGCCGGTATCGGTCGGTGTCTTCTCGCCGACGCAGGCGAAGCGGCGGTAGTTCTCGCGGACCTTGCCCGTGCAGTTCGGGCACGGCGTCGTCAGCGTCGCGTAGTCGCCGGGGATGGTGTCGCTGTCGTATTCCTTCGCGCGCTTGACGATGATCTGCGTCATCTGCGCGATCTCGCGCATGAAGGCTTCGCGACTCATCGCGCCCTTCTCCATCAGCGACAGCTTGTGTTCCCACTCGCCGGTCAGCTCGGGCGCCGTCAGTTCGGGCACGTCGAGCCCGCGCAGCAGCGTCATCAGCTGGAACGCCTTGGCCGTCGGGATCAGTTCGCGACCTTCGCGGAACATGTACTTCTCGTACAGCAGGCCTTCGATGATCGCGGCGCGCGTGGCCGGCGTGCCGAGGCCCTTGCCCGCCATGGCCTCGCGCAGGTCGTCGTCGTCCATCAGCTTGCCGGCGCCTTCCATCGCCGACAGCAGCGTGGCCTCGGTGTAGCGCGCGGGCGGCTTGGTCACGAGCCCGACCGCATCGATCTTGTCGGTCAGCGGCTTCTCGCCGGCCGCGACCGGCACGAGATTCGCGTCGTCGTCCTGGGCTTCCTTGCCGTACACCTGCAGCCAGCCCGGCGCGACGAGGACCTTGCCCTCGGTCTTGAAGTGATGACCCGAGACCTCGGTGATGCGCGTGGTGACCAGGAACTCCGCGGGCGGGAAGAACACCGCGAGGAAGCGCTTGACGACGAGGTCGTAGAGCTTCTGCTCCGGCTCCGACAGATTCTTCGGCGCCTGCAGCGTGGGGATGATCGCGAAGTGGTCGCTGATCTTCGAGTTGTCGAAGATCTTCTTGTTCGGCTTGACCCACTGACTCTTCAACACCAGCGATGCCGCCTGATGATAGTTGTTCGAGTCCTTCAGCATCGCCAGCGTTTCCTTGACGGTGCTGACGTAATCCTCGGGCAGGTGACGGCTGTCGGTCCGCGGATAGGTCAGGACCTTGTGACGCTCGTACAGCGACTGCGCGAGACCGAGCGTGTTCTTGGCCGAGAAGCCGAAGCGCCCGTTGGCGTCGCGCTGCAGGGTCGTCAGGTCGAACAGGCCCGGCGCCATCGACGTCGACGGCTTGGATTCCTCGGTGACGGTGCCCAGCTTGCCGCGACAGGCCGCGACGATCGAGTCGGCGGCGGTCTTGCCCCACAGACGCGAGTCGCGCTGATGCGGGTCGCGCATCGAGTCCTCACCCTCGGTGCGCTTGAACTTCGGATCGAACCAGCGGCCCGGGTACACGCCGGCCGCGGCGACGAACTCGGCCTGCACTTCCCAGTAGTCGCGCGGCACGAATTGCTTGATCTTCTCTTCGCGCTCGACAACGATCGACAGCGTCGGCGTCTGGACCCGGCCGACGGTGGTCAGGAAGAAGCCGCCGCCCTTGGAGTTGAACGCGGTCATCGCCCGCGTCCCGTTGATGCCGATCAGCCAGTCCGCTTCCGAGCGGCTCTTGGCGGCATCGGCCAGCGGGTTCATCTGGGCATCGCTCTTCAGATGCGTGAAGCCATCGCGGATCGCGCCCTGGGTCATCGACTGCAGCCACAGTCTCTGAACCGGTTGTTTCGCCTTCGCGTGCTGTGCGATCAGCCGGAAGATCAGCTCGCCTTCGCGGCCCGCGTCGCAGGCGTTGATCAACTGGTCGACGTCCTTGCGCTTGATGAGCCGCGTCAGCAGCTTCAGGCGCGATTCGGTCTTGGCGATCGGATTTAGGTCGAAGTGCGGCGGGATCACCGGCAGATTGGCGAAGCTCCACTTGCCGCGCTTGACGTCGTATTCCTCGGGCGCCGCGATCTCGACCAGATGCCCGATGGCCGACGACAGGACGTAGTCGTCCGACTCGAAATAGTCGTCGTGCTTCTTGAAACCGCCCAGTGCCCGTGCGATGTCGTTGGCGACAGAGGGCTTCTCGGCAATGATGAGTGCCTTGCTCATTTGACCTGCATTGGAAGTTCGCCGGAGGGCGGGGGCAGACTCGGGACGGGCTCGCGTCACAGCGATTCGCCGCTCCGAAGAATGCGAATCGACCGCCGGCCGCGTGCCAGCCTATTTGGAGGCGGGGATCATACGCGCAAGATTTTCGGAGCCGCAAACGCCGATTGGCGTGTGCGCGATGCGCTCAACCGCGGGGTCAGTGCATCTGGCGCGGCGCGCCGTCCTCGAGAAGTTCTTCGAGAATCAGCGCATCGGGCTCCTCGCCCTGGCTCCAGAAGACCATCAGCACGATGACGCGCAGCGACTCGAGCGACACCGGCGTCTCGTCGGTGGCCAGCGCGCGTTCGATCACCACTTCGCGCAGCAGCGGGTTAAGGACGCCGGCCGACTCGAGGAAGGACAGGAAGCCGATGCACTCGGCGGTCAGGCGTTCGTATTCGACGTCGACATAGATGCGGAACGACGAACTGTCCGCATAGGCGACGGGGATCGTGGTTTGCGTGACGGTCGCGAGGCCCGACAGCCACGACAGCGCGCTGTCGATCTCGTCGCCTTCGAAGCCGGCGGCGGAGAGTTTCCTCGCGAGCGTGTCCGCATCGGGGCACGCATCGGGCCGGTAGTAATTCTCGTAGAGATAGACGAGGACGTCGAACATGTGCC
>JBBRRW010000339.1:0-2987 GCA_038245975.1 Burkholderiales bacterium
CCGCTGGCGCCGCGCACACTCGACCTGACGCAGAGGCCCGACGACATCTGGGACCGCGTGCGGACCGGCTTCGCGATCCCGAACATCGATACGCCGCTGGTCGCGGAGCAGCAGGCCTGGTATCTGTCGCATCCCGAATACCTGCGGCGCGCGGTCGATCGATCGAGCCTGTACCTCTATCACGTCGTCCAGGAGCTGAACAACCGCGGCATGCCGACCGAGCTGGCGTTGCTGCCGTTCGTCGAGAGCGCCTACAACCCGATGGCCTACTCGCGGGCGCATGCGTCGGGCATGTGGCAGTTCATTCCCGGCACCGGCAAGAGCTACAACTTGAAGCAGGACTGGTGGCGCGACGAACGCCGCGACGTGGTGGCGTCGACCGACGCCGCGCTGACCTACCTCAAGGCGATCTACGACATGCACGGCGACTGGCATCTGGCCTTGGCGTCGTACAACTGGGGCGAGGGGTCGGTCAAGCGCGCGATCGAGCGCAATCAGGCAGCCGGGCTACCGACCGACTACCTGAGCCTGTCGATGCCCGACGAGACGCGCAACTACGTCCCGAAGCTGCAGGCTCTGAAGAACATCATCGCCAACCCGGCCGCCTTCGGCGTGACCTTGCCGAAGATCGACAACCAGCCCTACTTCGTGGCCATCGAACGCAGTCGCGACATCGACGTGCGCACCGCGGCGCGCCTGGCCAACATGTCGCTCGAGGATTTCCAGGCCTTGAACCCGTCGTTCAATCGTCCGGTGATCCGGGCCTCCGGAACGCCGCTGCTCGTGCCGGCAACGCGCGAGAACGATTTTCGGAACGGACTCGCCAGCGAGGGACCGCTCGCGACCTGGCAGGCGCACACGGTGGCCCGCAAGGAAACGGTGGAATCGATCGCCGCGAAGTACGGCATGACCGCGGCGACGCTGCGCGGTGTCAACGGCATCGGTGCGAAGGTCCGCGTGCGGCCGGGTCAGGGACTGCTGGTCCAGAAGAAGGGGCCGGGCGACGTCAACCTGCGCTTCGCGTCGTTCAACCCGCCCACGGACGGCGGCGTGCTGCTGACCACGGCGATCCAGTCGACGCCGGTCTACGTGGTCAAGCGCGGCGATACGCTGGCCTCCATCGCACGCGCGACCGCGGTGCCGATGGACCGGCTGCGTGCCGTCAATCATCTGAAAGGGAACACGGTGGCCGCGGGGCAGAAGCTCCTGCTGTCGCAGCAGGCTTCGATGGAGCGGGTCTCGTCGAAGGTGTCGTCGCCCGCAGCCAGGAGTTCTGCACACAAGGCGTCAGCGAAATCGCCTTCCGTGAAGCGCTCAGGCACTCCGCAAACGACGACCCGTGCAGCGGTGCGCAAACATCGATGATCGGTCCGCGATGCGTCGCTGGGCTGCGGCCGATCGACTCGCGAAAGAGCGACCGGACGCCGTACCGAAAAGCGAACCCGACTACGTGCTGCGCCGTGCCTGCAGCGTCCACAAGCGCGCCAGATCGGCCGTGCCATCGGTACCGCCGACGGTCTTGAAGACCTGCAGCGCCTTCGCCTTCTGGCCGGCCTGCAGGTAGGCGATGCCCAGGTGCAGCTTCGCGTCCTCGGGGCGACGCAGGCCGCCCTTCTTGATGCCCTGCTCCATCAGCGCAAGGCCCTTGGCCACCTGGCCGTAGCCGACGTAGTTGTAGCCGATGGCCACCAGGTCGTTGCCGTCGCGTGCCGACAGCGCCTCGGCCTCGTTCTTCGCGAGTCCGGCCTGGCCTTCGGCGAAGCGCTTGCCGGCCAGATCCGCCAGGCGCTTCTGTCGTTCGACGTCGCCGCCCGCGCCCAGCACCTTGCTCGCGTATCCCTGGTCGACGATCTTCTTCGCTTCGGCCGGGTATTCGTCGCCGAGCGCCATCTGCGCCATTTCCATGTAGTCGTTCGTGCCCGTCATCAGACCCGATGCGAGCTTCAACCGATAGACGTCGAGCTGCAGCCGGTCGGAAAAGCCGCGCGTGGTCTGCACGCGAGACAGCAGGTCCGCCCAGTATTCCTTCTTCGGGTAATAGGTCGCGAGCTTTTCCATCGTCGAGGCATAGCCGGTGTTGTCCTTCGCCTTCAGGTAGCAGCTCCCCAGGGTTTGCAGCTGTTCTTCGGACGGTGCGCGGCCCGCGCCCTCTTCTCCCTGCGCGGAGCCGGGAAGCAGGCGCAGCAGGCTGCCGCAGTCGCCGACCAGGTAGTACGACTGCATCAGGATGGTCCGCATCTGCGGATCGGTCCCGCCTTCCTTCAGATAGCGCTGCGTCCACGTCGCCGCGTTCGCGTAGTCACGCTGCGTGTAGTACTGCCCCGCCACCGACTGGATCATGCGGATCTGCTCGGCCGGCGGCAGCTTGCCGGTGCCGATCACCGCGACCTGGGTCGGCACGTCGCCGGAGGCCGCCGCGACCGCGGCACGCATGCGCTCGATGGTCACCTGTTCGCTCGCGGTCTTGCCCGATGCGGCGTCCGCTTCACGCACCCTGGCCCCCGCATCGGCGTAGCGCTTCGCCTTCAACGCTTCCTGAGCCGCCTGCAGCGGCCGTCCGACTTCGGGCCGCACCGACTGGGCATGGGCGGCGGACGACAGCGTCATTACCGCGATGACGCACGACAGCGACGCGACCGCGCCGACGACGGTTTTCATGGCAGACATGGGAGATCCTTACAAAAGGCGCGATTCGACGCGCCGCAATTGCCGAGGCCCTGAGAGGCGCGTCTTTGCATCGATTCCATCGGGCGCGGCGCAGGCCCGGAAGCCGGCGATGGCCGGTCCGGTGTCGCCATCGGGCCCGACCGGGTCAGTTGACGAACTGCTCGTTGCCGACGATGCCGATCTTCGTCAGGCCGAGCTTCTGTGCCGACGCCATCACGGCAGCCACCGACTTGTAGGCGACCAGCTTGTTGGGTCGGATATGCACCTCGGGCTGGACCGGCTGGGCCACCGCGGCCGCCATCTTGCTTTCCATCGCGCCG
>JBBRRW010000340.1:0-2979 GCA_038245975.1 Burkholderiales bacterium
CCGATCTCCACGCGGCCGAAGATGGTCCTGCCCGGCGACGCCCGAATGGTCGTCTGGATCATCGTCAACGTCGAGGAATGGGACATCGACCAGCCGATGCCGCGAACCGTACTGACGCCGCCGGCCGGAGGGCAGCCGTCACCCGACATTCCGAACTGGGCGTGGCACGAATACGGCAACCGCGTCGGCTTCTGGCGGATGCTCGAAGTGTTCGATCAGTTCAGGGTGCCGGGTGTGCTGGCCGTCAACGGCAGCTGCCTCGCGACCTATCCGCAGATCGCCGAAGCGGCTCAGACACGCGGCTGGGAATTCCTCGGTCATGGGTTTATCCAGAAAAACATGCAGAAGGTCGACGACGAGGCCGAAGCCATCCGCCTGACCACCGAAGCGATCCGACAATTCACCGGCAAGCCCCCGCGCGGCTGGCTCGGACCAGGTCTGACCGAGACGTGGCAAACGCCCGACCTGCTGAAGGAAGCCGGCTATGACTACGTCTGCGACTGGGTGCTCGACGACCAGCCGGTCCAGTTGAAGACCCGCGACGGCGGCTCCATCACCAACATCCCGTACACCCAGGAATGCAACGACGTCGCGATGATGCTGATTCAGCATCACAGCGCACGCGAATACTTCGACCGCGCAATGGACCAGTTCGACCAACTCTATGAGGACTCGCGTGATTCGGCCCGCGTGATGGCCCTGGTTCTTCACCCGTACATCATGGGTGCACCGCACCGGCTGAAGTGGTTCCGCCAGATCCTCGAGCGCCTGAGCGCGCGCAAGGACGTACTGTTCTGGACCGGCGAACAGATCCTCGACTGGTATCGCGCCGAACAGGCGCGCCATGCGTCGCCGCCCGGGTCCGGCTGATGTCGTTTGCGCTCCTCCAGCTGTTCAACGGGCTGACCTTCGCGGCGCTGCTGTTCCTCGTCGCCAGCGGCTTCACGCTGATCTTCGGGCTGATGCGCATCGTCAACCTCGCGCACGGCGCGATGTACCTGATGGGCGGTTATGTCGCGTATGCGGCTGCGACGTCGTCGGGAAGTTTCCTGATGGGCGTGGTCGCCGCGGTGGTGGCGGTGGCGGTGCTCGGGCTCGTCGAGCAGTCGCTTCTGCGATTCGTGAAGGGCAACGAGCTTCGACAGGTGTTGCTGACACTCGGCCTGGCGCTGATGCTCAACGACGCGGCGCTCGTGATCTTCGGCGGCGACACCTTCAGCGTGCCGACGCCCGAGCCGCTCCGTGGCGCGGTCCACTTCCTCGGCATCTTCTATCCGCGCTACCGGTTGTTCGTGCTCGCGGTCGGCATCGTGGTGCTGGTGCTGCTGTGGATGCTAATGAACCGCACGCGGCTCGGTGCGCTGATCCGCGCCGGCGTCGACGACGCCGAGACGGTCGAGGCGATGGGGATCAACATTCGGCAGGTGTTCGTCGCCACTTTCATGCTCGGCATGGCGCTGGCGGGCATCGCGGGCGCGCTCGGCGGCGCGTTCCTTTCGCTTTACCCGACGGCCGACTCGGAGATCCTGGTCTACAGCCTCGCGGTGGTCATCATCGGCGGCCGCGGCAGCCTGGGAGGCGCCGCACTCGGCAGCTTGGCCGTGGCGATGCTGTCGACCTTCGGCCAAGTCTGGTTTCCGGAACTGTCGTACTTCGTGATCTTCGGGCCGATGGCGCTGCTGCTCGCGTTCCGTCCGCTCGGTCTGTTCGGTCGGGCGACATGAAGGGCGCTGCGCGATGAACCTCTCGCGATCGTTGCGGATCGGCGTGGCCGTGCTGCTGCTGGCGCTCGTGCCGGCGGTTGCTCCCGGTTACCTGACGAGCCTCGCCACGTTGATCCTGATCTATGCGCTGCTCGCCATGTCGGTCGACGTGCTGGCGGGCTACGCCGGCCGCACGTCACTGGGCCACGGCGCGATTTTCGGGACCGCGACCTACGTCGTGATGTATTACGTCACGACGACCGGCGGCGATCCGTGGGTCGCGTTGCCGCTCGGCATCCTGGCCGCCGTGGCCGTGACGCTGATCTTCGCGGCGCTCGCGGTCCGAACGAACGGGGTCTACTTCCTGCTGCTCACGCTCGCGCTCGGCATGATCGTGTGGGGTGTGTGCCAGCGCTGGACGTCGGTGACCGGCGGCGAGAACGGCCTGCGCGGCAATGCCCGGCCCGCGGTGCTGGCCGATCCGATTGTCTTCTACTATTTTGTGCTCGCGGTCGGAGTGGCTGCGACCTGCGTGATGTGGCGCTTCGTGCGCTCGCCGTTCGGACTGTCGCTCAAGGGCATCCGCGAAAGCGAGTCGCGGATGCGCAGCCTCGGTTACAACACAACGTGGCACGTGCTGATCGGTTTCCTGTTCTCGGGACTGATGGCCGGCCTCGCGGGCGTGCTGTACGCCTACTTCAACAGTTTTGTCAGCCCGTCCACCGTCGCGCTCGCGCAGTCGGTCAAGGGACTGCTGATGGTGATCGTCGGCGGCGTCGGGACGTTGTTCGGCGGCGTGGTCGGCGCAGCCGTGATCATCGGTCTCGAGAACGTCGTCAGCTCGTACACCGAGCGCTGGTCGATGGTGCTCGGTGGACTCTTTGTCGTGACGATGATCTTCGCGCCCGAAGGCATCGTCGGAAAGCTTCGCTCGTATCTCGAACGGCGCCGGCGCCGCTGAACTTCCTCGATTCCACGATCACCCCATCAGGAGAGCTTCATGGACCGCAGAACTTTCGTCAAATCCTCGACCGCACTCGGCGGACTCGCCGCCTTCGGTGCGTTCACGCAGGTCCGAGCCCAGGGAACGGGGCCGATCAAGATCGGCCTGCTGACGCCGCTGACCGGCGTGGTCGCGTCGGGCGGCAAGGAGATCGCCGAAGGGTTCAATCTCTACTGGGACCAGGTCGGCAGGAAGATCGGCAACCGCCCGGTAGAGATCTTTACCGAAGACGACGGTTCGAATCCGGACATCGCGCTGCAGAAGGCGCGTAAG
>JBBRRW010000341.1:0-2971 GCA_038245975.1 Burkholderiales bacterium
AGTGCGCATAGAAGCCGCCGTGCGTGAGGCCCGCGTCCTTCATGACGTCGGCCACGCCGACGCCGGCATAACCGTGGCGACGGAGGGCTCGCGCCGCCGCGTCGACGATGCGGTCGTGCGTCTGCTCCTTCTTGGTCGGGGATTTTTCCAACGCGTTACTGTCGCACAGAATATGACGATAATCATACGTAAGTTCCCGGCACTGAATCGAGGCCCCGTCTCAGCGCAGCGTGTCCCTGTGCCGGGCAGGCAGCGCGCGATCGTCGGTCTCGCCGTCGAACGAACCATCGGTCAGCGCCGAGAGGATCCTGCCGGCGCTGGGCAGGGCCGGGTTGCGTTCTGCGGCGAGTGCCTGCCACAGCTGCGAACGCTGGATGGCGCGGCCGCGCTGGAAGTAGACGGTCTCGACGTGCATCACGATCACGCACTGCGGTCCCTTGCCCTGCATCGGGAAGCGGCCGAGCAAGGCCGGGGCGACGCCGATCCGCGCGCGGCCGTTGACGCGCAGCGTCTCGCCGTGGCCGGGGATCAGGAACAGCAGCGCGATGCGCGGGTCGGCGACGATGTTGCGCAGGCTGTCGATGCGGTTGTTGCCGCGATGCCCGGGCAGCAGCAGCGTCTGCGCGTCTTCGACGACGGGGGGGTGCCGCATCACCGCCCTGCGAGTGCGCCGCGGTCAGCGCCCCATCTCGCCGGTCCGCAGCGCCATCGCCCACTCCGGACGCTGCCGCGCCTCGGCCAGCCGTGCCATCGGTTCGAAGTCGTAGGGCACCGCGACCAGCGTCGTCACCCAGTCCGCGTCGACCCGCTCCACGATGGCATAGCGCGCATCCGGCGAGTGGTTCTCGACGGTGTACGGGAACGGATGATCGTCGACGAATGCCTGGACGCCGACGCTGCCCGGATTCACCACGACCCGGCCTGTCGCGGTCCGCACCACGCGCGGCACGTGCGAGTGACCGCAGGCCACGACCTCGGCGTCGAGCGGGCCCAGGCGCTCGTCGACCTCCGCGAGCGTCGCCGCGCGACGGCCGTGTGCATCGATCGACTCCAGCAGGTGCTCGAGGTCGCTGCGCGGCGTGCCGTGGCAAAGCTGGATCGCGGCGTCGTAGCGGGCCGCCGGCTTCAGCGACGCGATCCAGTTCCGCTCCACGGACGTCAGCGTCGCACGGGCGTATGCGTCGGACGCGCCGCGACCCTCCCGCCCCTCGGAGAGGATCTGTCGTTCATGGTTGCCCGCCAGGTGGTACCAGTCCCGCGCCATCAGGTAGCGCGCCGTCTCCAGCGGCAGCAGCGGCCCCGACAGGCTATCGCCGAGATTGACGACGCGCGTCACACCGCGCCGCCCGATGTCGCACACGACGGCCTCGAGCGCGGGCAGGTTGCCGTGGATGTCGGTGACGATCGCGAGGCGCATCGGTCAGCGGCGATACAGACAGCTCGGGTAGGGCGGCTGCTCGTTCGGGACCATCGAGCAGAGACGGATCGGCGCGAGGCGGCGGATGCGGTCCGTCCATTGCGCCGCGTCGATCTTCAGGGGCCCCTTCGCCGACGGGGCGCGAACCTGCCACTCGAACGTGTAGACGTCCATGCCGCCCTTGACGACCATCTGCAGGACCGTCTCGCTCCGGCCGCCCGATGCCGAGCCGCAGCCGCTGACGGCGACCGCCGTGTCGTAGGACCCGACGAAGACGCCCGGCAGCGGCAGCGTCGCGAAGGTGTCCGGACAGGCCTTCTGCATGCGGCCCGCGAAGTCGTCGACCATCTTCTGCGGATAGGTGCGCGACGAGAAGGCCATCGCCTCGTCGCCGGACACCGTGATCATCTGGCTCCAGCGGCCCACGTTTTCCTGGGCAGGCACCGCCTGCCGCGTGTAGCGCGCCTTGCCGTTGCTGGTGGCCACCACCCGGAATTCCTGCGGCAGCGAAAAGAGGACGAGCTGTCCGAAGATCGGCGTGATCGAATAGTCGGACGACGCCTCGCGCGGCAGCAGGTCGAGCCGCTCGAGCGGCTTGGCGGGATTCTGGCCGAACGCGCCGGTGGCGGTCAGCGACCACAGCGCGCAGGCCAGCAGTCCACGAAACATCGCATCCCTCGGTGCATTGAAGGGCACAGCGTGCCGCATTCCCGGGCGCGGGTCCATCGCTGCGCACCCAGTGCCGACGCGTGGTCGGTCGATCGTTCATCATTCACGAACTTACGAACTGTTCGCGACGCCAGGGCGGCCGGCTGGCGCGAAACTTGCGCACAACCGGGACAGGGCGCCCCTGCCCGCCACGACCGACCATGCTCGAACCCCTCTCCGCTTCCGACCCTGCTTTTTCCCCGATCCTCGACGACGATCCCAGCCGGCCGCTGTCGCGCGAGGACCTGCAGAGCGGGGGCCGGCGCGACGCCTACATCAAGAAGCTGCTGGGCTCGGCCGCATGGACCGAGGCGCAACTG
Organism: Burkholderiales bacterium; assembly: GCA_038245975.1. Classification (GTDB taxonomy): domain Bacteria; phylum Pseudomonadota; class Gammaproteobacteria; order Burkholderiales; family Burkholderiaceae_D; genus CAHJXF01. The sequence goes on from JBBRRW010000341.1 coordinate 2,446, forward strand.
CAGGCTTCGCTAGAGCGCACGCTGCACCATGCGCCAGCGGGCGACGTATGGATCTTCGCCTATGGGTCGCTGATCTGGAATCCGCTGTTCCCGGTCGCCGAGGAACGCGTGGCGCGCGTGCACGGCCTGCACCGCTCGTTCTGCATCTGGTCGCGCCTCGGCCGCGGTTCGCCGGAGCGGCCGGGCCTGGTGCTCGGACTCGATCGCGGCGGCAACTGCCGCGGCGTCGTGCTGCGCCTCGAAGAACACCACGCGCGCGATGAACTGCTGCTGGTGTGGCGCCGCGAAATGGTGACCGGCGCCTACCGGCCGACGTGGGTCAAGGCACGCACCGGCGACGGCATCGTCGACGCCATCACCTTCGTCGCCGATCGCGACGCCGAAGGCTTCGCCGGTCATCTCAGCGAGACCGAAGTGGCCGACGTGCTGCGCAACGGCGCCGGCTTCCTCGGCACCTGCGCCGAATATCTCGCGCAGACCACGGCCGGCCTGGCCGCGCGCGGCATCCACGACGAAGGCCTGCAAC
>JBBRRW010000342.1:0-2907 GCA_038245975.1 Burkholderiales bacterium
GCCGGCCGGCCGGCTTTCGTTGCGCATTTGGCCTCGGGCCCGACAGGCGGACGGGCCGGGGACGAGGGCGCCGATATAATCGGGCGATGCCTCGCTCCGCCTCATTCCCTGCGCCGACGTCCTCCGTCGGCGGCTCGCTCGACCGCAACGAAGGGAGGCGTTCCGCCGCCACCGGCGGCGCCAACGTCCGCAACGGCGAAGTCTCGCGCGCGTCGCGCCTGTTCCGCGAAGCGCGCTGGCTGGCCTTCGCCGCGCTCGCGCTGTATCTCTTCCTGATCCTCGTCACCTACAGCGCCGCCGACCCGGGCTGGTCGCACAGCGCGACCGTGAGCTCGCTCGGCAACCGCGGTGGCCGCTTCGGCGCGTGGCTGGCCGACGTGCTGCTGTCGGTCTTCGGTTATTCGGCCTACTGGCTGATCGTGCTGTTCGCCAGCCGCGTGGCGGTCGGCTATCGCGCGCTGGTGCGCAGCCGGCTGCTCCCCGACGACGAGACGCCGCCCGAACCGGTGTGGATCCACGTCGCGGGCTTCGCCGCGATGCTGGTGGCCTCGTCCGGCATCGAGTGCTTTCGTTCTGCCGGCATCGTGCATGGCGCGCAGCGGCTGCTGCCGCAGGGTCCGGGCGGTGTGCTCGGCAACGAGGAAGTGCGACTGTTGGTCGGCGCGTTCGGCATGACCGGCGCCACGCTCGCGCTGTTGGTGCTGTTCGCCGGCGGCTTCTCGCTGTTCACCGGCTGGTCGTGGCTGATGATCGCCGAGCGCGTCGGCGGTTTTCTCGAAGGCTGCGTGATGCTGTTCAAGCGCAAGCGCGAGGCCCGCGAGGACCGTGCGGTCGGCGCCGAGGCCGCGGTCGTGCGCGAGGTCGCGGTGGTGCAGGAACGCAGCCGCATCGTCGAGGCACCGCCGATCCACATCGAGCCGCAGGTCGTGGCGGTGCCGCAGTCGACGCGGGTCGAGAAGGAGAAGCAGGTCCCGCTGTTCGCCGAAATCCCGGGCAGCGACCTGCCGCCGCTGTCGCTGCTCGCGCCGCCGCCGGTCATGCAGGAGACGGTCAGCCCCGAGACGCTCGAGTTCACGTCGCGGCTGATCGAGAAGAAGCTGAAGGACTTCGGCGTCGACGTGCAGGTGGTGGCCGCGCATCCGGGTCCGATCATCACGCGCTACGAGATCGAGCCCGCCACCGGCGTCAAGGGCAGCCAGATCGTCGGGCTCGCGAAGGACCTGGCGCGCGCGCTGTCGCTGGTGTCGATCCGCGTCGTCGAGACCATCCCCGGCAAGACCACGATGGGCCTCGAGCTGCCGAACCCGCGGCGCCAGGCGGTGCGCCTGTCCGAGATCCTCGGTTCGCAGGTCTACAACGAGAGCCCGTCGCCGCTGACGCTCGCGCTCGGCAAGGACATCGCGGGTCGCCCGGTGGTGGCCGACCTCGCCAAGATGCCGCACCTGCTGGTGGCCGGCACCACCGGCTCGGGCAAGTCGGTCGGCATCAACGCGATGATTCTCTCGCTGCTCTACAAGGCCGAGGCCAGCCAGATCCGGCTGATCATGATCGACCCGAAGATGCTCGAGTTGTCGGTCTACGAGGGCATCGCGCACCTGCTCGCGCCGGTCGTCACCGACATGCGGCAGGCCGGTCACGCGCTGAACTGGGCGGTGGCCGAGATGGAGCGGCGCTACAAGCTGATGAGCAAGCTCGGCGTGCGCAACCTCGCCGGCTACAACAACAAGATCATCGAAGCGGCGAAGCGCGAAGAGAAGATCCCGAACCCCTTCTCGCTGACGCCGGACGCGCCCGAGCCGCTCGACAAGCTGCCGACCATCGTCATCGTCATCGACGAGCTGGCCGACCTGATGATGGTCGTCGGCAAGAAGGTCGAGGAGCTGATCGCCCGCATCGCGCAGAAAGCGCGGGCCGCGGGCATCCACCTGATCCTCGCCACACAGCGGCCGAGCGTCGACGTCATCACCGGCCTCATCAAGGCCAACATCCCGACCCGCATCGGCTTCCAGGTCTCGTCGAAGATCGACAGCCGCACCATCCTCGACCAGCAGGGCGCCGAGGCCCTGCTCGGCATGGGCGACATGCTGTACCTGCCGCCCGGCACCGGCCTGCCGCAGCGGGTGCACGGCGCCTTCGTCGCCGACGAGGAAGTGCATGCGGTGGTCGAGTACCTGAAGAAGCAGACCGACGCGCGGGGCGGGCCGAACTACATCGAGGGCATCCTAGAAGGCGGTACGGCGGGCGACCTGGAGGACGGCGACGCGGCGCCGGGCGAAGGGCGTGGCGGCGAGGCCGACGCGTTGTACGACGAGGCCGCCGCCATCGTCATCAAGGACCGTCGCGCCTCGATCTCGTACGTGCAGCGCAAGCTCCGCATCGGCTACAACCGCGCGGCGCGGCTGCTGGAAGACATGGAGAAGGCCGGCATCGTGTCGTCGCTGCAGTCGAACGGCAACCGCGAGATCCTGGTGCCGTCGTCGAGCGGGGAGTAGGCATCTTGTTCGGTTCGGCAGGCCGCGGCCTGCCGGATCCGGGTCGCGGGCAGGCCGCCCGGACGGGCGGCGGGTCGCCGACTTCCCGAGGGTCGTGCTGACTTCGGCATCAGCACCGTGTCGATGACGTGGAGTAGGCCGTTGTCGGCCAGCACATCGGCCGCGGTGACTTTCGTGCCGTCGACCGTACCTTGCGGCACCACGTGATAGGTGAGCACCGCGGTCAGCTGGGCCTTGTCCTTCAGCGATGCGTCGAGATCGGCCTTCGGGATCATTGCAAACGTGTTGCCGGTCGGCGCGAAAACGATGAACGGGCCCGCGCCTTTGAGCGTCTCGACGAGATTGGCTGCGGTCAGCGCAGCGGCGAGGGTCTTGAAACTTCCGGCCACACCGCCGTATCGGGCAGGTGCCGAAC
>JBBRRW010000343.1:0-2905 GCA_038245975.1 Burkholderiales bacterium
TAAATAGCCACTGCCGCCGCCGCGGTGGCCGATCACGAGCGGCTTGCCGAATTCGCTTTCGGCCCACGCGGTGCCGCCGCAGCCCAGGCTCGCGACGCACGACAATGCCAGCGCAAGGGCCGGTCTGATGAAGCGCAGATTCTTCATGTCGATTTCCTCCCGGTTGTTCGAACCGCGACCGTAGGCCCGGGCAGTGACAGTCGCGTGAAGGCGTGCGACATGCGTTTGTCACGCGTGCGAAGCATCCACGGGCGGGAGCGGAACGGGTGGTCGGTGACGGAGGCACTGATAGACTGCGCCGTCCCCTGCAGTCACGGTTGCCCTTGAACGCCACCCAACGACAAGACTTCTTCGCGCGCCTCGCGGCTGCCGACCCCGACCCGGCCACGGAACTCCGCTTCGCCAGCCCCTACGAACTGCTGGTCGCCGTCATCCTGTCCGCGCAGGCGACCGACCTCTCGGTCAACAAGGCGATGGCGAAGCTGTTCCCGGTCGCCAACACGCCCGCCGCGATCGCCGCGATGGGGCCGGACGGCATCGAGCCCTACATCAGGACCATCGGCCTCTACAAGACGAAGGCGCGTAACGTCGTCGCGATGAGCCGACTGCTGATCGAGCGCCACGACGGCGAGGTGCCACAGGATCGTGCCGCGCTCGAAGCGCTGCCGGGCGTCGGTCGCAAGACGGCCAACGTGATCCTCAACGTGATCTTTGGCGAGCACACGCTGGCCGTCGACACGCATGTCTTCCGCGTCGCGAATCGCACCGGCCTCGCGAAGGGCAAGACCGTGGGCGTCGTCGAGGCCAAGCTGATGAAGTCCGTGCCGGCGGCCTTCCTCTTCGGCGCGCATCACTGGCTGATCCTGCATGGCCGCCACGTCTGCAAGGCGCGCGTTCCCGAGTGCTGGCATTGCGTCGTCGCGGACCTGTGCCCGTACAGGCCGAAGACACCGCCGCCGCCCGTGAAGGCGTTCGCGACGTGACCGCCACCGCCACCCCGCTTCACCCGCACGCCGAACGGCACTTCCGCGCGGGTGACACCGTGCGCGACGTCGTGCTCGGCATGGCCGACGGACTCACGGTGCCGTTCGCGCTGGCGGCCGGCATCAGCGGCGCCCTCGATCCGTCGATGCTCAACGGCAACAATCTGGTGGTCACCGCGGGACTCGCCGAGATCGTAGCCGGGTCGATCGCGATGGGCCTGGGCGGCTACCTCGCCGCGCGGGCCGAACGCGACCACTACGAGGCGGAACGCCGGCGCGAAGAGGCGGAGATCATCGAGAAGCCGGCGCACGAGCGAAGCGAGATCGTCGAGATCATGGGTCACTACGGCGTATCGGAGGAGGACACCGCCCCGCTGATCGCCGCGCTGGAGCGCGACCCGACGCGCTGGCGCGACTTCATGATGCGGTTCGAGCTCGGCCTCGAGGAGCCCGATCCGCTGCGTGCGCGACGCAGCGCGATCACCATCGCGCTCGCGTATGTCGTCGGCGGCCTGATCCCGCTGGCGCCCTACCTGCTGGCGCCGCGCATCGCGACGGCGCTCGCGCTGTCCATCGTCGTGACGCTCGCCGCGCTGTTCGGCTTCGGATGGCTCAAGGGCCGCTTTACCGGAGCGAACCCGCTCGTGTCGGCATTCCAGACGACGGCGATCGGCGGGGCCGCGGCCGCAGCGGCGTTCGGCATCGCGCGCCTGGTCGCCTGACGGTCGTTCCTCGCCCGCACGCGCTAACAGCCGACGAGCGTGCGGGCGCGGTCTACCGGTTCGAAACGCTGCGCGCGTGGTGGCCGGGCCGGCGGGGCAGCCCCGGCGGCGGTGACCGGTCCCCCATCCCGTTCTCCGCGACGCTGCTTGTACCGCGCGACGGCAGCGATCGTCGTGCACGAAGCCGCGCTGACCAGATTGATGCCGAAGATCAGCCAGTCGCCGGCCATCACCAGCGCGTAAACGGCATTGCTGGCATTGGCGAGCGCGAACAGCACCCACGACAGGACGGAGATCGCGCGTGCGCCGCCGGGGTTGCGGACGATGGCGATCAGTTGCGGCACAGGGGCGGCGATACGGAAGGCCGTGAAGCCGGCGTTGGCGATCGTGACGGCGAGATGGAACAGATCCTGGTTCATCGGACACTCCGGGGGTGGGGCAGGACTGGAAACGCGGCGACTCTCAGGTCCGCTCGCACGATGGGTGGACGGCGGGACCCTTGGCCTCGGGATGCGGGCAGCGCAGCGGCGGGTGGGCCGGCCCGCTGTTCCACCAGGGCCAGCCTTCGGGTTGGGCCTGCAGCGCGCCGATGCCGCCGGTCGTGTCGCCGCGGCCGAACTAGGTCTTGACGGTGTCGAACACCAGATCCCCGGTCGGGCTCGCTGCGGTCGCGGGCGCAGCCGGGGACGCGGCCGCGTCGTCGTTGTCCAGCTTCCATACCGCGGTGCCGAGCAGCGCGGCGAAGGCGATCGACAGGATCCAGTCGGTCGCCCTGCTTTCACGATGCAGGGTCGCGGCGTTGGCGGCTTCGAAACGGGACGGGTGGTAATGGCCTGGCAGGTTCATGATGCTTCTCCTCGGGCGATCGATGAAGGTCGGTCGGTGCGCGAAGCGGTCGCCACCGCTGTCCGCTTGCTATCCTTTCGCCGTTCTGCAGCAGGCCGACCTTCGATTCCGTCGCCGCAGCCGATGGGTCGGAGTTTTCGCGTCTGCGTCGCGGGAAGTCCTGAGGGTTCACTGATGTTTTCCTTACCGTTTTCTGAATTCTTTTTAATCAGGGAGTTGCAGGTGTCCGAATGAGCAACGACGCGACGGATCCGCTGGCGCGACCGCCCGCTGCCGCCGGCGGCAGCCGCTTCAGGGTCGGCGAGTGGACGGTCGATCCGGCCGTCGACGAGATTTCGCGCGACGGGTCGGTGA
>JBBRRW010000344.1:0-2894 GCA_038245975.1 Burkholderiales bacterium
AGCGCGTACCCGGCCACCAGCAGATGGTCCGACGCGAGTTCGAGCGCCATCGCCAGGTCGTTGGCCAGCATCAGTGACGCTGCGTCGCGCACCGCGGCGAGGATGGCGCGCCGCGCACTGCGCAGCAACTCGTCGCAGGCGCGCTCCGAGCGCAGCACGTTCCACGACGCGGCGAGGAACGCATCGCTGTCGGCAGCGTCGCTGCCGGCGCCGAGACGGCGCGCGATCGCCAACGCCTTGATGTGCTCCTGCGTGGCCGACAGTACCTCCTGCGCCAGACGGGAAAGCGCGTCGCGTACCTCGGCGTTCCAGCCCTGGCGGTGGTCGTCGGCAATCAGGCCGATGAGAAAGGCGGCTTCCTCGAGCGCATCGGCGACGTCGTCCGAGCGTTCGAGGAGCCGCGCGAACGGCTGCCAGCGCGGCTGCCGCCGGGCCTGGTCGCGCGCCCGCATCACCAGGTGGTCGGCCTGGCGCTCCCAGCGCTTGGCTCGCGCCACCAGCTCATCTGCCGCCTTGCGCGCGGCCTTGCGGTCGACCTTGCCGGCGGGCGCGGTCACGTCGTGGGCCAGGCCACCGCTCACGGCCTGAGCCAGCGCGTGGCAATAGGCGGCGTGCTCTTCGATCAGGTCGAACTCGCTGCTGCGCTGGCGCATTCGCCGGGCCAGCAGCATGCGGGTTTCGTCGGCGACGAGCGCCACCGGCTGTCCGGCGACCAGCGCACGGCTCGCCAGACTCATCACCTCGACCAGGAAGGCACTGGCATCGGCCGCGCCGAGCACCTCATCGAGTCGGTCGCCGACCCGGAACACGGCTTCACCATCGGCCTGCATCGCGTCGAACAGCAGCCGGTCGCCCCCGGCCTTCAGCCACGCCATGTGCCCGACGTCGAGCCTCGCGGCCTCTGCCAGTACCGAGAGCGCGGCGGCCTTTGCGACGAACGGCAGCAACCACTTGCGCGCCCGGTTCCAGTCGATCAGGAACACCAGCCGAGAGCCGATGCCTTCGAGCGCGTGGTCGAGCGCGGTGGCGTCGACGCAGGCGAAGGTCGCGGTGCCGACGGAGTAGGGGTGGCCTTCGTTCAGCGCGGCGTCGACCTTCGCTTGCAGCGGACCCCACACGGCGCCGAACGGCGCGAGCAGCCCCTGGAAGAACGCGAAGCGGGGGCGATGGAGGTCGGAGTAGTGCAGCGTGAGCGTCGTGCCTTCGACCTGCATGACGAGGACATGGGCATCGTTGGTGCCGATGTCGTTCTGCAGCATCAGTCGCCGGCCATCGCGGGTCGCGGCGGTATCGAGCCCGGGGTGGTCGAGCTTGAGCGGCGCGGTTCGGTTCAAGCCGCGCATGAAGGCCTCGACGCGTGGCCGGTCGGCGGGCTGCAATTCCCATACGTGCGCGCCGTCGATCAACTCGGTGGTCAGGCTTGCCGCCAACCGGTTGATCTGCTTGTGGAGATCCATCACCAACAAATGCAGGCTGTCGGCGCCACCTTCCACGTCCTTGGTCTTGCCCTTGCGCGGCTCCTTGCTCGCGCCACGGCCGTCGGGCCCGCGGTGCTTGGCGGCACCGCGGCCACGTTCGCCGCTGGTCAGCGCCAGCAGTTGATCGGGCGTCAGCCGCTCGCCATCGGCCTGCTGGGCCGTAAAGCCGGTCAGCCACTCGGCCCGGTGAGCGACGCGTTGGCGCAAGGCCGCGTCGCTACCTGGCGCGGCGAGCAGCGGCCGAGCCATCGTGGCCAGGTCCTGCGCCAGGGATTTGGCGAAGCGGGCGAACTCGGGCATCAGCAAGTCGCCATCGGCCCGGGTCGCGGATGCGGGCAGCGCGAGCAGCCAGTTCGCGTCGTTGCCGGCCACGCCGGCTTCCGCACGCAGGTCCAGCGGCTCGGCATCGGGATGGTCCGCATGCGCAACGGCCGCCTGCAGGACGGAGAGGCCGAGCTTGAGCCGGTCGTTCGCGGCCAGCGCGGACGTGGTCCATGCCGGCAGCAGCAAGGTACTGGTTCCCATCGCCGCAACGGCGTCGGTCTTGTGTATCGGAACCTCGGGACGAAAAATTGGCTGACGACGGTGGCCGTCGGCCTTGCACTCTCGCGCCGCGGGCAACCGCGGTCGGTCCGTTGCGGCACAGCGGATGCACTGCAGGTCAAACGACCGACGCGACCCCGCTCAGGCCGGCCTCTTCGAGCCGCATCCGTGCCTGGTGCGCTTCGTGGGCAGTGCCATGGATCATCAGCACGTATTCGTCGACCGTCAGCGCATTCTCGTACTTGACGACCTCGTCTTCGGGAATGCCGAACTGGGTCAGCGCGGCGGCCATGGCCGACACGCCGCCGCCCGCCACCGCGCCTTCCAGGACACCGATGAACATCGAGACGAACGGGCCGGCCATCGCGACCAGGCCGAGGCCGGGCAGGAAGAACACCGCGGGGGCGATCAGAAGCGCCCAGAAGCCGCCGAGGAAGGCGCCGACCCCTCCCCACGACAGGATGCGATCACCGGACGTGTAGAAGCCGACCGGCTTCTCTTGGGAGTGATAGCCCTTGCCGATCAGGGATAGTTGATCGGCGGCGAGGCCTGATTTCATCAACAGCCGGACTGCTTCGTCTGCCTTGTCGTGGTTCTTGAACACGAACACCGGGGCTTCGTTGGTCATCGTTTCGTTTCCTTGGATGGTGACGATCGGGGCGCGCCACAGCGGACCGCCTCATGCTCGCAAAGCCAGGCTCGGTAAGTGACGGTCATGCTCGACATTGACGTTCTTCGACGACCGGGTCTGTACAGTACCCCGCTTAAGGACATATCCAGTCCGCGCGGTTGGATGCCCGCCGATCTTCCTTGTGCATCGAAGCCCCGTCCCTGTGTGCGCAAGCGCACGGACGCCGCGCGATCATCAGGGCA
>JBBRRW010000345.1:0-2885 GCA_038245975.1 Burkholderiales bacterium
CTCGGGAAACCTCGCCAACTCGAGCGACCAGGTGGGCCGGAACTTCATGGTCCACAGCGGCCCGATCGTGTACGGGCGCTTCGATCAGCCGCTCGACAGCTTCGTGACGCCGCCGGTCGGGATCATGACCCAGGACACGTACGGCACCGACGAGAAGCGAGGCTTCGCGCGCGGCTTCTGGCTGAACACGTACTGTCAGTTCCCGATCAACTTCGCGCAGGCGCTGACGGGCAGCAACCCCGAGCTCTGGGGAGCCGAGCTGATGGAGGTGCTGGACGAGTATTCGCACTGGGGCCTGCTCGCCACGCTCGGCGAAGTCCTCCCGAATCCTGATAACCGGGTCACGCTCGCCGACGAGCGTGACGACAACGGCGTCCCGGTTGCACGGATTACCTTCTCGTACGGGGACAATGACAAGACGATCATCGATGCCGAGCGCGAGCTCGCGGTGCAGGCGATGGAGGCGGCGGGCGCAACGCGCATCCTGACCAGCGAGGGCACGCACCACATCCTCGGAACAGCCCGGATGGGTAGCGACCCCGCCAGCTCGGTCGTCGGCCCCGACTGTCGCAGCCACGACGTGCCGAACCTGTGGATCTGCGACGGCTCCGTCTTCCCGACCGCTGGCGCCGTCAACCCGAGCCTCACGATCGAGGCGATAGCGACGCGCACGGCGCGTCTCGCGCTGGAGCGCTCGGCGTGAGCGTCGGCGCGGAAAGGAGACCAGAGTGAACGTCGGCGACTTCCTCGTTCAGCGTCTTTCCGACTGGGGCATCAAGCGGATCTACGGCTACCCCGGCGACGGCATCAACGGGATCATGGGCGCTCTCGACCGAGCGGAAGACAAGATCGAGTTCATCCAGGTCCGCCACGAGGAGATGGCGGCCTTCATGGCCTGCGGCCATGCAAAGTTCACCGGCGAGGTCGGCGTCTGCCTTGCCACGTCGGGCCCCGGCGCGATCCACCTCCTGAACGGGCTCTACGACGCGAAGCTCGACCACCAGCCGGTGGTCGCGATCGTAGGCCAGCAAGCGCGCGCGGCGCTCGGCGGTGACTACCAGCAGGAGGTCGACCTACTGACGCTCTTCAAGGACGTCGCGCACGAGTACGTGCACATGGTCTCCGACCCCGAGCAGGTCCGGCACCTCGTCGACCGAGCGCTGCGAATCGCCCAGGCCGAGCGCACCGTCACCTGCATCATCGTTCCGAACGACGTCCAGACGATGGACGCGGTCGAGCAGCCCGAGCACGCGCACGGGACGATCCACTCCGGCATCGGCTACGCGCGCCCGCGCGTGGTCGCGCACGAAGACGACCTCCGGCGCGCGGCCGAGATTCTGAACGCCGGCGAGCGGGTCGCGATGCTCGTCGGCCAGGGGGCGCTGCACGCGACCGACGAGGTGATCGATGTCGCGGAGCTGCTCGGCGCCGGAGTGGCGAAGGCCCTGCTCGGCAAGGCAGCCGTCCCCGACGACCTCCCCTTCGTCACCGGTTCGATCGGCCTGCTCGGGACGAAGCCGAGCTATGACCTGATGATGGGCTGCGACACGCTGCTCATGGTCGGCTCCAGCTTTCCCTACGCGGAGTTCCTGCCCGAGGAAGGAAAGGCGCGCGGCGTCCAGATCGACATCGACGCGCGCATGATCGGCATCCGCTACCCGATGGACGTTCACCTCGTCGGCGACAGCGCCGAAACGCTGCGGGCTCTGATCCCCCATCTCGAGCGCAAGCAGGAACGCTCCTGGCGCGAGGAGATCGAGGAGAAGGTTGCCGACTGGTGGCGGCTGATGGGGGAGCGGGCGATGATCGACGCCGATCCGATCAACCCGCAGCGCGTCTTCTGGGAGCTGTCGCCGCGGCTGCCCGACAACTGCATCCTCACCTCCGACTCAGGCTCTGCGGCCAACTGGTACGCGCGTGACCTCAAGATGCGGCGCGGGATGAAGGCCTCGCTCTCGGGCACGTTGGCGACGATGGGACCCGGAGTGCCCTACGCGATCGCGGCGAAGTTCGCCTATCCCGACCGTGTGGCGATCGCCCTCGTCGGCGACGGCGCCATGCAGATGAACGGGATAAACGAGCTCATCACGGTCGCGAAGTACTGGCAGCGCTGGAGCGACCCGCGCCTGATCGTGCTCGTCCTCAACAACCGCGATCTGAACATGGTGACCTGGGAGCAGCGCGCGCTCGAGGGTGACCCGAAGTTCGAGGCCTCGCAGGACATTCCTGATTTTCCCTACGCGCGCTACGCGGAGCTGGTGGGACTGAAGGGAGTCCGCGTCGACTCACCGGAGGAGATCGGCGACGCCTGGGACGAGGTGCTCGCCGCCGACCGCCCCGCCATCCTCGAGGCGGTCACGGATCCCGAGGTGCCGCCGCTGCCGCCGCACATCACCTTTGAGCAGGCCAGGCACTTCGTGCTCGCGGTCGCCCGCGGCGATACCGGCCGCCGCGCCTTCATCGAGCAGTCGCTGAAGGCGAAGCTGAAGGAGTTCCTGCCGGGGCGGAGCTAGCGGTGGCGACCACCGCGCAGCGGGTCGAACTCCCCGTCGAGCGGCTCCACGTGGCCGCCTATACAGTGCCGACGGAGGAACCCCAGTCGGACGGAACGCTCGACTGGGACTCGACGACGATCGTGATCGTCGAAGTCGCGGCCGGCCGCGAGTTCGGGCTCGGCTACACGTACGCAGACGCCTCGGCCGCGCAGTTGATCGACCGCCGGCTGCGGAAGGTCGTCGAAGGAACCGATGCGATGGCCGTTGGCGCGGTCTGGGAGGCGATGATCGTCGCCGTCCGCAACATCGGGCGGCCAGGCATCGCGGCCAGCGCGATCTCGGCGGTCGACGCGGCGCTGTGGGACCTAAAGGCGCGCCTCCTTGATCTGC
>JBBRRW010000346.1:0-2883 GCA_038245975.1 Burkholderiales bacterium
TCCTGGGTGGCTGCAAGGACGATGGCGGTCCGCCGCCGGTCGCGCCGCTGGCGCTGCAATGCTCGGGCACGGTGGTTCCCGGGACCGGCGCGGGCACGCCGACCAGCGGCCCCGAGATCGCGACCGGTTTCGCGTCGAAAGACCCGGCCTACACCCGGACCGTGATGGCCGTGACGGCCAATCCGATCTCGTCGCGCGTGGCGTGCGACGTGCTCGCCAAGGGAGGCACCGCGATCGACGCGGGAGTCGCCGCGCAGATGGCGCTGAACCTCGTCGAGCCGCAGTCGTCGGGCATCGGCGGCGGCGCCTTCCTGCTGTACTACGACGCGGCGACGAAGACCGTGCAGTCGTACGACGGTCGCGAGACCGCGCCCGCCGCGGCCACCGCCAACTACCTGCGCTACATCGACGACGTCACCAACCAGACGCTGCCGCGCCCCACTGCACGGCTCAGCGGCCGTTCGATCGGCACGCCCGGCGTACTGCGCATGCTCGAACTCGCCTATCAGGACCATGGCCGCCTGCCGTGGCGCGACCTGTTCCAGCCCGGCATCGACATCGCCACCAACGGTTTCTTCATCAGCCCGCGCATGGCCGCGTCGATCGCCGCCGATGTGACGAACCTGTCACGCGACCCCGATGCCAAGGCCTACTTCCTGAATGCGGACGGAACGGGCAAGGCCGCCGGCACCGTGCTGAAGAACCCTGCGCTGGCCGCGACGTTCACGGCCATCGGCAACAACGGCGCGTCGGCGTTCTATACCGGCGACATCGCACAGGCGATCATCGACAAGGTCAACGACACGACCGGCGGCATCACGACCGGCAAGACCACGCTGGCCGACCTGTCCGCCTACCGGGCCCAGCGCCGCGATCCGATCTGCACGACCTACCGCACCTATTTCGTGTGCGGCATGGGCCCGCCGTCGTCGGGCGGCATCACGGTCGCATCGGCCCTCGGCATCCTCGAGAACTTCGCCATCGCGCAGTACGCGCCGACCGCCCTCGATCGCAACGGCGGTAAGCCGACCGTGCTCGGCGTGCACCTGGTCGCCGAAGCCGAGCGCCTGGCCTATGCCGACCGCGACAAGTACATCGCCGACACCGACTTCGTGCCGCTGCCCGGCGGCAGCGCCAACACGCTGCTCAACAAGCCTTACCTGCTGACCCGCTCGCAGCTGATCAACACCACGCGCAGCATCGGCACCGCGGTGCCCGGTGACCTCGGAGCGGTCCCGCTAGGCGTCACGGCCGTCGAGGAACACGGCACGACGCATCTGGTGATCGCCGACCGCTACGGCAACGTCCTGTCGATGACGACGACCGTCGAGAGCAGCTTCGGCTCGTACCACTTCGCGCGCGGCTTCATCCTCAACAACCAGCTCACCGACTTCTCGGCGACACCCACCGACGCGAGCGGCGTGCTGGTCGCCAATCGCGTGGCCGCCAACAAGCGTCCGCGCAGTTCGATGGCGCCGACGCTGGTGTTCGCGACGGCCGCCAACGGCACGCGCGGCGACTTCGTACTCGCAACCGGGTCGCCCGGCGGCAGTTCGATCATCTGGTACGTCGTCAAGACGCTGGTCGGTTCGCTGGACTGGGGACTCGACCCGCAGCAGGCGGTGGCGATGGTCGACTTCGGTGCGGCCAACAGCCCGACCACCAACGTCGGCGGCGAGCATCCGAATATCAACGCAACCAGCAACGGCGCCAGCGATCCGCTGGTGATCGGCCTGCGGGCGTTGGGGCATACGGTGTCGGTCGCGTCGCAGTCGAGCGGGCTCGGCATGATCCGTCGCGCGACGGTGGCCGGTGCGCCCGGCCTGATCGGCGGCGCCGATCCGCGGCGCGAAGGCGTGGCGCTCGGCGACGTCGTCGCGCCCTGACCGCCGGCAACCTTCGATGCGGCCTCAAGGTCGTCCCGGTTCGGTCGATAGGCCTCTGAGGAACGCCCACGCCAACGGAGACCTGCATGACCACCGAAACGAAGCAGTACCGACTACTTACCCGCAGCGACATGGACGGCCTCGTCTGCGCCGTGCTGCTGAAAGAGATGGGCAGGCTGGGCGAGATCGTCTTCGCGCACCCGAAGGACGTGCAGGACGGCAAGGTCGCCGTGACCGCGAACGACATCATCACCAACCTGCCGTATGTGCCCGGCTGCGGGCTGTGCTTCGATCATCACGCCAGCGAGGCGGTGCGCAACAGCGGCAGGCCGACGCCCAACTACATCCTGAAGCCTGACGCCAAGTCGGCGGCGCGCGTGGTGTACGACTACTACGGCGGCGAGGCGCGCTTCCCGCGCGTCAGCACCGAGATGATGGAGGCGGTGGACAAGGCCGACTCGGCCGGCTTCAGCGCCGACGACGTGCTCGAACCCAAAGGCTGGGAGCTGCTTTCCTTCCTGATGGATGCCCGCACCGGCCTCGGCCGCTTCCGCGAATTCCGCGTCAGCAACTACCAGTTGATGATGATGCTGATCGACTGCTGCCGCGACCTGAGCATCGCGGAGATCCTGGCACTGCCCGACGTCAAGGAGCGCGTGGACCTGTTCTTCGCGCAGCACGAACTGTTCCGCGCGCAGATCCAGCGTGTCGCCGAGGTGCATCACAACCTCGTCGTGCTGGACCTGCGCCACGAGGCGACGATCTACGCCGGCAACCGCTTCGTCGTGTATGCGATGTATCCGCAGTGCGACATCAGCCTGCACGTCATGTGGGGCCGCGACAAACTCAACACGGTGTACACGGTCGGCAAGTCGATCTTCGACCGCGGCTGCCCGGTGGACGTCGGCACGTTGATGCTCAGCCACGGCGGCGGCGGCCACGATGCGGCGGGCACCTGCCAGGGCGACAATGACGGCGCCGAGGAGATGAAGGTCGA
>JBBRRW010000347.1:0-2839 GCA_038245975.1 Burkholderiales bacterium
CATGCCCCGCACGACCGGCAACGAGCCCGGCTCGATGACCAACATCCTGTTCACGAGCGACGGCGGCGTGCGAATCCTCGAGGAACCCAAGCCCTGATCCACGGGCGGTTTGGCGGCGCACCCGTCTGTCGGTACAATCGTCAAGTCAATCAAGAGAGCGTTTCCGAAAATGCGCATGCAGACCGGAAACCGCCGAAGGCGCAACCCCCGTAACCGCTCAGGCACAGGCTTCGTCCGTCTTGCGAAGCTTCAGAAACTGGTCGTACGGTCGTACCAATCTGGAGAGCGATGACGCCCGGCGAGGCTGCCGGGTCGCGCATCCACCGAAGGGGCACGCGGCAGGACCTGTCGCAATCTCTCAGGTAAAAGGACAGAGGGATAGGCTCCGCTTTTCGCCGTTCCCATTCGTCCGCCGAGAGCTCATGACATCCACCTCCCCGTTGTCCCCCACGCACGAACCGGCCACCGCCGTTCCCCTGCTGAATACGGCACTGCATGCGCTGCACGTCGAACTGGGCGCACGCATGGTCTCTTTCGCCGGCTACGAGATGCCGGTCCAGTATCCGAAGGGCGTGCTCCAGGAACACCAGCACACGCGGGTTGCGGCCGGCCTGTTCGACGTTTCGCACATGGGCCAGTTGAAACTCGTCGGCCCGAGCGCCGCCGAAGCACTCGAGCTGCTGGTGCCGATGGACATCATGGGTCTGACGCTGCATCAGCAGCGCTATGCGCTGTTCACCGACGGCGCCGGCGGCATCCTCGACGACCTGATGGTCACGCACTGCGGCGGCTATCTCTTCGTCGTCGTCAACGCCGCCTGCAAGGTGCAGGACACCGCCCACGTGCGTGCCGAACTCGGCGGACCGGGCAAGCCCGGTTGCGACACCATCGAGCTCGACGACCACGCGTTGCTCGCGCTGCAGGGCCCCGAAGCGATCAACGTGATGACCCGCCTGTGCCCCGAGGTCGACTTCGGCACCTGGATCTTCATGACGGCGCGCCAGATCGCGATCGGGGGCATGCCGTGCTTCGTCACGCGGTCCGGCTACACCGGCGAGGACGGATTCGAGATCTCGATCGAGAACCGCCATGCCGAGCAGCTCGCGCGCCTGCTGCTGCTGCAGCCCGAGGTCGAGCCCGTCGGCCTCGGCGCCCGCGACTCGCTGCGTCTCGAGGCGGGGCTGTGCCTCTACGGCAACGACATCGATACCGACACGACGCCCGTCGAGGGCAGCCTCGTGTGGGCGCTGTCGAAGGCGCGCCGCGCCGACGGCACGCGGCCCGGCGGCTTTCCCGGCGACAGGAAGATCCTCGCGCAGCTCGCGGCCCTGAAGGACAGCGGGTCCAGGGACGCCATCGCGAAGAAGCGCGTCGGCCTGGTCGGCATCGACCGCACGCCGGTCCGCGAAGGCAGCGTCCTCGTCGACGCCGAAGGGAACGAGATCGGCCGCGTGACCAGCGGCACCTTCGGCCCGACCGCGCAGCGCGCGGTCGCGCTCGGATATGTCCCGCCCAGCCACGCGGCGGTCGGCACCGCAGTCGCGGCGATGGTCCGCGGCAAGCCCGTGGCCATGCAGGTCGCGGCGACGCCTTTCGTTCCCAATCACTACTACCGCGGTTGACCGGGCACCCGATCACCGTCCCCGACCGATCGATCATCGAAGGATGCCCATGAGCGCACTGCACTACACCGAGGACCACGAATGGGTCCGTACCGAGGCTGACGGAACCGCGACCATCGGCATCACCGATCACGCGCAGGACGCGCTCGGCGACATCGTGTTCATCGAGATGCCGGCGGTCGGCACGCAGTTCGCGAAGGGCGATGCCGCCTGCGTCGTCGAATCGGTGAAAGCGGCGGCCGACGTGAAGATGCCGCTGGCCGGCACCGTGGTCGCGGTCAACCAGGCGCTGCCCGACGACCCGGCGAAGGTCAACACCGATCCGATGAACGAAGGCTGGTTCCTCCGCATCAAGCCGGACAACGCCGCGGACATCGACGCGCTGATGGACGACGCCGCCTACGCCGCGCTGATCAAGTCCTGAGTCGCCGTCCGCACCCCCTTCCCGATCCTTCGTCAAAGCGCCGCATGAACACGGTTACCGATCCTTCGCTCGCCACCGCCCTCTCCGACCCGACCGCTGCACCTGCGCGGCAGTCGCTCGTCGAACTCGAACGACGCGACGCCTTCGTCGCACGGCACATCGGCCCGTCGGACGCCGACCAGTTCGCCATGCTCGAGGTGCTGGGCTACGCCTCGCGGAAAGACCTGATTGATGCGATCGTGCCGGCGGCGATCCGCCGTCCGGCGACCGGCGCCGGCGCGATGGACCTGCCCGACGCGTTGCCCGAGGCCGAGGCGCTCGAACGGCTCGCGGCCCTCGCCGCGCGCAACCAGGTGTTCCGCTCGTTCATCGGCCAGGGCTACTACGGGTGTTTCACGCCGGGCGTGATCCTGCGCAACGTGCTCGAGAGTCCGGCCTGGTACACGGCCTACACGCCGTACCAGCCCGAGATCTCCCAGGGCCGGCTCGAGGCCATCATCAATTTCCAGACGATGGTGTCCGAACTCACCGCGATGGACATCGCCAACGCTTCGATGCTCGACGAGGCGACGGCCGCGGCCGAGGCGATGACCTTGTGCCAGCGCGTCGGCAAGAGCAAGCCGGGTCAATCGACGCCCCGCTTCTTCGTGGCCGACGACGTGCTGCCGCAGACCCTCGCGGTCGTGCGCACGCGTGCCGAGCCGCTGGGCATCGACGTCGTGACCGGCGTACCGTCGGCGGACGCGGTGCGCGACTGCTTCGCGGTGCTGTTGCAGTACCCCGGCGTCGACGG
>JBBRRW010000348.1:0-2815 GCA_038245975.1 Burkholderiales bacterium
CCAAAGGCCGGCCCAGATGACCACACCGAGCGGGACGCCACGCGCAAAGCCGAGCCGAAGCCCGGACCCGAGGTCAGCCCGTCGGCCGATCTCACGCCACAGCTGGTCGAGCGCGTGCACAAGCTCTACGAGGAACTGGGACGCGAGGACGTTCGAGCCGTCGAAGAGCTGGAGAAGGCGCAACGGGAGAGTCGTCGGGATGACTCGCCCCGATGAACCGGCGCGGACTGCGCCACTCGCCGGACGAAAACACGCCGTCGCGCACCGGGGGCCGCATGAGGTCATCGACCCCGTCACCACGCAGAAGCTGTTCATGCTTCAGCAGCAGACGGTTCCCGACTTCCTCGATCGCAAGCACGAGTGGCGTCGCCTGTTTGCCGAAGCCTGGGGCACTTTTCTGCTGGTCCTCGTAGCCGCCGGCGGCGGCGTGGTCGCCGCGGAGAGCGGCGGCGCCGTCGGCCTGGGCCTGCTCGTGGTTGCGCCCGGGTTGATGGTGATGGCGATCATCTACTTCATGGGCACCGTCAGCGGTGCCCACCTCAACCCGGCCGTTACCCTGGCGTTCGCCTTGCGGCGCAACTTTCCCTGGCGCCGGGTGCCGGGCTACATCGTCGCGCAGATGATCGGCGCCATCGCCGCCGCGCTCTTCCTGCGGACCTTGTTCGGGTTGGTCGGCTCGCTGGGCGCGACCGTACCGGGCCAGGGTATGAGCGGCATGCAAGCCCTGGCGATGGAAGTGGTCCTGACGGCGGGATTGACGAACACCATCCTGGGCACGGCGACCGGGGCGCGCAACATCGGCGCCAACGGCGCCATCGCCGTGGGCGGGTATATCGCACTGGCGGGGATCTGGGCGGCACCGATCAGTGGGGCGTCGATGAATCCGGCGCGATCGCTGGGGCCCGATCTGGTACGCGGCGACTTCGGTACGGCGTGGATCTATGTCGCCGGTCCGCTGCTCGGCGCGGCGATCGGTGTTGCCTTCGAATGGATCCTGAGGGGCAAGCCCACCGCGTCGGGGGGCATTGCGGCGCAAGGCGACTTCGACGACGGTGATGCGGGAATACCTGAGCACGAGAAGGATTAGACGGTGAACGAAGTCATCGTCGTCTTCAATGCCGGCTCCACCAGCCTCAAGTTCGCCGCCTACACCCTGGAGGTCGGGGCGACGTTGTCTGCGCTTCGCGTGGGCCGCATCGACAGCATGCAGCGCGATCCGCACTTCGCTGTGAACGACGGGGCCGGCAAGTCGCTGGACACGCACGAGTGGGGAGACGGCCACGCGATCGACCACGCAGCAGCGCTGCAATACGTCATCCGCTGGCTGCAGACGAATCTGGCCGATACGAAGATCGTTGCGGCCGGCCATCGCGTCTTGCTCGGAGGGATGCGCTTCGATGCGCCCGTCCTGATCGATGGCGACGTCCTCGACTACCTCGACTCGCTGGCGACGATGGAGCCGTCGCATCAGGCCATCAACGTCGCCGGCGCCCGCGCCTTCGCCGAGGCATTCCCGAGGCTGCCGCAGGTGGCCTGCTTCGACACCTCGTTCCATCGCACGATGCCCGAGGTGGCCCAGACTTATGCGCTTCCGAAAGACGTGCGCGATGCCGGGGTGCGCCACTGGGGCTACCACGGCATCTCCTACGATTACATCAGCCGCCAAGTGCCCAATTACACCGCAGAGGCGCGGCGCGTGATCGTCGCACACCTCGGCGGCGGGGCCAGCCTGTGCGCGATGCTCGACGGCCGCAGCGTCGAGACGACGATGGGCTTTGCCGGCCTGTCCGGCCTGCCGATGGCGACGCGCTCGGGCGATGTGCCGCCGGGCGCGCTGTTCTACCTGCTGCGCAGCAAGCGCTTCGACGACGTCTCGCTCGAGAAGATGCTCTACGAACGATCCGGCATGCTCGGCCTGTCGGGCATCAGCGGCGACATGCGGGTACTGCAGGAGAGCTCCGATCCGCGGGCAGGCGCGGCGATCGAGCAGTTCGTCTATGCGATGACGAAGTACATCGGCGCCTACACCGCCGTGCTCGGCGGTCTGGATGCCCTGGTCTTCACCGCCGGCATCGGCGAGAACTCCGCGCCGCTGCGCGCGGCCTCGTGCGCCAAGCTGGCCTCGCTGGGCGTGAAGCTCGACGGGGCCGCGAATGCCTCGGGCGGGCCGCGCATTTCCACCGCGGACAGCGGCGTATCGGTCTGGGTCATCGCCACCGACGAGGAACTGATGATCGCGCAGCATGCGCTGGCGCTCGTCGGCCCGGGTGCGCGCTCGTCGCGTGGGGAGCGGACCTAAACCCGGCTCGAAAGGCGTCGAGATCCTCTCTCTCGCGGCATCGGCTTGGTCCCGGCTTCAGGCCTGTGCCTTGCTCTTGCCCGGACCGTCCATCGCGGCCGAGTATTCGCCTTGCCGTGCGGCGCGGTTGCTGGCCGCGCGGTGCTGCAGCGCTTGCTGCGCTTGCTGCGCGTTGCCGGTCTCGCCGCGCCAGATGTCGAGCGCCGGCTGCTGGATCGCGCGCGAGAACGAAAACGTCAGCGCCCAGGGCAGGCGCGACTTGAAGCGCCGGTTCATCGCATTCAGCCGCGCGGAAGCCAGCTCGGGGCTCTGGCCGCCGGACAGGAACGCGACGCCCGGCACCGCCGCGGGCACGGCGCGCAGCAGGCCCGTCACGGTGGCGTCGGCCACCTCGTCCACGCTGTCCTGGTGGCTGGAGCCCAGCCCCGGCAGCACCATGCTCGGCTTCAACAGCATTCCTTCGAGCACAACGCGCTGAACGTGCAGCTGCTCGAAGACCGCGTACAGGACCTGCGC
>JBBRRW010000349.1:0-2741 GCA_038245975.1 Burkholderiales bacterium
ACCCAGTCGTCCAGCGCGACCGACACCGGGGCCGCGGACAGGAGTTGCGGCGCCGCATGCGGATCCGACCGGTTGCCGGCGATCCGCAGCCCGCTGTTGGCCTCGATCCGCACCGGGCCGCGATCGCCCTCCACGCTCGCCAGCCCGTCGAACACGGTGATACCGCTGCCCGACGGCAACGCGTCGATGCGATAGCGGCCCGGCCGCAGCAGCGCAAATTCGGCGCCCGGTACCGCCACGTTGTAGACGTCGTTCGGATCGAGACGCCGCACGCGGACCGACACGCGCCCACGGACCACGCTGGCGTCGAAGGTGTTGTCGTCGAGCTGCTGGATATCGACCTGCGAGCCGGCGTCCATCGCGAGCGTGGTCGAACCCACGCTGATCTCGGCACGCCCGGCATCGCCGACGAAGACCGAGTTGCGCGACGTGATCGGCTGATTGACGTACGCGACCTTCCACTGGGGATCGGTCTCCGAGTAGGCCTGCACGTCGCCGTCCATGAACGCGATGCGCCCGACCCGGCCCGGGACATCGGCTTGCGCCGCCATCGCGCCGGCCAGCAGGCTGAACGCCGCGATGACGGTTGCAGTGCGGGCGATGACATTCATGATGATCTCGATTGAACGCGATGCTCTTCGAACGAGACTACCCCCCCAGAGTTGACCGATGTTACCAACCGTCACACTCTGGACCGGATCAGCGACGCTTGAGGATGGATCCGAGGACACCCCGCACGATCTCGCGCGCCACCGACGACCCGACCGTCCGCGCGGCGCTGCGGGCCATCGAGTCCACCATCCCTTCGTGCTTGCCGCCCCGCGGACCGGTGGTACCGAACAGCACGCCGCTGACGCTGCCCCACAGTCCGCCGCCTTCGGCCTGCGCGGGTGCCGTGACGGTGGGCACGGGCAGCGTCGGCGTCCTCGGCTGGGCCGGGCCAGTGGTCGGTGCCGGTGCCGCCGACATCGCGACACGGCCGCGGATGATCTCGTAGGCCGACTCGCGATCCACTGCCTTCTCGTAGACGCCGGCAACGATCGACGCGGCGAGCAGGGCCTTGCGCTCCGCGTCGTCGATCGCGCCGATCTGGCCACCCGGCGGCATCACCTGCGTGCGCTGGGTCGGCAGCGGTCGGCCCTTCTCGTCGAGGAAGGACACCAGTGCCTCGCCGACGCCGAGCTCGGTGATGACCGCCTCGAGGTCGAGGCCGGGGTTGGGTCGCATCGTCGTCGCCGCGGCCTTGACGGCCTTCTGGTCGCGCGGCGTGAACGCGCGCAACGCGTGCTGCACGCGGTTGCCGAGTTGCCCGAGGACGGTGTCGGGCACGTCGAGCGGGTTCTGCGTGACGAAGTAGATGCCGACGCCCTTCGATCGCACCAGCCGCACCACCTGTTCGATCTTGTCGAGGAGAGGCTTGGGCGCATCCGTGAACAGAAGGTGCGCCTCGTCGAAGAAGAAGACCAGCTTCGGCTTGTCGGGGTCGCCGATCTCGGGCAGCTTCTCGAACAGTTCCGACAGCAGCCACAGCAGGAATGTGGCGTACAGCTTCGGCGCGTTCATCAGCTGGTCGGCGACGAGGATGTTGACGATGCCGTGACCCTTCTCGTCGGTCTGCATCAGGTCGTCGAGGTTCAGCATCGGCTCGCCGAAGAAGCGATCGGCGCCCTGCGTCTCGATGGCCTGCAGCCCGCGCTGAATCGCGCCGATCGACGCGGCCGAGACGTTGCCGTACTGGGTCTGGAAGGTCGACGCGTTGTCGCCGACGTACTGCAGCATCGCCCGCAGGTCCTTCGTGTCGAGCAGCAGCAGACCGTTGTCGTCGGCGATCTTGAAGACCAGGTTGAGCACGCCTTCCTGGGTGTCGTTGAGGTTCAACATCCGCGCGAGGAGCAGCGGCCCCATGTCGGACACCGTGGCGCGCAGCGGATGCCCCTTCGTGCCGAACACGTCCCAGAACGTGACCGTGCACGCCGCGAACGCGGGCGCCTCGAGCGACAGGCTCTTCAAGCGCGCGTCGAACTTGGCCGACGACTGTCCGGCCTTGGCGATGCCGGAGAGGTCGCCTTTCACGTCGGCCGCGAAGACGGGCACGCCGAGCTTCGAGAACCGTTCGGCGAGCAGCTGCAACGTCACGGTCTTGCCGGTCCCGGTCGCGCCGGTGATCAGCCCGTGCCGGTTGGCCATCGCGGGAAGGATGCCGCAGGGGCCGGCGTCGTCGGGAGCAGCTGCTTCGACGACCGCGATGGGAAGCGCTTCAAGCATGATCGACAGATCCTTTTGGTGGAGGCCGCGCGCCCGGTCGACTGCACGGTGCGACCGGATCGCAAAGTCTTGCGTGATAAAATCCGCACCCTTGAAACCGGGCACGCACCGGGCCGACCGATCGCCGACCCGTCGCTGCATCCTTCGGTAAAAGGCGCGGGACGTGCGATTCTAAAGGCCGGGCTCAAGGTCCGTGCACGACGGACGGCACAAGACCTGCCGCTCGCAGGCATCCAGATCAACACACGGCGCGCATCGCGCACGTTGCGCGCCCCAGAAGAAGAATCAGCATGGCGGGACATTCGAAGTGGGCGAACATCCAGCACCGCAAAGGTCGCCAGGATGAGAAACGGGGACGCATCTGGACGCGGCTGATCAAGGAGATCACCGTGGCCGCGCGGCTCGGCGGCGGCGACATCGGCACCAATCCGCGACTGCGGCTGGCCATCGACAAGGCCAAGGAGCAGAACATGCCG
>JBBRRW010000350.1:0-2711 GCA_038245975.1 Burkholderiales bacterium
TCCCTGTCGGCGTTCGGCTGACCATCGAACTTGCGCGGCATTGGGCGTATCGCGCTCCGAGCAAGATTCGACGCGGCGTCGAAACTCGAAAGTGCTCAGATAAAACCTGTGCCGAATCCGGGGCGAGAGCATCGCCGCGTCGACGAATACCGCAGCATTCGGTACCGTACGCACCGCACGCGCGGGATCGGTGCTCGACGCCGGACTGCCGCGAGCGCCCTTCCACTCGACCGAACAGGCCTTTCCATGACCGTCGCGCTCGCCTTCGAAGACGTCGGTACGGGACCGCCGCTGCTGCTGCTCCACGGCCTGTACGGCTCCAGTTCGAACTGGCGTCGCATCGCGAAGGCGTTGTCGGACCACCATCGCGTGCTGTCGGTCGACTTGCGCAACCACGGCGGCTCGCCGTGGACCGCGACCATGTCGTACGCCGAGATGGCCGAGGACGTCGCCGCGCTGATCGACCGTCTCGACCTCGATCGGCCCTCGGTCCTCGGCCACAGCATGGGTGGCAAGGTGGCCATGACGCTCGCGCTCACCGACGCGCCCAGGGTCGGCCGGCTGATCGTGGTCGACATCGCGCCGGTGTCGTACGGCGACCGCTTCTCGTCGTACACGCAGGCGATGCGCGGTGTCGACGCGGTCCATGCCAGCGGCCGCGACGAGATCCGCCGCATGCTGCTGCAGACCATCCCCGACGACCGGACGGTGGGCTTCCTGATGACCAACCTGGTCCGCCAGGGCGAGCAGTACGACTGGCGCATCAACCTGATGGCGCTGAGCGCGGCCATGCACGAGCTCGGCGCGTTTCCTGACGCGTTGAAGACGCTGCGCTACGAAGGGCCGGTGACGGTGATCGACGGGGCACGCTCCGACTACATCTCGGCGGACGATCGCCCGCTGTTCCTCTCGCTCTTTCCGGCGGCGCGCTTCGTGACGATCGCCGACGCGGGCCACTGGCTGCATGCCGACCAGGCCGAGGCGTTCATCGCGGCGGTCCGCGACGCGCTGGACGACTGAAGCCGGAGCGCAGCGGCACCTTGCCCGGCGGCGTGCCGCGATAGACTGCCGCGGTACGCTCGCTGCGAGCGACCCGAACGAGGAGACGTCGATGGATCAGGATCACGCACCGGCACCCGTCAGGAAGCCGCTCTACCAATCGCTGTACTTCCAGGTCATCGTCGCCATCGTCATCGGCGTGCTGCTCGGCCACTTGTACCCGTCGACCGGCGAATCGATGAAGCCGCTCGGCGACGGGTTCATCAAGCTGATCAAGATGATCATCGCCCCGATCATCTTCTGCACCGTCGTGCTCGGCATCGCCGGCATGGAGGACATGAAGAAGGTCGGCAAGACCGGCGGCTACGCGCTGCTGTACTTCGAGGTCGTCAGCTCGATCGCGCTGCTCATCGGTCTCGTGATCATCAACACCGTCAAGCCCGGTGTCGGGATGAACATCGACCCGGCGTCGCTCGATACCAAGGCGCTGGCCAACTTCACGAAGGCCGGCGCGCTCGGCAGCACGACGGACTTCATCCTGCACGTGATCCCCGACACGGTGGTCGACGCGTTCGCGAAGGGCGAGATCCTGCAGGTGCTGCTGTTCGCCGTGCTGTTCGGCTTCGCGCTGCACAAGTTCGGTGGGCGCGGCACGCTGGTGTTCGACCTGATCGAGAAGGTCTCGCACGTGCTGTTCGCGATCGTCGGCTACATCATGCGGGTCGCGCCCATCGGCGCGTTCGGCGCGATGGCCTTCACGATCGGCAAGTACGGCGTCGCGTCGCTGCTGCAGCTCGGCGCCCTGATGGCGACCTTCTACGCGACCTGCCTGGTGTTCATCATCGTCGTGCTCGGATCGATCGCGTGGTATCACGGCTTCTCGATCTTCAAGTTCATCCGCTACATCAAGGAAGAGCTGCTGATCGTGCTCGGCACGTCGTCGTCCGAGACCGTGCTGCCGCGGATGATGGCCAAGATGGAGAACCTGGGCGTACGCAAGTCCACCGTCGGCCTGGTGATCCCCACCGGCTACTCGTTCAACCTCGACGGCACGTCGATCTACCTGACGATGGCCGCCGTGTTTGTCGCGCAGGCCACCAACACGCCGATGACGCTGACGCAGGAGCTGACGCTGCTCGGCGTGCTGCTGCTGACCTCCAAGGGCGCGGCAGGCGTGACCGGCAGCGGCTTCATCGTGCTGGCCGCGACGCTGTCGGCCGTGGGCCACGTGCCGGTCGCGGGCCTCGCGCTGATCCTCGGTATCGACCGCTTCATGTCGGAAGCCCGGGCGCTGACCAACCTGGTCGGCAACGGCGTCGCCACGGTCGTCGTCGGCAAGTGGTGCGGCGAGCTCGACAGCGAGCGGATGACGCGCGTGCTCAATCGCGAGACCGACGCTGAAGCGGACGAGCCCGAGCTGGTGCTCGACGCGAAGACCGAGACCGAGCCGGTCGCGCTCGGAGCCTAGGCGCGCCCATGACCGTCGCCCGCGACCGACTGACCGATGAGGATGCCCGCGACGGACTCCACCGCATCGTCATCGTCGGCGGTGGTGCCGGCGGCCTCGAGCTCGCGACGCGGCTCGGCGACACGCTCGGCAAGCATCGCAAGGCGCACGTCACGCTGATCGAGAAGGCGCGCACGCACTTCTGGAAGCCGCACCTGCACGAGATCGCGGCCGGCAGCATGGACGTCAACAACTACCAGACCGA
>JBBRRW010000351.1:0-2709 GCA_038245975.1 Burkholderiales bacterium
ATCGAGCCGCGCCACATCGTCGCGATCCAGTTGAAGACCTTCACGCCGGTCGGCACGGCGATCAGCATCGTCGCGTACATGAAGAAGAGCTGGCCCGTCACGGGCATGCCCTGCGTGAACATGTGGTGCGCCCAGACGATGAACGAGAGGATCGCGATCGACGCCGTCGCATACACCATCGACGTGTAGCCGAACAGGCGCTTGCGGGCGAACGCCGGGATGATCGCGCTGATGATCCCGAACGCCGGCAGGATCATGATGTAGACCTCCGGGTGGCCGAAGAACCAGAAGATGTGCTCGTACATCACCGGGTCGCCGCCGCCCGCGGGGTTGAAGAAGCTCGTGCCGAAGTGGCGGTCCGTGAGCGTCATCGTGATCGCGCCGGCGAGCACCGGCATCACGGCGATCAGCAGGTAGGCGGTGATCAGCCAGGTCCAGCAGAAGAGCGGCATCTTCATCAGCGTCATGCCGGGCGCGCGCATGTTGAGCACGGTGACGATGATGTTGATCGAGCCCATGATCGAGCTCGCGCCGAGGATGTGCAACGCAAAGATGCCGGCGTCCATCGACGGGCCCATCTGCAGCGTCAGCGGCGCGTAGAGCGTCCAGCCCGCAGCGGGCGCGCCGCCCGGCATGAAGAAGGAGCCGACGATCATCAGCGCGGCCGGGATCAGCAGCCAGAAGCTGAGGTTGTTCATGCGCGCGAACGCCATGTCGGGCGCGCCGATCTGCAGCGGGATCATCCAGTTCGCGAAGCCGACGAAGGCCGGCATGATCGCGCCGAAGACCATGATGAGGCCGTGCATCGTGGTGAGCTGGTTGAAGAACTGCGGATGCATGAACTGCAGTCCGGGCTGGAACAGCTCGGCGCGGATCGCCAGCGCCAGCACGCCGCCCACCATAAACATCGTGAACGAGAACACCAGATACATCGTGCCGATGTCCTTGTGGTTCGTCGCGTAGACCCAGCGGCGCCAGCCGTGCGGCGCGCCGTGGTCGTGATGGTCGTCGTGGTTGTGATCGCCTGCGTGGGCGTGGCCGCCGTGGCCGCCTTGTCCGATTACTGCGCTCATGGCGTGGATGTCCTCTGGATGTCTTGACTTACTTGCGGGCAGCGGCGACTTCGGTCGGCTGCACGATCTGGCCGGTGGCATTCGACCAGTGGTTCTTGGTGAACGTGATCACGGCAGCGAGCTCGGTGTCGGACAGCTGCTTCCACGCCGGCATCGCGCCGTTGTTCTGGCCGTTGAGCAGCACGTGGATCTGCTTGGTCTTGTCGGCGTCGAGCACCGTCGCCGAGCCGTCGAGCGGCTTGATCGCGCCGCCGCCCTTGCCGTTGGGCTGGTGGCAGACCTGGCAGTTGGCGGCGTAGATCTGCTCGCCCCGCGCCTGCAGGCCGGCGAGGTCCCAGACCTTGGCCGGATCGTCGGCCTTGGCCGCCGCTTCCTTCTTCTTGCCGTCGACCCAGGCGGTGTAGTCGACCTGCGACAGCACCTTCACGTGGATCGGCATGTACGAGTGCTCCTTGCCGCAGAGCTGCGAGCACTGGCCGTAGTAGCTGCCGACCTTGGTCGCACGAAACCACGTGTCGCGCACGAAGCCCGGCAGCGCCGTCTCCTGGACGCCGAGCGAGGGCACGTAGAAGGCGTGGATCACGTCGTTGGCGGTCGTGATGATGCGCACCTTCCTGTCGACCGGCACCACCAGCGGGTTGTCGACCTTGAGCAGGTAGTCGTCGCCCTGCGGCTTGCCGTTCTCCGACATCTCGCGCTGCGTCGTGTCGAGCGTGGAGACGAAGCCGATGCCTTCACCTTCGCCCTTCAGGTAGTCGTAGCCCCACTTCCACTGGATGCCGGTCGCCTTGATCGTGAGGTCGGCCGAGCTCGTGTCCTTCATCGCGACAACGACGCGCGTCGCCGGCAGCGCCATCAGGATGACGATGACGAACGGCACGATCGTCCAGGCGATCTCGACCGTCGTGCTCTCGTGGAAGTTGGCCGCACGTGCACCCTTGGACTTGCGGTGCTTGACGATCGAATAGAACATCACGCCGAACACGGCGACGAAGATCACCGTGCAGATGACGAGCATGAAGTTGTGCAGCCAGATCTGGTCGATGGCGATCTGCGTCCCGGGCGGCTGCAGGTCGATCTGGTTCACCGCCGGGCCTCCGGCCAGGTCGCTGACGGCCCAGGCCGGCAGCGTGGCGAGCGTCATGAGCAGGCCGCCGGTCAGGCGCGAAAGGGCTCTCGTCGTCATCATCGTCATTGCCACGTCAAATCGTTGTTGGTGAGGTCGCCGACGGCGCAGTCGCCGACCGTTCTGGCGTGCGCCGGATCGCGCCGCAGCGCCCGAGCGACGTCCGCAGCTCGTCGGCCAGCGCGCGGCGCAGCTCGGGGCGCACGAAGCGGCCGATCGAGATGCGCTGGCCTTGGCCGGACAGCTCGATCAGCGACCGGTCGCCGTGCTGCGGCTCGATGCGGACCCAGCCCGGCGCGAAGGCGACGTGGTCGGTGCGCATGCCGACCGTGCATTCGACGGTGAGGCGGCCGGGCTCGAGTGTCATGAGCTCGCGATCGGCGGCGTGGCGGGCGTAGACGTAGAGCGCGATGCCGACGGCGAGGATCTCGATGCCGGCGAACGGCAGCACGAGCGTCGCGCCGCGCCACCAGAAGGCGCCGGCGATCGCCAACGACCAGGCACTGAGCG
>JBBRRW010000352.1:0-2697 GCA_038245975.1 Burkholderiales bacterium
CCCGCCTTGCCCTGATAGCCCTTGATCGCGTGGTCGTACAGCGTCGCCGCGCCCTGCGCGATGCGCGGGCCCCATGCGGCCACGTCACCGAACTTGGGTGCGCCCGCGATGCCGCCGCCGTGGCAGGTCGTGCAGACCGCGCCGTAGACGTCCTTGCCCGCCTTCAGTTCGCGCGGGGCATTGGCATCGACCAGTTCGAACCGGGCCACGGGCGCGATGCGCTCGGCCGTCGCCTGAGCGCCCGTCCCTTCGCTGCCCGCGCCGACCTTGCGGCTCGACGTGACGTAGCTGACGAGCAGCACGATGATCACGATCGGTACGATGAATGCCGCTACGACGGTGACGATCAACTGCTTCGGCGTCTTGATCAGGGAGTTTTGATGCTGGTCGCTCATTGGGTTTCCTGGCGGCTCGCCTCGTCACGGTCGGGCCGTGATGATCGCGAGCGGCTGCTTTTCGGGAGGGTGGACGCGTGCTGTTCGGGGACGTGCGTCGCAGGGGTGCCGCGCGCAAAACGACCAAATTATACGTGAACAGGACCTCGCATCGACGCGCCCGGCCAGCGACGCGCAGTCCTGCCAGTGACCGCCTCGAGCATCCGCGTGGACGCTCCGGGGCAAAGACGCTATCCTCGCGGCTCGCAACGAACGGCAGGTCCAGTTCGGCATACACACCGCCACCCGGGCGTGAACACGCTGCCGCCGGGCCGCTGTGCAGCGCGATATGCAGCGCAATGCGACCGTCGTCCAACGGATAGGATACGAGCCTCCGAAGCTCGGGATACAGGTTCGATTCCTGTCGGTCGCACCACCCGGTCATCGATGCCGCCGTTGCTCGACACCAGCGATGACCCGAACGAGGCGCCGCGATTGCGCCGCGCCCTACGACACGAAGACCGGCAGGGTCACCGTCAATCGCGCACCGCCCGGCGGCCCGTCCGAAATACCGACCGCCCCCCCTGCGCCTCGACCAGGTTGCGCACGATCGCGAGTCCGAGCCCGGTACGCCGGTACGCCGGTTCCTCGACGACTCGAGCCGCACGAAAGGCTCCAGCAACAGTTCGCGCTGGTCGCACCGGATGCCGGGCCCGTCGTCGTCCACGGTGAGCGTCACCGTCGCGTCCACGCAGCCGAGGCCGACCTCGACGCGCCGGCCATGCTTCAACTCGTTGTCGAGCAGGTTGGAGACGATGCGCCGGACCGCCAGTCGATCGCCGAGCACCGTCGCGCCGGCGCCGCCCGGTTCGATGTTCAACGTGAGCGTCCCACCGTCGAGCGCGCGATCGTCCACGTCGTCGCGCACCACGTCGTCGACCTCGACCAGCTCCGCGGTCAGCTCGCCCACACCCGCGCGGCCGGCCAGCAGTGCATCGTCGAGCAGGCGAATCATGTCGGCGATATCAGCCACCGCGCGCTGGCGCTGCTCGACATCGGCGATGGCATCGACCCGCAGGCGCAGTCGCGTCGCGAAGGTGCGCACGTCGTGCGAGATGCCGCCGAGCATCGCCATGCGGGCCTTCATCAGATGCGCGAGTCGGGTCTGCAGGCGATGGAACGCGGCGACCAGGGTCTGGCCGGCGCGAGCGCGATGCGGAATTCGAGCACGTCAGGTTTCAGCGCCGACAGCCAGCGCCAGCGCGGCGACCCCTCGGGCAGCGTGACGCTCAGCCGACGACCGCCGAGCACCGCCAGGTAGCGTTCCAGCGTGGCGCTCGCCGAGACGCAGGTAGGGTCGGTTCGACAACGCCCCGAGTTGCACGCCCGTCTCGACGCGCGCCCTCAGCGTATCGGACGTGATCGCATCGAGGACCGCCTGCTGTCCCGCGGGCGGTGTGCGTTCGACCAGGTCGACGATCGCGACGATCTGGGTCGGTAGCGGCTGCGCGCCGTCGGCGCCGTGCGACTGCGACACGAAGAAGAGAGCGACCCCGCCCAACCAGACGGCGGCCACGCTGCTGACGACGATCAGCCCGATCCGCGTCGCGAAGCTCAGGCGCGGCATCACGACGCCGGCCGGACCTGTACCGTCGGCAGGTAGCCACGATTGCGCGTGGTGCTGATGAGATTGGATCCCCGGCTCGCGGACTCGAGCTTGCGACGCAATCGCGAAGTCAGCATGTCGACGGTGCGATCGAAGGGTGCGGCCGATCGGCCGCGGGTCCAGTCGAGGATCTGGTCGCGGCTCAGCACGCGTCGCGGTTGCTGGACGAAGCACGCGAGCAGGTCGAACTCGGCGCTGGTCAGCGCGACGGGCCGCGCGTCGCTGTCGACCAGTTGCCGCGCGTCGACGTCGATGATGAAACGGTCGAACGCGAAGCGCCGCTCGGGTACGTCGCCCGCGGTCGACCGCCCACGGTGCAGCAGTGCGCGGACGCGGGCGACCAGTTCACGCGATCCGAACGGCTTGACCAGATAGTCGTCCGCACCCATCTCGAGGCCGATGACGCGATCGACCTCGTCGCTCTTGGCGCTGAGGATCAGGATCGGCATGCGATGCGCGGCGCGCAGTCGACGGCAGATCGACAGGGCGTCCTCGCGCGGCAGCATCAGGTCGAGCACGACGAGGTCGGGCCGCAGGCGCGCAAGCACGTCGTCCATCGTCGCGCCGTCGCTCGCGACCTCGACGTGAAAGCCTTCGCGACCGAGCAGTTCCGCGACCAGCTGGCGGATGTCGTTGTCGTCCTCGACGATCAGCAGC
>JBBRRW010000353.1:0-2672 GCA_038245975.1 Burkholderiales bacterium
CGTGGTCACGGCCAACAAGGCGCTGCTCGCGCTCCACGGCAACGAGATCTTCGCGGCCGCGCAGGCCCGGGGCGTGATGGTCGCCTTCGAAGGCGCCGTGGCCGGCGGCATCCCGATCATCAAGGCGCTGCGCGAGGGGCTATCCGCGAACCGCATCGAATGGATCGCCGGGATCATCAACGGCACCAGCAACTTCATCCTGTCGTCGATGCGCGACAGCGGCGTCAGCTTCGCGGCGGCGCTCGCGGAAGCGCAACGGCTCGGCTATGCCGAAGCCGACCCGACCTTCGACATCGAAGGCATCGACGCCGCGCACAAGCTGTCGATCATGAGCGCCATCGCGTTCGGCATCCCGATGCAGTTCGAGCGCGCGTACACCGAAGGCATCTCGAAGCTGACGGCCGACGACATCCGCTACGCCGAGGAGCTCGGCTATCGCATCAAGCTGCTCGGCATCTCGCGCCGGGTCGACGCCGTCGACGGCCGAGCCGGCGGCATCGAGCTGCGCGTGCACCCGACCCTGATCCCCACGAAGCGCCTGCTCGCCAACGTCGAAGGCGTGATGAACGCGGTGCTGGTGAAGGGCGACGCGGTCGGGCCGACGCTGTACTACGGCGCCGGCGCGGGCGCCGAGCCCACCGCGTCGGCCGTCGTCGCCGACCTGATCGACGTGACGCGCCTGCACACGGCCGACCCCGAGCACCGCGTGCCGCATCTGGCGTTCCAGCCCGACGCGCTGTCGAACACGCCGATCCTGCCAATCGCCGAAGTGCGCACCGCCTACTACCTGCGGCTGCGCGTGGCCGACAAGCCGGGCGTGCTCGCGGACATCACGCGCATCCTGGCCGACGCCGGCATCTCGATCGGCGCCGTGCTGCAGAAGGAGCCGGCCGAAGGCACGCATGCGACCGACATCATCATGCTCACGCACGGCACGATCGAGAAGCGCGTCGACGGCGCCATCGCGCAGATCGAGGCGCTGGGCACGGCGCTGTCGTCGGTGACCCGCATCCGCGTCGAGGACCTGGCCTAGATGCGACTCAACCAGGTCACGGTGCCGGTCAGCGACGTCGAGCGGTCGGTGCGCTTCTATCGCACGCTCGGCCTCGAGCTGGTCGTCCATGCGGCGCACTACGCGCGCTTCGTCTGCCCCGAAGGCGGCAGCACGTTCTCCGTCCATCGCAGCGACGAACCCGTGCCGCCGTCCGTCACCGTCGTCTACTTCGAATGCGATGCGCTCGACGAGACCGTGGCCCGGCTCATGGCGGCCGGCCTGCGCTTCGACTCGCCGCCGACCGACCGGCCGTGGCTGTGGCGCGAGGCGCGGCTGCACGACCCCGACGGCCACCCGATCTGCCTCTTCCATGCGGGCGTCAACCGCATCGATCCACCGTGGCGCGTCCACGAGCCGACCCGGATCGCATGAACTATCTCTCGACACGCGGCGGAGCCTTCGACACGGGCACCGACGGCAAGGCCGGCTTCCTCGACATCCTGCTCGAAGGGCTCGCCCCCGACGGCGGCCTCGCCATGCCCGAGTCCTATCCGCGGATCGACGACGCCACGCTGGCCGTCTGGCGCTACCTGTCCTATCCCGAGCTGGCGTTCGAGGTCGTGCGGCAGTTCGTCACCGACATCCCGGCGGCGGACCTGCGCGGCATCGTGATGAAGACCTACACGCGCGAGGTCTTCGGCGACACCGAGATCACGCCGATGACGTCGCTCGCCGCCTGCGCGCCCGGTCTGCGGCTGCAGGGCCTGTCGAACGGGCCGACGCTCGCGTTCAAGGACCTGGCGATGCAACTGCTCGGCAACCTGTTCGAGTACGCGCTCGCGAAGACCGGCCGGCCGCTGAACATCGTCGGCGCCACGTCCGGCGACACCGGCAGCGCGGCCGAGTACGCGATGCGCGGCAAGAAGGGCGTGAGCGTCTTCATGCTGTCGCCGCTCGGTCGCATGAGCGCGTTCCAGACCGCGCAGATGTTCTCGCTGCAGGACCCCAACATCCACAACCTCACGGTCGACGGCGTGTTCGACGACTGCCAGGACATCGTCAAGGCGATCAGCGCCGACGCGGCGTTCAAGAAGACGCATGCGATCGGCACCGTCAACTCGATCAACTGGGCGCGCGTGGTCGCCCAGGTGGTCTATTACTTCCGCGGCTACTTCATGGCCACGGCGAGCGACGACCAGCGCGTGTCGTTCACCGTGCCTTCGGGCAACTTCGGCAACATCTGTGCGGGCCACATCGCCCGCATGATGGGTCTGCCGATCGATCGCCTGGTGTGCGCCACCAACGAGAACGACGTGCTCGACGAGTTCTTCCGCACCGGCGTGTACCGCGTGCGCGGCGCCGCCGAGACGCAGGCGACCAGCAGCCCGAGCATGGACATCAGCAAGGCGTCGAACTTCGAGCGCTTCGTGTTCGATCTGGTCGGGCGCGACGCGAACGCGCTGAAGGCCCTGTGGCGACAGGTCGAGCGCGACGGCCGCTTCGACCTGTCCGGCTCGCCGCTGTTCGCCGAGCTGTCGGGTCGCTACGGCTTCGCGTCGGGCCAGTGCTCGCATGCCGAACGGATCGAGACCATTCGCGACGTCCACGCCAAGACCGGCATCGTGATCGATCCGCATACCGCGGTCGCGGTGAAGGTGGCGCGCGAGCACATGGCGCC
>JBBRRW010000354.1:0-2665 GCA_038245975.1 Burkholderiales bacterium
ACTCGATCTCGCGCACGCGCCTGAGAGCGGCCGCAACTTCCTGCGCTATGTCGCCGAAGGGCACTACGACGGCACCGTGTTCCACCGCGTGATCGAAGGCTTCGTGATCCAGGGCGGCGGCATGACGCCGGACCTGAAGGAGAAGCCCACGCATGCCCCGATCGTCAACGAAGCGCGCAACGGCTTGTCCAATGTCGCCGGTTCGCTCGCGATGGCACGCGAGGACCGGCTCGATTCCGCGACGTCGCAGTTCTATATCAACGTCGTGGACAATCCACGCCTCGACCACGTCGACGTACCGCCCGAAGGCGTGACGGTCACGCGCCGCGGCGAGGAGGTCTTCGTCACGCCCGCCGCAGCCGACCGGGTCTTCGGCTATGCGGTCTTCGGGCGCGTCGTGCAGGGCATGGAC
The DNA here is from genome assembly GCA_038245975.1 of Burkholderiales bacterium. Taxonomy (GTDB): domain Bacteria; phylum Pseudomonadota; class Gammaproteobacteria; order Burkholderiales; family Burkholderiaceae_D; genus CAHJXF01. Next base: position 413 of record JBBRRW010000354.1, read on the forward strand.
GTGGTCGAACGCATCCGCCATGTCCCGGTACAGACCGTCACGCGCGGCGACGACGTGCTCGAGAACGTCCCGGTCGAACCGGTCACCCTTGTCAAGGCAGTGCTGCTGCCGCCCACCAACTGAGAAAGATTCATGGCCGCCAACGAGAGAGTCAAGCTGCACACGAACCACGGCATCATCACGATCGAACTCGATGAAGCCAAGGCACCCAAGAGCGCCGCCAACTTCGTCGAATACGTCAAGAAAGGCCACTACGACGGCACGGTCTTCCATCGCGTCATCAACGGCTTCATGGTCCAGGGCGGCGGCTTCGCGCCGGGCATGCAGCAGAAGCCGACCGACGCGACGATCGTCAACGAGGCCGACAACGGCCTCAAGAACGACAAGTACACGGTCGCGATGGCGCGCACCAACGACCCGCATTCGGCGTCGGCCCAGTTCTTCATCAACGTGGCCGACAACGAGTTCCTGAACCACACCGCGCCCACCGCGAGCGGCTGGGGCTATTGCGTCTTCGGCAAGGTCACCGACGGCACCGACGTCGTCGACAAGATCAAGGCCGTGAAGACCGGCCGTGCCGGCGGGCACCAGGACGTGCCGGTCGACGAAGTCGTCATCGAGCGCGCCGAGATCGTCTGACGGCATGCCGGACGCCTGCGTCGTGGAGCCCACGGCATCGTTCGACGCGGTGTTCGCGTCCGACGTGCATCTGTCGTCGGCGCATCCGGCGACGATGCAGGCGTTCCTGCGATTCGTCGACGAGGTCGTCGACGGTCGCACGCCGCGCTTCTTCGTCCTCGGCGACCTGTTCGAGTACTGGGCCGGCGACGACGACCTCGTCGATCCGCTCGCGCGTTCGATCGTGATGCGCTTGCGGGGACTGTCGCGCAGCGGCATCGAGGTCGCCTTCATGGCCGGCAATCGCGACTTCCTCGTCGGCGATGCGTTCGCCGACGCGGCCGGGCTGCGACTGCTGCCCGACCCGTATTCGACGACGATCGGCGACGTCGAACTGCTGCTGTCGCACGGCGACGCGCTGTGCGTCGACGACGTCGACTACCAGCGCTTTCGCACGATGGTGCGCAAGCCCGACTGGCAACGCGATTTCCTCGCCAGACCGCTGGCCGAGCGCCGCGCGATGATCGCCGGCGCGCGGCAGCAGAGCGAGTCCGCCAAGCGCGAGAAGACGGCGTCGATCATGGACGTCAACGATCGGGCCGTCGGCGCGCTGCTCGCGGACCACCCCGCCACGATCCTGATCCACGGTCATACGCATCGACCGGCCCATCACATCCACGCCGTGGGACGCGAGTCGCGCGAGCGCTGGGTGCTGACCGACTGGGATGCCGAGGGGCAGCCGGCGCGTGGGGGCGGCCTCGCGCTGAGTGCGGGCCGCATCGTCGAAGTGGGTGCCGCTCCGGTCGGTGCCTGAGCGGCGTCACGCCGGCCCGGACGTCAGTCGACCATCTCGTTGAGACGTTGCGCGTCGAAGCGCGTCTCGTCGCGGCACGACTCGGGCCGGGCGCCGAGCGCGTCGAGCGCCGCCGACATCGCCTCGACCTTCGCGGTCAGTTCGGCGGTGTGATCGATCAGCCCGTGCAGCGCGATCGACAGCGGGTCGTCGGCGTCGCGCGTCACGGCATAGGCCGAGAAGCCCATCCGCGCTGCATTCTGCTCGCGCACCTGCGCCGCGGCCTCGCTGATGATCCGTGCCGGGATGCCGATCGCGGTCGCGCCGGGTGGTACGGCGCGCACCACCACGGCATTCGATCCGACGCGGGCGTTCTCGCCGACGATGAAGGGACCGAGCACCTTCGCGCCGGCACCGACGACCACGCCCCGATGCAGCGTCGGATGCCGCTTGCCGCCGTTCAGCGACGTGCCGCCGAGCGTGACGCCCTGATAGATCGTGCAGTCGTCGCCGACTTCCGCAGTCTCGCCGATCACGACGCCGAGGCCGTGATCGATGAACACGCGGCGCCCGATGGTCGCCCCCGGATGGATCTCGATGCCGGTCAGGAAGCGGGCCCAAGCCGATAGCCATCGTCCCAGCCACAGATAGCCGCCTGCCCAGCAGCGATGAGCGATGCGATGCAGGAACAGCGCATGCAGACCCGGGTAGCAGGTGAGGACTTCCCACTTGCTGCGCGCGGCGGGATCGCGTTCGCGAATGGTCGCGATGTCTTCGGAGAGCCGTGTGAACATCGACGCATTCTAAGGGCGCCCGTGAAAGCTTGCCGGCGGTGGTCCGGG
>JBBRRW010000355.1:0-2638 GCA_038245975.1 Burkholderiales bacterium
ACCGGTGTCGAACTGTTGCGCATCCTGTCGCAGCATCCGGGCGCCGAAATCACGATGATCACGTCGCGCAAGGAAGCCGGCACGCCGGTGGCCGACCTGTACCCGTCGCTGCGCGGCTATCTCGACCTGCCGTTCACCGACACCGCGACCGCCGACCTGACGCGGTGCGACGTCGTCTTCTATGCGACGCCGCATGGCGTCGCGATGGCCGACGCGCCGCGGATGGTCGCCGCGGGCGTGAAGATCATCGACCTGGCTGCCGACTTCCGGCTCCAGGATCCAGCCAGGTTCGAGGCCTGGTACAAGCTTTCGCACAACTGCCCCGACTTGCTCGCCGAGGCTGCGTATGGACTGCCCGAACTCAATCGCGCAGCGATCGCCAAGGCGCGCATCGTCGCCAACCCGGGTTGTTATCCGACCACGATGCAACTCGGGTTCGCGCCTCTGCTGAAGGGCGGCCTCGTCGATGCCGGGCACCTGATCGCCGACTGCAAGTCGGGCGTCTCCGGCGCCGGACGGAAGGCCGAGCTGGGCACGGCCTTCAGCGAATCCAGCGACAACTTCAAGGCCTACGGCGTGACCGGCCATCGCCATCATCCGGAGACGGTCGAGCGCCTGCAGCTGCTGAGCGACGAGCCGGTCGGCCTGGTGTTCTCGCCGCATCTCGTGCCGATGATCCGCGGCATGCATTCGACGCTGTATGCGCGCCTGAAGCCCGGGGCGATGAACACCGACGTGCAGGCGCTCTTCGAGGCGGCCTATCGCGACGAGCCGTTCGTCGACGTGTTGCCGGCCGGTTCGCATCCCGACACGCGATCGACGCGCGCGTCCAACATGCTGCGCATCGCGGTCCATCGTCCCGACGGCCGGTCCGGCGACACGGTCGTTCTGCTGGTCGTCCAGGACAACCTGGTCAAGGGCGCGTCGGGGCAGGCGGTCCAGTGCATGAACCTGATGTTCGGGCTCGCCGAGACCACCGGACTGCGCCACGTGCCCGTGCTGCCCTGACCCCATGCGACCCGACTGACCGGCCGGTCGCCCGGGCATCCCGATGAAGGTCCGCTTCCTCCAGCGCAGACTGTCGGTGAGCGCGTCCCGCATGACGGTGCGCACGCATGTGCCGTTCTGGCTGAAGTTCGCGGTCGGGTGCGTCGCCTTCGCGGCCGCCGTGGCGCTCGGCATCGCGCTGTCGCGCACCGGGCTCGCGCAGACGCTGCTGGGCGATCCGCATCCGGAAATCGGTCGACTCGGCAACGAGAACGCGGCGCTGCGCGAAGAGCGCGACCGGCTGCTCGAGTCCAGCAACACGATCGACAGCCGGCGCGCGATGGAGGGCTCGACGATCAAGGAGCTGGGCGACCAGATCGCCAGGCTCGAGACCGACAACGCGCGGCTGAAGGAAGACGTGGCGTTCTTCGAGGCGGCGACGGCGGACCGGACCTCCGCCAATGCCAAGGATGCCGGCGGTATCGCGATCCGCCGCTTCCAGGTCATCCAGGACCCGGCGACGCACACCGCGCGCTACCGCATCCTGCTGACCCAGGACAGCAAGGCGAACCGCGACTTCACCGGCGACCTGCAGCTGGCGCTGACCCTTCGGCAGGGGGGCAAAGCTGTTAACATCGTGCTCCCCGACGTTGCCGGAAAAGGGCTCGGGATGCAGGTCGCCAGAGGTTCGACGAATGCCCCGCAAGGCCCGTCGGCGGTGATCTTCCGGTCGTACAAGCGCATCGAGGGCTCGCTGGAACTGCCCGCCGATGCGGTGCTCAGATCCGTGCAGGCGAGGATCCTCGAACGCGGTGCGATCCGCGCGCAACAGACGGTCGCACTCGACTGAACGGCCTGCAGGCATTCGCGGAGAACGCTCGTGTTCAACAAGAAGACCGGTCCGAAGACGACCATCGACAGCCTCATCGGCGCCACCACGCGGATGGAGGGGAACGTCGTGTTCCACGGCGGATTGCGCGTCGACGGTCATGTCCGCGGCGACGTGGTCGCGGCCGAAGGCGCGGCGGGGCTGCTCGTGATCGGCGAGCACGGTCGCATCGACGGCAACATCGTGGCAGTGCACGTGATCGTCAACGGGACCGTCCAGGGCTCGATCTCGGTGTCTGGCGTCGTCGAACTCCAGCCGAAGGCGAAAGTCTCCGGCGAGGTCCGCTACCGGTCGGTCGAGATTCATCGCGGCGCGCTGGTCGAGGGCATTCTGTCGCATTTCGACGGCGATCTCGTCCGGCCCGACCTGCGGCTCGGCGCCGCGAAGGAATCACCGTTGCTGTCGCGGCCGTATGCCCAGCACAGTCCGCAGTCCTAGTGCGATTGCGCGTAAGCTCTTGAAATTGTCGCCGCTGGCGCTAAGTCAGCACGGTTCGTCCAAAGGAACTCAGTCATGAACGCCGTCACAGAATCCATCTCGCTCGCCCCGGCCCCGCTCGTCTTCACGGACTCGGCCGCCACGAAGGTCAAGGACCTCATCGAGGAAGAAGGCAATCCGGATCTCAAGCTGCGCGTGTTCGTCCAGGGTGGCGGCTGCTCGGGCTTCCAGTACGGCTTCACCTTCGACGAGATCACCAACGAAGACGACACCGCGATGGAAAAGAACGGGGTCACGCTGTTGATCGACTCGATGAGCTACCAA
>JBBRRW010000356.1:0-2620 GCA_038245975.1 Burkholderiales bacterium
CTCGACGTGGTCCGGATAAAGATCGAACAGGAGGCGATAGCGGTACTCGCCGACCGGTGCGAGATTGAACACCTGCGGGTTCACGCGGCCCTTTAGGTCGAGCACGATGCGCACGACGTTGGCCCGGTTCTGTCCGACCCGCACCTGCTTGATGTACGGGTCGTTGGGCTGGATCTTCGCGACCAGGTTGCGCAGCGCGGTGTCGATCTGCAGGCCTTCGACGTCGACGACCAGGCGATCGGGGTCGTCGACGATGAAATGGTTGGCCTTCAGCGCGATGTCGCTTTCGATCGTGACGCGGCTGTAGTCCTGTGCGGGCCAGACCCGCACGCCGACGATGCCGGCGGCGCGCGCATCGGTGGCCGAGACGACGGCCAGCGACAGCAGGGCGGGCAGGCGCGCCGCGCCGAGGACGCCTCCGACCCCGCCTTTCAGGACTCGCCGGCGGCCGACGGCGGGAGGTTTCTGAGGCCTGTGCGACTCAGCCACGTCGCACCTGCGGCGGTGTGCGTGTCCAGCGTCGCGACGCGTCCTTCGCCCGCGACCTCGATCGTGACGTGGAGATCGGGGGACGGCACGAAGCTGCCGTCTTCGGAACGAGCACGTTCAGGCCATTCGACCAAGCGCAATACCGCATCGGAGAAGTAGTCCCGAAAACCCGCTTCTAGCCATTCTTGCGGATCTTCGAATCTATAAAAATCAAAGTGATAACAGTATAAGTTCATGTCCAGTCGAGATTCAACGCTTTTCGGCATTTTGATCACATACGGCTCGACCAGCGTGTAGGTCGGACTCTTGATGCGGCCCTCGACGCCGAGCGCGCGCAGCAGCGCGCGGACGACGGTGGTCTTGCCCGCGCCGAGTTCGCCGCTGAAGTGGATGGTGAAACCGTCGAAGTCCGGCCCCTGCGCAGCGCCGAAGCCGTCGCCGACCATCGCGGCCAGCATCCGGCCGAGCGCGTCGCTGTCGGACGCGTCGGGCAGCGCGAAGGTGAGAGGCGGATGGGAGGGGAGCAGGGTCATACAATCGGCACGCCATGGACAGCCTGACCAACGATCGCGAGGACCTGCCTGCCACCGTGCCGGAAGCGCGCCTCGGCGCCGCCGGACTGGCGCGATCGATACGAACGTGGGCCCGCGAGCTGGGCTTCTCCGATGTGGCGTACTGCGACGCGCTGCCGCGGGACGCTGGAGCGGATGCCGAGGTACGCGAGACCGAACAGCGGCTGCGCGACTGGCTGGCCAACGGCTATCACGGGACGATGGAGTATATGGCCCGGCACGGCATGCGCCGCGCGCGTCCGACCGAGCTCGTGCCCGGCACGCTGACGGTGATCGCGGTCCGCATGGACTACCTGCCCGGATCCATCGTCGCGGCCGGTGAAGCCGATGCCGACGAGCCGGACGACTGGATCGCCGGCTCGTGGGACGCGCTGCACGACCCGTGGCGCGCCAACGTGTCGCGCTATGCCCATGGCCGCGACTATCACAAGGTCCTGCGCGGCCGACTGCAACGGCTGGCCGACCGCATCGCCGACACCATCGGCCCGTTCGGCCATCGCGTGTTCACCGACTCGGCGCCGGTGATGGAAGTGGAACTCGCGCGACGCGCGGGGCTGGGCTGGCGTGGCAAGCACACGTTGCTGCTGTCGCGCGACGCGGGGTCGATGTTCTTCCTCGGCGAACTCTTCATCGACGTGGCGCTGCCCGCCGACCTGCCGGCCACCGACCACTGCGGCACCTGCTCGCGGTGCATCGACGTCTGCCCGACGCGGGCCATCGTGGCGCCGCAGGTGCTCGATGCGCGGCGCTGCATCTCCTACCTCACGATCGAACACGCGGGTGCGATCCCCGAGGAGTTCCGGAGCGCGATCGGCAACCGCATCTACGGCTGCGACGATTGCCAGCTGGTGTGCCCGTGGAATCGCTTCGCGCGGCGTTCGCCGCTGCCCGACTTCGACGTGCGATCGATCGCCGACCGCACGCTGATCGAAGTCTTCGCATGGACCGAGGACACGTTCCTGCATCACACCGAAGGCAGTGCGATCCGTCGCATCGGTCACGAGCGCTGGCTGCGCAACGTCGCGGTGGCCCTCGGCAATGCGCTGGCCGTCGTCGACGACGAAGGCTTCCGTGACGACCTCGTCGCGGCGCTGTCCGTGCGGGCCGACGACCCGTCGGCGATCGTCCGCGAACACGTCGCGTGGGCGCTCGCGCAGCGTCCGGACACGCGTCAGGCCTTGACCGCAGGCTTGTAGCTGCCCACCGGCAGGGCGAACGCGATCGCCATCCGGTTCCAGCCGTTGATCGCGATGATGCCGACGGTGAGGTCGACCACTTCGGCTTCGCTGAACTGTTCGCGGGTCGTATCGAACAGGTCGTCGGGCACGCGCTGCTCGAGCGCGATCAGCGTCAGCGTCTCGGTCCAGGCGAGTGCGGCGCGCTCGCGTGGCGTGAAGAACGGCGTCTCCCGCCACACGGACAGCGCGTAGAGGCGCTGCTCGCTCTCGCCCATCGAACGGGCGTCCTGGGTGTGCATGTCGAGGCAGAACGCGCAGCCGTTGATTTGCGACGCGCGGATCTTCACCAGTTCGTACAGCCGCTTCTCGATGGTCGATGCC
>JBBRRW010000357.1:0-2604 GCA_038245975.1 Burkholderiales bacterium
CGACGCCTGCCGGGCGTTCCGCGCGACGGTCCTTCCGCAGTTCCGATCGGCATCCCAGGTATCGCGAGGTTTCCCGCTGTCGCTCCCCGCTTTCCTCGAATCGCTCCCCGCCCGCGCCGACGGCCTGCCCCTGTTCAGCGGGCCGTTGATGCTGCTGGCCGTGCTGCTGATCGTCGGCCATGCCTGCGGCGCGGCCGCGCGACGGGTCGGCCTGCCGCGGCTGACCGGCTATCTGGTGCTCGGCCTGATCCTCGGTGACACGGGGATCGGCTGGCTGGACGCGTCGGCCCGCGACCTGCTGCGGCCGTTCATCGACGTGGGCCTCGCGTTGCTGCTGCTCGAACTCGGTCAGCGCCTGGACCTGCACTGGATGCGTCGCGAGCGCTGGCTGTGGGTCATGGCGATCGGCGAGATCGGCCTGACCTGGCTGCTGGCCTTCACGGCGCTGAAGGTCTTCGACTTCTCGCATGCGGCAGCGGCATTCCTCGCCGCCGTGGTCATCTCCACGTCTCCGGTCGTCGTCATGTACATGGCGCGCGACGAGGGCGCCGACGGCCAGGTCACCCAACGCGTGCTGGCGCTGGCGACGCTCAACGGCCTGGCGGCGTTCGTCCTGGCGACCCTGCTGCTGCCGCTGCTGCACTATCCGCACGACGGCGGCGATCCCGCCGCGATCCTGCGGATGGTCCTGCATGCGGCCTGGCGCCTGGCCGGATCGCTGCTGCTGGGCGTTGTGATCTTCGGCTTCTATCGATTCTGCGCAGGCTGGTACGGCAAGCGTCCGCAGGCGCGCTTCGTCCTCGCCCTCGGCATGGTCGTCGTCACCGTCGGGCTGGCCGATGCCCTCGATCTCTCCGTGCTGTGCGCGATGCTGACCATCGGCGTTCTGGTCAAGAATGCCGATCCGCATCGCCGCATCGGCCATGTCGAATTCGGCTTCACGTCGGAGGTGCTGTGCGTGATCCTGTTCATCGTCGCGGGCGCATCGGCGCACTTCAGCGGCACGCCCGGGGTCCTCGGCGCCGCCGCGTTGCTGGTCGCCCTGCGTCTCGTCGCCAAGCTGTTGCCGATCTACGCGATCGCCCCGCTGACGCCGCTCGGACTCTCCCGCGCCGGGCTGGTCGGCATGGCGCTGATGCCGCTGTCCGGCTTCACCGCGCTGGTCCTCATCGACCCTGCCGCGCCGGCGTTCGCGTCGGACGGCCGCCTGATCGCCGTGTTCCTGACCGCCGTCGCGATCCTCGAGGTGATCGGACCGCTGCTGGTCCAGTTCGCCTTCCGTCGCGCGCGTGAATCCCACGCGACCGAAGAAAGCTGAGGCCCGCACGATGTCGTTGCCATTCGCCGCATCCGACGCGCTGACGCTCGGCGTCGAGCTCGAGCTGCAGTGCCTGAACACGCGCGACTACGACCTGTCGACCGCGCGCGACCTGCTCAAGCAGCTGGAACGGATCCCGTGTGCCGGCGAGATCAAGCCCGAGATCACGCAATGCATGATCGAACTCAACACGGGTATCCACCGGCGGCACGACACGCTGCTCGCGAACCTCGAAGCGCTGCGCGACGTGATGGTCGAAAAAGCGGACCTGCTCAACGTCCGCATCGCCGGCGGCGGGACGCACCCGTTCCAGATGTGGAGCGACCAGAAGATCTTCGAAGGCGAACGCTACGAGATGCTGTCGCGGAAGTTCGGCTATCTCGCCAAGCAGTTCACGGTGTTCGGCCAGCACGTCCACATCGGTTGCGCGAACGGCGACGAGGCGGTGCGGCTGATCCATCTGATGAGCGAGCACGTGCCGGCCTTCGTCGCGCTGTCCGCAGCGTCGCCGTTCTACCAGGATCGCGACACGCTCTTCGCCAGCAGCCGGCTGACCGCGATCAACGCATTCCCGCTGTCGGGCACGATGCCGTTCGTGACGACGTGGTCCGAGTTCGCGGACTACCACGAGCGCATGAAGACCCTCGGCATCATCGAGAGCATGAAGGACTTCTACTGGGATATCCGGCCCAAGCCCGAGTTCGGGACGATCGAACTGCGCGTCTGCGATACGCCGTTGACCATCGAGAAGGCGGCGGACCTCGCCGCGTACGCCCAGACGCTGGCGCACGCGATGCGCGAGGACCCGAGGCGCGTCCCGGTGGAGAACGTCTACGCGGCCTATCGGCACAACCGCTTCAACGCGGCGCGCTATGGGCTGTACGGCGAATGGATCGACGTGTACGGCGGGACGCGATGCGAGATCGGGCAGATGGTCTGCCGGACCATCGACGGCCTCGCAAGGCAGTCCGACGAACTCGGTACCGCGACGGCGCTCGAGCGGCTGTACCGCTCGGCATCCTCGCGTCGCAACGATTCCGACGTGCTCCGGGCGATCTACGCACGGACGCGATCGTTCCCGGATGTCGCCCATTGCCAGGCGGACATCTGGGCGACCGGTCGCATGCCCTGACGCGACCGCGGGCCACGCCCCACGACCAGCGATGTCAGAGGGATACCGGCGCGTCGGACAGTTCGTTGCGGCGGCTTCCGTCGCCGTCCGCCGGGAACGCGATGGCGAGCGCCCGATGGATCGATTCGAGCGCGTCGCGGACCCCCTGCTCGAA
>JBBRRW010000358.1:0-2588 GCA_038245975.1 Burkholderiales bacterium
ACGCGTGTGCACAGCGCGGTGATGCGATCGAGATCGTGCGCAACGGTTCGCGCGGACTGTTCTGGCTGGAGCCGATGGTCGAGGTCGAGACGCCGCGCGGCCGCATCGCCTACGGTCCGGTCGCGCCCGAAGACATCCCTGGGTTGCTCGATGCCGGCCTGCTGCAGGGTGCCGATCACGCGCTGGGCCACGGCCCGGTCGACGCGATGCCCTATCTCGCGAAACAGGAACGGCTGACGTTCGCGCGGATGGGCGTGACCGACCCGCTGTCGATCGCCGACTACGAGGCGTACGGTGGCTGGGCCGGCCTGCGTCGCGCGTTGACGATGGACGGCGCGGCGCTGGTCGACGAAGTGACCCAGTCGGGCCTGCGCGGCCGCGGTGGTGCGGCCTTCCCCACCGGCATCAAATGGAAGACCGTGCTGGCGACGGCCGCCGATCAGAAGTACGTCGCGTGCAATGCGGACGAAGGCGACTCCGGCACCTTCTCCGACCGCATGACGATGGAAGGCGATCCCTTCATGCTGATCGAAGGGATGACGATCGCGGCGCTCGCCGTGGGCGCGACCCGCGGCTACGTCTACATCCGCTCCGAATATCCGCACGCGATCGCGACGATGAACGAGGCGGTGGTCCGCGCCACCGCCGCCGGCTGGCTCGGCGACGACGTCGGCGGCTCCGGCAAGGCCTTCGTGCTCGAGGTCCGCAAGGCCGCGGGCTCCTACGTGTGCGGCGAAGAGACCGCGATGCTCGAAAGCCTCGAAGGCAAACGCGGCATCGTGCGGGCCAAGCCACCGCTGCCGGCCATCGAAGGCCTGTTCGGCAAGCCGACGGTGATCAACAACGTGATCAGCTTCGCGAGCGTGCCGATCATCGTCGCGAAGGGCGCGGCGTTTTATCGCGACTACGGCGTGGGTCGCTCGAAAGGCACGCTGCCGTTCCAGCTCGCCGGCAACATCCGGCAGGGCGGCCTGGTCGAGAAGGCCTTCGGCATCACGCTGCGCGAACTGGTGTTCGACTTCGGCGGCGGCACGCGCAGCGGTCGGCCGGTGAAGGCGATCCAGGTCGGCGGCCCGCTCGGCGCCTACGTGCCCGAGTCGCAGTGGGACATCCCCATCGACTACGAGGCCTATGCGGCCAAGGGCGCGGTGGTGGGACACGGCGGCATCGTGGTCCACGACGACACGGCCGACATGGCGCAGCTGGCGCGCTACGCGATGGAGTTCTGCGCGGTGGAGTCGTGCGGCAAGTGCACGCCGTGCCGCATCGGCTCGACCCGCGGCGTCGAGGTGATCGACCGCATCGTCGCTCCGACCGCGAAGCACCCGCAGGTGCAGCAGATCCAGTTGCTGCGCGACCTGTGCGACACGATGCTCTACGGCAGCCTGTGCGCGATGGGCGGCATGACACCTTACCCGGTGATCTCGGCGATGGATCACTACCCGCAGGACTTCGGCATCGAACCCGCGCAGGCACCCGCGCAGTCGATCGACGCGGCACTGACCGACAGCAGCACCCAACACAAGCAGCCGGCCTGATCGCCGGCGATCGGAAGCCATCATGATCCAGGAACTGAAGCGCGAGCGCGACTACGGAACACCGCGGCGCGAGGCCGTCGACGAAGTCACGTTGACCATCGACGGCTTCGAGGTCACCGTCGCGAAGGGCACGTCGCTGATGCGCGCCGCAGCGGAACTCGGCGTCAACATCCCCAAGCTGTGCGCCACCGACAGCCTCGAGCCGTTCGGCTCGTGCCGCCTGTGCCTGGTCGAGATCGACGGCCGCAAGGGCTATCCGGCCTCGTGCACGACGCCGGTCGAGCCCGGCATGAAGGTCCGCACGCAGAGCCCGAAGCTGCAGGAACTGCGCAAGGGCGTGATGGAGCTGTACATCAGCGACCATCCGCTCGACTGCCTGACCTGCAGCGCCAACGGCGACTGCGAGCTGCAGGACATGGCCGGCGTGACCGGCCTGCGCAACGTGCGCTACGGCGTCGGCGAAGCCGCGGGCGCGCATCACCTGAACGACGTCAAGGACGAGTCGAACCCGTACTTCACCTACGACCCGAGCAAGTGCATCGTCTGCAACCGCTGCGTGCGCGCGTGCGAGGAGACGCAGGGCACGTTCGCGCTGACGATCAGCGGCCGCGGCTTCGAGAGCCGCGTGTCGCCGGGCCAGGGTGAGGCGTTCATGGAGAGCGAGTGCGTGAGCTGCGGCGCCTGCGTATCGGCCTGCCCGACCGCGACGCTGCAGGAGAAGAGCGTGATCTGGCTCGGCCAGCCCGAGCACAGCGTCATCACCACCTGCGCGTACTGCGGCGTGGGCTGCGGCTTCAAGGCCGAGATGAAGGGCAACGAGGTCGTCCGCATGGTGCCGTGGAAGGACGGCAAGGCGAACGAGGGCCACAGTTGCGTCAAGGGCCGCTTCGCGTGGGGGTATGCCACGCACGCGGACCGTATTACCAAGCCGATGATCCGCGCCAAGATCACCGACCCGTGGCGCGAGGTCAGCTGGGACGAGGCCATCGGCTACGCGGCCAGCGAGTTCAAGCGGCTGCAGTCCACCTACGGACAGGACTCGGTCGGCGG
>JBBRRW010000359.1:0-2588 GCA_038245975.1 Burkholderiales bacterium
AGGCGCGTGGCCGAAGCGGACGGGCCGGCCCGGCGCCGCGCCGCGCCGAAGGCCGCGCGCAGTCCCTCGATGGCGGTCTGCTGGCCGTCGATGTCCGAGCCGGGCGCCTTCGTTTCGGCGACCAGCAACGCATGCGGGCCTTCTTCCTTCGACCGCGCGATCCACGCGCCGTCGACCATCGGCAGGTCGCGGCCCGCGGTCAGCTGATCGATCATGTAGACCAGCTCGGCCGTGGGGTCGCGCGTGATCAGCGGCTGCAGCATCAGGCCGACCGACGACGACAGCAGGTCGAGGCTCTCGCCGAGCGCGGCATGCAAACCGGTCGCGGTGAAGCGTGCGGGCACGACCCGGTCGCTCAGCACGTAGCGATGATTGAACATCAGCTCGCGGTCGCGCGACGCGGTCACGGTCTCCCCGTTGTTGACCGACAGGAAGCGCCCATCGCCGCGGAGCTTCGCGGCCATCGCGCGCGACAGCATCGCGAGCGTCGCGTCGGGGACGGTCGTGCCGTCGCCGTCGATCGCCATCAGGATCAGATGCGACGCGGGGCCCTCGCGCAACTGGTCGATCAGCAGTGCCTGCTCTTCGGTCGGATGGGTCGGCAGGAACGCCGAAAGATCGGCCGTGAAGCGCGCGTTCGCGATCACGGTCACCGCGATGGCGAGCGTGACGAACCAGACGGCGATCGCCAGTCGGTCGCGGGTGCGCGGCGTCACGATGTCGACCGCGGCGGTTGCGCCGACGGGATCAACGTGCGCCCGCAGCGGGCTTCGCCACGATCGCCGTGACCGAGCGGCTGCCGTCGGCCTGGAGCACCTCGATGCTGTCGATCAGCGCATCGTGGCCGTCGACGGTGATGCGACTGACGAGCGCGGCGATCTTCGGATCGGACGGCAGCAGCGTCAGCCGCCACTGCGCCGGTCGACCGTCGGCCACGACCTTGTAGGCCCGAGTCAGCGCATCGAGGTCGCCGGCCAGCGTGGCGCGGATGCTGTCGGTGAACGCCGCGACCTCGGGGAACGACGCCAGCGAGATGCTGCGTCGCGCCCCGTTGCGTTCGACGGTCAGCGCGTCGCCGTCGATGATCAGGACTTCGGGCTTCGGCTTGACGGTGCGCTTCTCGAGCCGCGACGGCGCGACGTAGATCAGCTCGCCGGACGCCTCGATGGGCTGGTTCAGCGCGGCGAGATATTTCTTCTCGACGAAGTCGGCGCGGCTCGCCTGGTTCTGCGACAGCGTGTGCATCAGGCTCTTCGCGGTGAACGGCTCGGCGGCGACGGACGACGGCGTGCCTGCGGCGAGCAGGAGAACGAGGGCCAGCGAGTGCAGCAGGCGACGCATCACGACGGCGCTCCGGGACCGGTCGACGGGTCGGCGCCGCGTGCGGCGAGGTGCGTACCGGGCCGCGCGCGATCGTTCCAGAAGTCGTAGAAGTTGAACCAGTTGTACGGCGCGTCGCGGCAGAAGTGCTCGAGCCGCGCGACGTAGTTCGCGATGGCCGCGTCGACGGCGGCGCTGATCGCCGCCGCGCGCTCGGGCCCCGGCTCGTTCGCGACGGTGGAGAAGTCGAACAGCGGTTCGTAGCGGACCTCGTAGCGGTTGCCGCCGCGATACAGCCCGACGATGAACACGACCGGCCGCTTCAGCATGGCGGCCATGCGGAACGGTCCGGTCGGGATCGCGACCGTGCCGCCGAGCATCATCATCTCGCGCACGGCCGGCGTACCGAGTTCCTCGGCCAGCGTGCGGTCGGCGAGCATGCCGACCAGTCCGCCGTCGTCGAGCGCACGCTTGACGCGCAACATCGAGTCGACGCGGCCGAGCGGAATGATCGCATCGGTCAGCTTCGGGTTGATCGCCGCGAAGACCGCGTTGAGGTATTGCGCGTTGTCCTCGTACATCACTATCGACACGCGCAGGTCCTTCTCGTGGCGGCCGCCGGCACGCACGGCCTCGAAGCTGCCGAGATGTGCGCCGATCACGAACGCGCCACCGGTGGGATGCCGCGCGCCGACCGATTGACCGTCGCCCATGGCGTGCCGGATGACGTCGCTGCCGACCACCTCGATCTCGAACAGGTGATGCCGGTCGTTGAGCAGATAGAGCCGGTCGAGGATCACCGACGCGAAGCAGTGCACGTGACGGAAGCCGTCGATCATCCGCGCCTCGCGACCCAGCACGCGCTTCAGGTAGTCGCGCGACGCCGCGCGCGCTTCGCCGCCCGCGATCACGAAGTAGCCGGCGATCGGATACAGCAGCAGCCGCGCGACGGGACGGCCGAGATGCAGCGCGATCCACGTGAAGAGCCGCAGGAACGCAGGATGCCCGCGCTCGCGACGGGTGGTCCAGATCGCGGCCATCAGGGCGGGTCGCCGCCAACGGGCACGGCCGCGCGTACCGGTTCGAACGTGACGTTGCCCGACAACGCGAGACGTTCGCGATCGGCTGTGCCGGCGAAGACCCGCAGTCGATAGCCGTCGTGGTTCGACGGCGTGGTCGACGCCTCGAACTCCAGCCGCAGCGGTTCGCCGGGGCCGACGAAGGACAGGAACTTGGCCGCGCCGATGCGACAGGTCGTCGGTCCGGTC
>JBBRRW010000360.1:0-2579 GCA_038245975.1 Burkholderiales bacterium
GAGTCGTAGCCGGGCAGGACGGTCGGCAAGCCGATGAAGGTGTCGAAGTGCTGTGCGTTCGTCACCTCGATATACGACAGCTTGCTGTTCGCGCCTTCGGCGACCCGGTTCATCCCGAGGTAGGGCCGCGACGTGTGGTTGACCGGAAGCAGGGCGTCGTCACGGCCGTGCACGATCACCGTCGGCTTGCCGTGCAAGTTGCCGTTGCGGTAGGTCTCTGCGATGCCCGCCTGCAGGGCGGACGATCCGCTCAGCAGGTTGCGCAGGCAGCGCGAGCCGTCGAAGTTGTAGTCCGTGCGTCCCGTGCTCGCCGAGGTCGACAGCACGCTGCGCTTGGGGCCGCCGGTGGACGTGTTGTTGATCAGTTGTGCGCCACTGCCAGGAGGTACGCCGTTGCCCGCCGAGAAGAACGCCGCCAGCTGCGTGGCCGTCAGCGCGATCGGGTTGCCCGCCGCATCGGTGCCGCCGAAGCTGTAGTTGCACAGGTTGTCCCGCACGCTGGCCCGCGCATACGTGTTCGCGTAGGTGACCGAGATACTCGAATAGACCTCGAGGCCCGTCAGCGACGCGAAGATCGCATCGGACTCGGGCGAGTAGGCGTAGTTGCGCAGCTTGCCGAGCGCCTCGTCGGCCTGGGCTGCGGTCGTCGCCGCGGTGAGCAGCCCGGCGTCCTTCAGCGACTGGCAACGGGCGGCCGCGAAGGTCGGGACGATGAAGGCCATGCCGGGCGTGCCGACCAGCTGGCTCGAGATCGCCGCGCAATTCGCGTACAGGTCGGTATTGGTGAAGTAGTCGTACAGCGTTTTGCCGGTGTTCGCGATCGTGGTGGTGCCGCGCACGATCGTGATGCCTGCGGTCGGCGGGATCTCGACGTTCGGCTCGGCGACGGCGACGCCGTCGATCAGGCCACCGGTGTCCAGCTCGGCGGCCGCGAGCGCCGAACCCGCGCCGTTCGACGCCGCCGACGCGATGACGATCGTGCCGGCCGGCTTGATGGTGCGGATGCGCGTGCCGTCGGTCAGCAGCGTGCCGTAGCGGTCGTTCAGCGCGTAGAAGGCGAATTCGACGGCCTGCAGGGTGAACTTGCCCCAGTCCTTCTCGGGGTTGCGCTGCGAATGCGCGTGCTTGAAGGCTAGGCGATTCGGCGTCGCGGCATTGAAGGCCGAGAGTTCGGTGGCGGTCAGGTTGGCGCGAAACACGGCCGTGTTGCCCGCCAGCGCCGCAGTCGTGCGCGTACCGTCGATCAGGCCCACGGTGTCCGTCTGCAGGTCGTGCGGCGCGGGGTTGGTTCCCTTGTCCGTCAACGCCACGGCGCAGCCGCGCTTCAGGCCCCATTCGGCCGCCGATATCGCGCCGTAGACACCGCGCGAACCCGACGACGTCGCGGTTTCGATGCAGGGATTGGCGGGATCGAAGCTGACCGGGATCTGGACCAGCAGCGTCACGTTCTCGCGGCCGCTGCCGTCGTCCGAGTAGGCGATGTACTCGACGCCGGCAATCTTGCCTTCACCGGTCGTGACGTTGCCGGCCGCGTCGACGTTCGGCCCGTACAACGTGCCGTAGCCGCCAGCAGCCGTCGGGTCGATCAGTGCGCGGTAGTTGTTGTAGATCGCCGCCTTGCGCAGTTCGACCGCGGTCGGGCTGGCCGGGTTGACGAAGGTCGGGCCCACCGCGGCGCCGAGTCCGCTCTTGCCGAGGCCCGCCGTCAGCAGATCGTCCGTGGTCCCGTCATAGGACTTGATGGCGACCGTTCCGACGTAGCTGGGCTTTGCGTTGAGATCGAGGGGGGCCGGGCCGCCGTCGTCGTGTCCGCCGCAAGCGGTCAGCAGCGCCGAAGCGCCGATCGCCATCGCCCAGCGCAAGCGGCGCGAGTCGTGGATGAGGAACGCGCCCGGCATTGCCGTGCGACGGGGGTGAGCAGCCATTGAAGTCTCCGTTGTCTGATCGAATGTCAGCGACGCTGCTCGAGCGACGGCGCCGCAATGACCGCACCGGCTCTCGAGAGCGCGAGGATTATCGCGGCGGACGACCAGCCGTCGCAATGCTCCTGTACCCTGATGTTCGTCGACGTCGACGTCGACGGAAGTCGCGGCGCCCGCGGTGTTGCCGGAAGTGCCGCAGCTAGGCGGCGGCCTTCTTCGCGATGCGCTTCTTGGCCGCCGGCTTCTTCGCGACAGCCTTCTTCGCGGGCGCTGTCTTCGCTGCGCTGTCGGCAGCGGCGACGGCTTCGGCCGGCGCTGCGGCGGCCTTGCCCCTGGCCGTCTTCACCGGCGCCGACTTGGCGCTCGGCTTGCGCGGCTCGAATTCGAAACCGACCTTGTCCTTCTCGGCATCCCAGACGAGGAAGGCCTTGAAGAAGCGATTGGTGCGCGACGACTTGAAACCCGGCAACAGGTCGGTTTTGCCGGTCTCGAGCAGCTTCCTGATCTGGTCGGGCGCGACTTCCTGTTGGAGGATGATCTTGCCGGTCTTGAAATGGCAGGTCTTCGGCGGATTGATCGCGTTCTCGCACACGTACGACAAGCCGAGCTCGTACACCGCGCCGCCGCACTTGGGACAGCCGCCGAGCGGCTGCTGGC
>JBBRRW010000361.1:0-2559 GCA_038245975.1 Burkholderiales bacterium
CCGACCGAGGCGTTGGCCATCATCCCGTAGATCACGAACGGCAGGCTCGGCGGAATGATCGGCCCGAGCGTCGCCGACGCGGCGGTCACGCCGACCGCGAACTCGGTCGAGTAGCCGTGCTCCTTCATCGCCTTGATCTCGATCGTGCCCAGGCCCGCGGCGTCGGCGATCGCGGTGCCGCTCATGCCGGCGAAGATCACCGAGCCGATGACGTTGACGTGGCCGAGCCCCCCCTTCATCCAGCCGACCAGGGCGAGCGCGAAGTTGTAGATGCGCGTCGTGATGCCGGCGTTGTTCATCAGGTTGCCGGCGAGGATGAAGAACGGCACCGCGAGCAGCGGGAAGCTGTCGATGCCGCTCACCATGCGGTGCACGACCACGAAGGGCGGAAGGTTGCCAGAGACCAGGATGTAGGCGAGCGACGCCCCCGCCATGGCGATGGCCACCGGCACGCCGCCGCTCATGAAGAGCAGGAAGAAGACTTTCAGCATCGCGTGCGCTTCAGTCGGCGAGGGTGGTCATCGGGCGCTCGAGCACGCTCCAGCCACGGCGCCAGTGGACGAGCGCGACCTGGATCGAACGGAAGGTCATCGCCGCGAAGCCCAGCAGGACGACGCCGTAGACGAGGTTCATCGGCGCGTCGACGACCGTCATGCGCGTGTTGCTGCCGAGCTTGAGCATCATCTGCCCGGTCAGGACGACGGCACCGGCGAAGAACGCGACGCGCACCACGTCGACCGCGCGCGACAGCCACCGGCCGAGCGCCGCCGGCATGTGGCGATAGAAGAAGTCGACCTGGATCTGCGCGTTCTTGGCGACGCCGATCGTCGCGCCGACGAAGACCACGCCGATCAGCAGGTAGCGCGCGATCTCCTCCGTCCACGACGCCGAGTCGTTGAACACGTAGCGCGTGACGAACTGGTAGAAGACCGTCAGCGCCAGCAGCCAGAAGATGCCGAGGGCGGCCCAGCCCTCGGGGATCGTGCCGGAAAGATCGATGGCCTCGTCATGGAGATGGAAGTGACCTTCCTCGTCGATGATCTTTTCTTCTTCGGCCATGGCGCGACGACGGCTCCCTACTTGATGTTGACGATGCGGTCGTAGTCCTGCTGGCGGTAGCCCAGGTCCGTCGGCTTGGTCGTCTTCAGCACCGCGTCGCGGAACGCGTTCTTGTCGACGACGATGACGTTGTTGCCCTTCTTCCTGAATTCGTCGACCAGACGCACTTCCGAGGCGGCGATCTCGCGGCCGGCCTTGTCGGCGGCCTCTTCCGTCACCTCGGCGAAGATCTTCTTGTCGGCGTCCGAGAGCTTGCCCCAGGTCTGGCCCGAGATCACGGTCAGCAGCGAGTCGACGATATGGCCGGTGAGCGAGATGTTCTTCTGAACCTCGTAGAACTTCTTTGCCTCGATCGTCGGCAGCGGGTTCTCCTGCGCGTCGACGGTGCCGTTCTGCAATGCGAGGTAGACCTCGGCGAACGCGATCGGGGTCGGGTTCGCGCCGAGCGCCTTCGGGAACGCGAGATAGGCGGGCGCGTCGGGCACCCGGATCTTCAGGCCCTTCATGTCCTCCGGCTTGGTGATCGGCCGCGCCGCCGTCGACGTCACGTGCCTAGCGCCGTAGTAGGTCACCGCGGTGACGTGGTTGCCGCTCTTCTCGTCGTAGCCCTTGGCAAGCTCCTTGAAAACGTCGCTCTTGGCGTACTTCAGCAGGTGGTCGGCGTCGCGGAAGATGAAGGGAAAATAGGTGACGGCGAGTGGCGGATACGTGCGGCCCGCGAAGCTCGCGCCGGTCAGGATGATGTCGACGGTGCCGAGCGTCAGCCCCTGGTTGATGTCGGACTCCTTGCCGAGGCTGGACGCCGGGAAGACCTGCACCTCGTAGCGACCGTTGGTGCGCTTCTTGATCTCGTCGCCGGCCCAGACCGACCACTTGTGGTACGGCTCGGAGGTCTCGTAGACGTGCGCCCACTTGAGCTTGGTCTGGGCCTGGGCCGTGCCGACCGCGCCGAGCGCGCTTGCCGCGACGGCGCAGGCGACGAGGGTCCTGAGTGCGAATCGCTTGCTGGTCATCGATGTCTCCATGGGTGATTGGGAAAACCGCCGGCGGCGCAGGTGGCGGCGCCTTCGACGAGGCCGGAGGACGGTACGGTCCGACCGCAGCCGGCCAGCACGGTGCAAACCCTAAACGGCGGGCACCCCTTACCCTAGCGGCGCTCAGTGCAAGGAGACACCATGAGATTGCAAGGCAAGACGGCCCTGGTGACGGCGGCCGGACAAGGTATCGGCCACGCGAGCGCCCTGGCGCTGGCGAAGGAAGGCGCCGAGGTCTGGGCCACCGACGTGAATGGCGACCTGCTCGAGCGCTACGCAGGCGTGAAGAACGTGCGCACCGCCCGGCTCGACGTCCTCGACCGCCCCGCGATCGCGGCGCTGTTCGAGCAGCTGCCCGCGCTCGACGTGCTCTTCAACTGCGCCGGCATCGTCCACAACGGCACGACGCTCCAGGCCACCGACGACGAGCTCGACCTCGCCTTCCGGCTCAACGTGCGCGCCCAGC
>JBBRRW010000362.1:0-2558 GCA_038245975.1 Burkholderiales bacterium
CCGGTCAGCGACTCCCAGTTCAGCAGCCCGATGCGGACCACTTCGCCGAAGCCCAGCGTGGCCATCGCGAGGTAGATGCCCGACAGCCGCAGCGTGGGTTTGCCGATGACGAAGGCCAGCACCGCGGGCGTGATCATCCCGGCGACCAGCGACACCGGGAACGGCCAGCCGAGGTTCATCGTGATCAGCGCGGCCGTGTACGCGCCGATCCCCATGAAGGCCGCGTTGCCGATCGACAGCATCCCGCACGACAGCGTGAGCCAGATCGACAGCGCGAGCAGGCCGTTGATGCCGAGCGTGAGGACGACGTTGCTGTAGACCGCCCAGAAGTTGTCCATCGCGTTCATGCCGGCATCGCCGGTCCGCTCTCGCCCTTCGCCCAGAGGCGGGGGGAACGCACGCTGGAAGACCGCGCGGACATCCCCATCAGACCTTCCGTTCGTTGGTCGTGCCGAACAGCCCCTTCGGTCGCACCAGCAGGATCAGGAACAGCATCCCGAACGCCACCGCGTCGCGCATCGTCGAGCCGATGTAGGCCACCGACAGCACTTCGGCGAACCCGAGGAACAGGCCCGCAAGCAGCGCGCCACGGATATCGCCCATGCCGCCCAAGATGATCACCGCGACGCCCTTCTGCAGCATCGGCTGGCCCATCAGCGGGAAGATCGCGTTGGAGTAGAGCCCGATCATCACGCCGGCTACTCCACCGAGCCCCGCGGCGATGAACGACGTCAGCATGAACAGCCCTCCGACGTCGATGCCGACGAGCAACGCGGCCTTCGGTGACTCGGCGATCGCCCGCAGCGCGCGGCCGAGCTGGGTCTTGCGGATGACGAAGATCAGTACGGCCATCAGCGCGAACGACAGCAGGATGATCGCGAGCTCGATGGCGGTGATGCCGATGCCGGCGATCTCCATCGTGTCGGTGGGGATGGTGCCGGCGGGAAAGCGGATGTTGGCCGCGCCGAAGATGCCCTGCACGGTGTTGTTGAGCGCGATGCCGATGCCGATGGTCGCGATCATCGGGATCAGGTGCGGCGCGTTGCGCTTGCGCAGCGGCTTGAGGACCGACAGATCGATCAGCAGGCCGAAGACACCCGACACCGCGAACGCGAACGGCAGCGCGAGCCACAGCGGCATGCCGAAGCGCGCAAGGGCCTCGACGCCGGCATAGGCGCCGACCATGAAGATCGCGCCGTGCGAGAGGTTGATGACGCCGAGCACGCCGAAGATCAGCGTGAAGCCCAGCGCGAACAGCGCGTAGAGCGCGCCGAGCGAGAGGCCGTTGACGAGTTGCTGGGCTAGCACACCACCACTCCCAATTTCCCCGCAGGGGAAATTTCACGACTCACCCTTCCCTTCAAGGGAAGGGCCGGGGAGGGGATGGGTTCAACGGTCATGTCGGGGGCTATCAAAACCCATCCCCACCCTAACCCTCCCCTTGAAGGGAAGGGGACATACCGAGGAAGAGGCGTGATTTCAGACGGGTTGCGGACCTATTTCTCAATGGAAAACTTCCCATCCTTCGTCACGCTGACGATCGGCAACTGCTCGGCGTCGTAGCCGGCCGGCTTGCCGGCCTTGTCGTTGGCGCGACGGAACGCGAAGCTGCCGGTCGCGCCGCTGTGCTTGACCGCGGGCAGCGCGTCGCGCAGCGCGGCCCGGTCCGCAGCGAGGTTGCCGGTCAACTTGGTCTTCTTCAGCGCCTCGGCCACGATGTACATCGCGTCGTAGGCCTGCGCGGCGAACTGGTCCGGTGCGCCGTTGAACCTGGCGGTGTACGCGGCGATGAACCGGGTGTTCTCGGGCGTCGTGTTCGACGCTGACCACGGGCTGCCGACGTACAGGCCGTCGGACGCTCCCTTGGCCAGCTCGAAGACCTTGGTCGAGTTCATGCCGTTGCCGCCGATGACCGGCACCGTGAGGCCGACCTGGCGGGCCTGCACCATGATCGGCGCGCCTTCGGCGAGCAGGGCTGACAGCACCAGCGCATCCGGATTGGTCGCCTTGATCTTGGTGAGCTGGGCCTTGAAGTCCACGTCACCCTTTGCGAAGGTCTCGGTGGTGGTGACCGGGATCTTGAGGTCTTCGAGCGCCTTCTTGAAGTTGTCGTAGCCGCTCTTGGTGAACACGTCGTCGTTGCCGTACAGCACCGCGACCTTCTTCACGCCGGCCTTCTTGACGGCCATTTTCAGCGTCTCGGGCAGCACGTCGGCCTCGGTGACCGAGTTGCGGAACACGTAGTCGCCGATCGACGTGATGCCGTCCGCCGTGTTGGACGTACCGAACACGACGGTCTTCGCGGCCTGCGCGATCGGGTCGGCCGATTGGGCCGAGTTGGACAGCGTCGGGCCGAAGGTCATCAGCACGTTGTCCTGGAAGATGAGCTTCTTGAAGACGTTGATCGCCTCTTCCTTCTTGCCCTGTTCGTCCTCCAGCACCAGCACCAGCTTGTTGCCGCCGATGCCGCCGGCCGCGTTGATCTCGTCCATCGCGAGCGCGAAGCCGTTCTTGATCGCCGTGCCGTACTGCGCGGCACCGCCCGACAGCGCTTCGGC
>JBBRRW010000363.1:0-2549 GCA_038245975.1 Burkholderiales bacterium
ACGCCCACGGAGACGATGCCGACGACGGTCGACGCGCGGCTGGCCTATCGCGGCTATTGCGGGGCCGACGCGCTCGGCGACGTGCGGGGCAAGCTCGTCGTCTGCCACGGCGCGCGTCGTGCCGGCCTGGCCAACGCCGCCGCGCGCGAGGAGGCCGTGAAGGGAGCCGGCGGCATCGGCGTCGTGACGATCGCCGATCCGGGCTTCGTGGTGGAGCCGCTGCGGTGGCCCTTCGCGTACGCGCGCAGCGTGCGGCTCGCGGGCGGGCGGGGCGCCGGCGACCACTTCGTGCGCATCACGCTGAACGCCGATGCGCTGATGAAGTTGATCGGTCGCGGTGTGCCGGATGCGGCGGACCTGGTCGACCTCGGCAGCCGGGGCGAGCCTCTGCCGAACTTCGACCTCGTCGATCCCTTCCATGCGGTCTTCACGCTGAAGCGTCGGCGGATCGTTTCGGCCAACGTGGTCGGGCTGCTGCCCGGCAGCGACCCGGCGATGGCCGACCAGGCGATCGTCCTCTCCGCGCACCTGGACGGCTACGGCTTCGGCACGCCGATCCACGGCGACGCGATCTACAACGGCACGCTCGACGATGCCGCCTATGTGGCGCTGCTGATCAGCCTGGCCGAGCGACGACACGGTGCCGGCTATCGCCGACCGGTGCTGTTCGTCGCATGGACCGGCGAGGAGAAGGGCCTGCTCGGGTCCGAATGGTTCGTGGCCCATCCCACGGTGCCGCTGTCGCGGATCGCGGCCAACCTCAACCTCGATCAGTTGCGGCCGATCTTTCCGCTCGACCTGTTGACGGTGCATGCGCTCGACGACACGAGCCTCGGCGACGACGTGCGGGCGGTGGCGGGTGCGATGGGCGTCGCGGTCCAGCGTGACCCGGAGCCCGACCGCAATCTGCTGCGCCGCTCGGACCAATGGAACTTTCTGCGGGCCGGCATCCCCGCCACGGCCTTCGTCTTCGGCTACCGACCGGGCACCGCCAGCGAGCGCATCTACCGGCAGTGGTATCGCACCGGTTATCACAAGCCGCAGGACGACCTGCATCAGTTGATGGACTGGAAGGCCGCGGCCGACTTCAACCGCTTCTTCCACGACCTGGTGTCGCGGGTGGCGGAGCAGGATGCGGCGCCGTCATGGAAGGCCGGCAGCACCCTGCGTCCGAAGCCGCCATGACGCGTCTCGCTAGAAGGGACGGTACCCGCTACACGACCGGGGCGGGTAAGCTGCGCGCCCCGATGCCACCCGCGCTGCGGGTGACCGAACCGATCGAACGCGAATGACCGACTCCGACCCCGACACCCCCGACGTCATCCATGAACCCCGCCTGTGGCGCGACGACGGCTGGACCGCGCGCGTCATCAAGAACGAGGACGACGAGGGCTGGGCCGTCGAGATGATCAAGGACGGCGAACCCGAGCCGGCGCTGGTCGGCCCGTGGACGATGGGGCGCGACAAGAAGAACCCGAAGCCGCTCGACACGGCGGCCTTCATCACGCTGGTGAAGACGGCGGCGGAGGTGCTGCGGCGGCACGAGCAGCAGGCGCATGCCGATCGCCACAAGAGCGTGATCGTCGAAGCGGCGACGGGCCGCATGACGGTGAAGCTCGACATCGTGCCCGACGACGACGATCCCTACGCGACGCTGAGCGCGGTCGATGCGTCCGGCGAAGAGCGGGCGAGCGTGCGTGTGGGTGCGGGATTCAGGCTGACCGCGAAGTCGGCGTCGGCGTGGATCGACGACGCGTATCGCCGACCCGATTGAGCGGCAGGGTCACTGCCCAGTCACGGACGTACTGCCGCATCGAGCTCGAGTGCCGTCAGCCACAGGCGCACGTCGAATTCGAGCTGGTGATAGGTCGGCTCCATGTGCGTGCACAGCGCGTAGAACGCCTTGTGGTGCTCACGTTCCTTCGTGTGCGCCAGCTCGTGGACCACGATCATCTTGAGGAAAGGTTCGGGCGCCCGCCTGAAGACCGACGCGACGCGGATCTCGCGCTTGGTCTGCAGCTTGCTGCCCTGGACGCGCGACACGGTGGTGTGCGTGCCCAGCGCGTTGCGGACGACGTGCAGCTGGTTGTCGTACTGCACCTTCGACAGCGGGGCCGCGTTGCGCATGAAGCGCGTCTTCAGCCCGTCGACATAGTCGCGCAACGCCCTGTCGTCGTGCGCGCCATGGACGCCCGGGTAGCGCCGCTTCAACGACTCGGCGAGGCGGCCCTCGGCGATCAGCGCGTGGACTCGTGCGAGCAGCTCCGGCGGATAGCCGGTCAGATACTTCAAGACCCGCTCCGACGGACGTCGCGCAGCATGAACAGGTACAGGCTCTCGACCTTGGCGCGCGCCCACGGCGTGCGACGCAGGAAGGTCAGGCTCGACTTGATCGACGGATCGCTCTGGAAACAGCGTACCGGGATGCGTTCGCCGAGGCCGGCCCAGCCGAAATGCGCGACCAGTGCCGTCACGATGGCTTCGAGGGTCAGGCCGTGCAGCGGATCGGCGGGCGGGGGAGGGGACATGGGGCGATCTCGGTGGAGCGA
>JBBRRW010000364.1:0-2542 GCA_038245975.1 Burkholderiales bacterium
CGCGTATACCGATCGTATCTACATGGTCGACCCGCTCGGCAACCTGATGATGCAGTTCCCGGAGAACGCCGACCCGAACAAGACCAAGCGCGACCTGGCCAAGCTGTTGCGGGCCTCGCGGATCGGCTGATGCGATGAACGGCTTCGATCTTCTCCTGCTCGCTTTCAAGGGCGTCGCGATCGCGTCGCTGCCGATCGCCGTCGTCTGGGTCGGACGTGGGTCGAAGAGCGGCGGCGATCGATTGCGTCGGCTGGCCTGGGTCACCGCGTTCCTGACCTTCGACCTGATCGTGTTCGGGGGATTCACCCGGTTGACCGACTCCGGACTTGGCTGCCCCGACTGGCCCGGCTGCTACGCGAAGGCCAATCCGTTCATGGCGGCGCCCGACATCCGCGGCGCCGAGGCCGCGATGCCGTCCGGCCCGGTCACGATGGGCAAGGCGTGGATCGAGATGATCCATCGCTACCTCGCGATGGCGGTGGGCGTGCTGATCATCACGATGCTGGTCCTCAGCCTCAAGCGGCGCTGGGATGCGCGCCGCGCGGGCGCCGTCCAGAGCCGTCCGGCGTATCCGGGCCTCGCTGCGGGACTGCTGCTGCTGGTCATGCTCCAGGGCGCGTTCGGCGCTTGGACCGTCACACAGAAGCTGCAGCCGATCTTCGTGACGGCGCATCTGCTGCTCGGCATGGCGTTGCTGGCGTTCCTCGTGCTGCACGGACTGCGCCTCGAGGGCCGGCAACCCCAGTCACCCCGCGCAGCGCAGCGCAGGCTCGGTCTGGCGGCGGTTCGCCTCCTCGCCGCAGCGGCTCTGGCCGTGCTCGTCATGCAGATCGCACTCGGCGGCTGGGTGAGCGCCAACTATGCGGTACTGGCCTGCACGGACTTTCCGACCTGCCAGGGCGTCTGGCTGCCGGCGATGGACTTCACGAACGGCTTCCATCTCTGGCGCGCCCTCGGAAAGACGGCGGACGGCGGTTACCTGACGGTGGCGGCATTGACGGCCATCCATTGGGTCCACCGCAATTTCGCCCTGCTCGTCTTCGTCGTGCTCGGCACCGTCGCATGGAAGATACGGCAGATCGACGGGCTTGCCACGACCGCCAGGATCCTGGCGGCGCTGCTGATCGGCCAGCTCGTCACCGGACTGGTCAACGTCGTCTTCGCGTGGCCCCTCGTGGCGGCCGTGCTCCACAATGCGGGCGCGGCCGGTCTGGTCGCCACCCTGGTCGTGATAAATTACCGGTTACCCGGTCAATACAGAACTGCACAGGCCGCTGCCGCGACCGTGGCCGGCACCGGGCCTTCCTCCCTACCGCACTTCGGTCGATCCGCAAGCTAGGCGGCCAGCCAAAGGCGCTCCCAGCAAGTCGCATCGCACTTCCGGGCCATCCGATCAGGTCATGCAACACGCACTCGACGCTTCCATCGGCCACAAGCTGACGCAGTACTACACGCTGACCAAGCCGCGCGTGACGCAGCTCGCCGTGTTCTGCGCGGTGATCGGCATGCTTCTCGCGGTTCCCGGTTTGCCGCCGCTGCAACGCTTCGTCGCCGCGACCGTAGGGATCTGGCTGCTCGCCGGCGCCGCGTTCGCCGTCAACTGCCTGGTCGAACGCGAACTCGATGCGCGCATGGCGCGTACCGCCCGTCGCGCCTCCGCGTCGGGCGAGCTCTCGGCGGCCGAGATCCTGTTCGGCTCCGGCCTCATCGGCGGCGCAGGCATGTTCGTGCTGCTGACGTTCGTCAATCCGCTGACCATGTGGCTCACGTTCGCGACCTTCGTCGGCTACGCGGTCGTCTACACGATGCTGCTCAAGCCGATGACGCCGCAGAACATCGTGATCGGCGGTGCATCGGGCGCGATGCCGCCGGCGCTCGGCTGGGCCGCCATGGCTGACCAGGTACCGGCCCAGGCGTGGATCCTGGTACTCATCATCTTCGTCTGGACGCCGCCGCATTTCTGGGCGTTGGCGTTGTACCGGACTGAGGACTTCCGCAAGTCGGGTCTGCCGATGCTGCCGGTCACCCACGGCGCGCGCTACACCCGGCTGCATATCCTGCTCTACACGGTCGCGCTGGTGGCCACGACGCTGTTGCCATTCGCGATGCGTATGAGCGGCTGGCCCTATTTAGTGGCGGCGCTGCTCCTCGGCGGCGAATTTCTCCGGCTGTCGTGGGCGATCTGGCGGGCGCCGACGGACGCAGAGTCCGATCGACAGGCGCGCCGCACCTTCCGCTATTCGATCCTCTATCTGTCGCTGCTCTTCGCCGCGCTCCTGGTCGACCACTACCTGGGTGTCTGAGCGATGACGCCGCGTCGACAGCCGCAATTCGGATGGCGGCCGATCGCCGCATGGTTCACGGCGCTCGCCTTCGTGGTCGGCCTCGGCGCGTGCACGCCGTCCAAACCGCAGTTCGACAGCGTCGACATCACTGGCGCGGACTACGCGAAGGATTTCCACCTGACGGATGCGTCGGGCAAGCCGCGCAGTCTCGCCGACTACCGCGGCAAGATCGTCGTGCTGTTCTTCGGATACACCC
>JBBRRW010000365.1:0-2531 GCA_038245975.1 Burkholderiales bacterium
AACTTCGGTCGTCCCCGCATCGTCAAGGACCTCACGGAAACCTGTTCTTCGGGCTGAAGCGCGGGCTGAAGCGGCACATCGGTCGGGGTGGCGATCCGCGCGCCGCCGACCACCGGGCGGCCCGGCCTGCATGCGGCAACGGCCGGATCGGTTAATCCATCCGCACGTTGTCGCCGCATCCGCTCTGACCGTCAATCGAGGGCATGGCAATCCATGTCCTCAGACCCATCCGCGCACCGCGGACGCCACTGCGCACAGCGCATCGGACGCCGGTCCGGTCCCGTGTCTGCCGCATCCCCGGTCGACCCGGCGACCGCGGCCGCGGCGTGACGCTGATCGAGATGATGATGGTCGTCGGCATCGTCGCGGTGCTCCTCGTCGGCGCGGTGCCGGGCTTCGCCCGCCTGCTGTCGAGCCATCGCGCATCGGCCGCCGTCAACGATCTGGTGCACGGCATCGCGCTCGCGCGCGGCGAGGCGCTGAAGCGCAACCGGCGCGTGTATCTCGCGCCGGTCGGTGCGCACTGGCGCGACGGCTGGGCCGTGTTCGTCGACCGCAACGACAACCGGCTCTTCGATGCGCCCGCCGGTCCCGCGGGCGACGAGCTGATCACGCGGCACGACGCATTGCCCGGTTCCATCACCATCGCCAATCCGTCGAGCCCGACCCGCGAGCCCTTCACCGACGTGGGCGCGCCGCCGCGGACCTATTTGATGTTCGACGGCAGCGGCTACCCGCGCCAGCGCAACGGCGCGCTGCACTTCGGCAGCCTGGTCGTCACCGATCGCACCGGCGGCGCGGTCACCGTGAAGACCCTCTGTCTCGCATCCTACGGGCGGGTGCGGGTCGTCGCCGACCGCGCAAGCTGCAGCTGACGGGCGGCCGTCCACCAGCGGATGCGTTCGCTCGCGAGAGGCCCGACGCAGCGCCGTCCGCGGTTTGCGACAATGCCGATCCCTCCACACTGCGCGACGCGCCCCTTCATGTCCCTCCCGGTTTCCGACGCCGCGCACTGGATGCAACGGGCGCTGCTCCGCGCGCACGACGCGATCCATCGCAGCGATCCCAATCCCCGCGTCGGTTGCGTGCTCGTCAGGGACGGGGTCGCGATCGGCGAAGGCGCGACCCACGCGTCGGGCGGACCGCATGCCGAGATCGAAGCGCTGCGCGACGCGCGGTCGCGCGGCCTCGATCCGCGCGGTGCGACGGCGTACGTGACGCTGGAGCCGTGCAGTCACTTCGGGCGGACGCCGCCCTGCGCCGACGCGCTGATCGAGGCCGGTGTCGGCCGTGTCGTCGCCGCGATGGAAGACCCCAATCCGCTGGTGGCGGGTCGCGGCCTCGACCGGCTGCGGTCCGCGGGAATCGCGACCGCGTGCGGGCTGATGGCCGACGAGGCACGCGAACTCAACATCGGCTTCGTCTCGCGCATGACGCGCCGCCGTCCTTGGGTCCGCATGAAGGTGGCGGCCAGTCTCGACGGCCAGTCCGCGCTCGCCAACGGCACGAGCCAGTGGATCACCGGCGAGGCCGCGCGCCACGACGGCCACGCGTGGCGCGCCCGCGCGTCGGCGCTGCTGACCGGCATCGGCACGGTCCGGCTCGACGATCCGCGGCTCGACGTGCGCGCGGTCGAGACGCCGCGCCAGCCTTGGCGCGTGCTGGTCGACAGCCGTTTCGAGGTCGCGCTGGACGCGCAGATCGTGCGCAACGTGCGCGACGGCAAGCGCCTGCTGGTGGTGGGCGCGGTCGACCACCCGGTGCGGCGGGCGGCGCTGGCCGATGCGGGCTGCGAGACGCTGCTGGTGTCCGATGGCGCCGGCAAGGTCGACCTGGCCGCGCTGATCGACGAGCTCGGCCGTCGCGAAGTCAACGAGCTGCATGTCGAGGCCGGCGGCAAGCTCAACGGATCGCTGTTGCGCGCCGCGTGTGTCGACGAGGTGCTGGCCTACCTGGCGCCGTGCCTGCTCGGGCCGGGGATGCCGATGATCGAGCTGCCGGCCGTCGACACGCTGGAGCGCCGCATCGCGCTGACCTATCATGAGATCGCCCGCATCGGCGACGACCTGCGCATCCGCCTGCGGATCGCCTGATCCCGTCGCCGCCCGCCCTGCCCACCACCCTCACTCCGTACACGCATGTTCACAGGAATCATCGCGGCCGTCGGCCGCATCGTCCGCGTCGTCCCCGAGTCCGCCGACCCGCACGCGGGCGTCCGCCTGACGATCGATGCGGGCAGCCTCGCGCTCGACGGCGTGCGCATCGGCGACAGCATCGCGCTCTCCGGCGCCTGCATGACGGTCGTCGTGATCGACGGCCACGCGCTCGAGTTCGACGTGTCGCGCGAGAGCCTCGAACACACCGCGGGCCTGGACACCGAGGGCGACGTCAATCTCGAGAAGGCGCTGCGGTTCGGCGACCGGCTCGACGGCCACCTGGTCAGCGGCCATGTCGACGGCACCGGCGTGGTGGTGCGCTTCGAGCCGGTCGGCGAGTCGTGGACGCTGATCGTCCGCGCGCCGTTGACGCTG
>JBBRRW010000366.1:0-2522 GCA_038245975.1 Burkholderiales bacterium
CGGCGCCAGACGCGGCCGTTTCGGGCCCGGCCGCCCGCGTCGAAGTCCTCACCGGCGTGCCGCGCCGTACCCACCGCCACCCGGCGTCTCGATGACGAACAGGTCGCCGGCCTGCATCTCGGCGCTGCCGACATGGGCGATGACCTCCTCGCGCCCGTCGCCGCGGACCACCGTGTTGCGCCCGAGCGCGCCGGGCTCGCCGCCGGCCATGCCGAACGGCGGCACGATGCGGTTGTTCGACAGCATCGCCGCCGTCATCGCTTCGAGAAAGCGGACCTTGCGGATGCCGCCGTTGCCGCCGTGCCAGCGGCCCGCGCCGCCCGATCCCGCGCGGATCTCGTAGCTCTCGAGTCGCACCGGGAAACGAAACTCGAAGACCTCCGGATCGGTCAGCCGCGAGTTGGTCATGTTGGTCTGCACGACATCGACGCCGTCGAAGCCGCTGCCGTCGGCGTTGATGCCGGCGCCGGACCCGCCCGAGATGGTCTCGTAGTACTGGTAGCGCGCGTTGCCGAACGTGAAGTTGTTCATCGTCCCCTGCGCCGACGCCATCACCCCGAGCGCGCCGTACAGCGCGTTGGTGATGCAGCTCGACGTTTCGACATTGCCCGAAACGACCGACGCCGGGAAACGCGGGTTCAGCATCGAACCCTCGGGGATGATCACGTGCAGCGGCTTCAGGCAGCCGGCGTTCAGCGGGATGTCGTCGTCGACCAGCGTACGGAACACGTACAGCACGGCCGCCATGCAGATCGCCGACGGCGCGTTGAAGTTGTTGGTCTGCTGCGGCGACGTGCCGGTGAAGTCGATCGTCGCCTCGCGAGCCTGCCGGTCGACGGTGATCGCCACCCTGATCACCGCGCCGTTGTCGAGCGGCAGCGTGAAGCGTCCGTCGCTCAAGGCGGTCACGACGCGCCTGACCGATTCTTCGGCGTTGTCCTGTACGTGCTTCATGTAGGCCGTGACGGTCGCGACGCCGAAGTGCGCGACCATCTTGCCGAGTTCCTCGACGCCCTTCTGGTTGGCGGCGATCTGCGCGCGCAGGTCCGCGATGTTCTGGTCGGGATTGCGCGCCGGGTAACGGGCTCCCGCGAGCCGTGCACGGATGTCGTCTTCCAGGAAACGGCCGCTGCCCATGATCCCTGCGCCCTCGACCAGTCGGACGTTGTCGAGCAGCACGCCCTCTTCTTCCACGTGCGTCGAGCCGGGCGGCATCGAGCCGGGCGTGATGCCGCCGACGTCAGCGTGGTGGCCGCGCGAGCCGACGTAGAACAGCGGCCTATCCTTCGCCGCGCCGTCGATGTAGACCGGCGTGATGACGGTGATGTCGGGTAGGTGGGTGCCGCCGTGGTAAGGGTCGTTGAGCACGAACACGTCGCCCGGGGTCATCCGGCCGGCGTTCTCGCGGAGTACCGTCTTGATGCTCTCGCCCATCGAGCCCAGGTGGACCGGCATGTGCGGCGCGTTGGCGATCAGGTTGCCGTCGGTGTCGAACAGCGCGCACGAGAAGTCGAGACGCTCCTTGATGTTGACCGAGTAGGCCGTGTTCTGCAGCGCGACGCCCATCTGCTCGGCGATCGCCATGAAGAGATTGTTGAAGACCTCGAGCATCACCGGGTCGACCTCGGTGCCGATCGCACGCCGCGCCTCGCGCGGCTTCACGCGCGTCATCACGATGTGGTCCAACGGCGTCACCTCGGCGCGCCAGCCGGGCTCGACGACGGTCGTCGCGTTGGCCTCGGCGATGATCGCCGGACCGTCGATGCGATCGCCCGGCCGCAGCGCGTCGCGGACGTAGAGCGCCGCGTCGTGCCAGCGGCCCGTGCCGAACAGCCGGACCCGATGCGACTCGGCGAGGCCGCCTTCCCGCGCGGCCGGCACCACGACCTTCTCGTCGACCGCGTCGGCCTTGCCGATCGCCTCGACCGAGATCGCCTCGACGATCAGTTCGCGGTTCGGCATCAGGAACGAATAGCGCTTGCGGTACTGCGCCTCGAATCCGGCGCGCATGGCCGGCACGTCGCCGTGCGCGACGATCAGGGCCGAATCCGTGCCTTCGTAGCGCAGGTGGATGTGGCGCAGCGTCGTGATGCGCCGCAGTTCCACGCCCTGCGCGTGCAGCGCGTCGACAGCGTCGATCTCCAGCGCCGCGATCTGCGCTTCCAGCGCGAGCAGGCGGTCCTCGGCGAGCGTCTCCTCGATCGCGCGCTGCCGCAGCACGGTCTGGTCGGCCAGCCCCATGCCGTAGGCCGACAGCACGCCGGCGAGCGGATGCACGAATACGCGCGTCATGCCGAGCGCGTCGGCCACCAGGCACGCATGCTGGCCGCCGGCGCCGCCGAAGGTGCACAGCGTGTATTCGGTGACATCGTGTCCGCGCTGGACCGAGATCTTCTTGATCGCGTTGGCCATGTTGCCGACCGCGATGTCGATGAAGCCTTCGGCGATCGCTTCGGCGGACAGGGCGGTGCCGCCGCCGGCTTCGATCGCGACGGCCATGTCGGCGAAGCGCTGCCGCACGA
>JBBRRW010000367.1:0-2438 GCA_038245975.1 Burkholderiales bacterium
TGGTCGAGCCGAGGATGTACCGGTCACGGGGACGCCTGCCGCGCCGGCCGATACGGACGAAGGTACCGAAGTCGGGGGCGGCGCGTTGCGCGAAGGCGGTGCCTTTCGGCTAGGGCATGACGGCGCTGTCGCGTTCGTCAGTCCGTCACGCGAGCGGGCGCTGACAGGACCGTGGACGCATCGGAGAGTGCCGGGTCGGGCCGTGAGTCACGCCATGACGAAGGCGAACCATCCGCCGACGAGATAGACCACGATGCTGGCGGCCAGCACGACGCGCGACGCCTTGCGGGTGCGCAGGCAGGCGTTGCGCAGAGCCGGGTCGGTCGGACACGGCGCCGAGGATCGATCCGCGCATCGGTGAGCAAGAAAAATTGAAGCAATATTCGCGCTTCAAGACCAGCCGTTATCCTCGCGGCGGTGCGAAGACGTTTTCGCAAACTTGTCGCGATTCAAACGCGGAGCGGTATTGCCCACGATGTTCAGTGTCGAAAAAGCGATTCGTTTCCACCATTGCGATCCCGCCGGCATCGTCTTCTATCCGCAGTATTTCTATCTGCTGTCCGAGGCGATGGAAGACTTCATGGCGGCGGCAGGAAAGCCGCAACACGAGCAGATCAACGTCCTGCGGCGCGGTTGGCCGATCATCAAGCTCGACGTCGACTTCGTGCGGATGAGTCGTTACGGCGACGTCGTCACGATCGACGTACACGTCAAGCGTATCGGCGGCGCCAGCCTCGCGCTCGACTACGTGATCCGCGGACCCGACGGCGATCGACTGCGGGCCTCGACGACGGTCGTGCACGTCGACCTCGCGACCGATCGCGCGATCACCATCCCCGATGACGTCCGCGCGGCGTTCCAGCGCTACTGCGCAGTCGATTGAACGACTCATCGTCCGATGCGGTCGCGCGCCGAGTTGCGGCTAGAATGGCACGATCGTTCTTATTTTTCCGGACCGCAGGGTCGGGCTCCGCACACGGCGACGCTGGATGAAAGTCTTCGATCTCACTTGCGGCAGCGGCCATCGCTTCGAAGGATGGTTCGCCTCGGCCGAACAGTTTGCCGCGCAATGCGAGGCGCACGGCGTGCGCTGTCCACTTTGCGACTCCGCCGAGATCCGCCGCGAACCTTCGGCGCCGCGCCTCAACTTCGGCAGCGAAGCGCCGATCGCGACCAGGGCCGACGGGGGCGCCTCGGACACGTCGGCGACGATCGAGGCGGCCGTGCTGCATCAGCTGCGCAGGCTCGTGGCGGACACCGAGGACGTCGGAGCGCGGTTCGCCGAAGAGGCACGCCGCATCCACTACGAAGAGACGCCGGCGCGCCCGATCCGCGGTACCGCCACCGACCGCGAACGGCGCGACCTTCACGCCGAAGGGATCGAGACGCTCAACATCCCGATCCCACGGGCGCTGACCGAAACAATGCAATGACCCCGGCTGCGTCGTGCTCGCCCGTCGTCGCGGGCGCGGACGATCGTGGCCTCTTGGAGAGGACATGGATCTCAATTATTCGGATACCGACAACGCCTTCCGTCTGCAGGTCAGCGAATGGCTGCAGGCCAATCTGGACGACGACCTGCGCTTCAAGGTCAACAACCATCGACGCCTGAAGAAGGACGACATCCTGCGCTGGCACAGGACGCTGGCCAGGCAGGGATGGTCCACGGTGGCGTGGCCGGTCGAATGGGGCGGGACCGGCTGGAACGCGACGCAACGGCACATCTGGGAAGAGGAGTGTGCATCGGCCGGCACCCCGATGGTCCTGCCGTTCGGCGTCGCGATGGTCGCCCCGGTCATCATGAAGTTCGGCAACGAGGCGCAGAAGAAGTACTACCTGCCGCGCATCGCCGACGGTACCGACTGGTGGTGCCAGGGCTATTCCGAGCCCGGCTCGGGCTCGGACCTCGCTTCCCTGCAGACCCGCGCCGATCACGTCGTCGATGCCGACGGCGATCACTACGTCGTCAACGGCCAGAAGACCTGGACCACGCTCGGTCAGTACGCTGACATGATGTTCTGCCTCGTGCGGACGGAGCACACCGAACGTCGCCAGGAAGGCATCTCTTTCCTGCTGATCGACATGAAGGCGCCGGGTATCACGGTCCGTCCCATCATCACGCTCGACGAAGATCACGAGGTCAACGAGGTGTTCTTCGACAACGTCAAGGTGCCGGTCGAGAACCTGGTCGGTGAAGAAGGCAAGGGCTGGACCTACGCGAAGTACCTGCTCGGCCACGAACGCACCGGTATCGCGGCGGTGGGGCGATCGAAGCGCGAACTCGGCTTCCTGAAACGGCTGGCCGGCGAGCAGACCAAGAATGGCCGGCCGTTGCTCGAAGACCCCTTGTTCGCGGCGAAGGTCGCCACCATCGAGATCGAGCTGATGGCGCTCGAGATGACCGTGCTGCGCGTCGTCTCGCAGGAAGGCGCGAAGAA
>JBBRRW010000368.1:0-2409 GCA_038245975.1 Burkholderiales bacterium
ACAAGCTGCTGCGCATCGTGACCATCGACATCGCGACCGGCACCACGCACGAGTACGGCTACAAGCTCACGAACGGTTCGGGCGTCAGCGAGATCGTGGCGCTGAACGACCACGAGTTCATCGTCGACGAACGCGACGGCAAGGGCCTGGGCGACGGCACGATCGCGGTGGCCAAGACGCTCTACAAGATCAACCTGACCGGTGCGACCGACATCACGAGCCTGACCGGCGCCGCGGCCGCCAGCGCCGCGGTCGGTGAGACCGCCTTCGTCGACCTCGTCGCGCTGCTCAACGCGAACGGCATCGCGTCGACGCAGATTCCGTCGAAGATCGAAGGCCTCGCGTTCGGCCGGGACGTGCTGCTCGACGGCATCATCGAGCACACGCTGTGGATCGCGAACGACAACGACTTCGTGCCGGCCATTGCCGGACCGAGCCTGTTCTATGTCGTCGGTTTCACCGACGCGGACCTCGCCGGCTCGTCGTTCGTGCCGCAAGCCGTGGTGCCGGAGCCGATGAGCGCGCTACTGATGGCGATCGGTTTCGCCGGCATGGGATTCACCGCGCGCCGCAAGCGTCGTTGAGGGGCGCGCCGCGCGCTGCGGGGCGGTCCTGGCCTCGGCGCGGCGGCGTGGATCGCACGGGCAGGACCGGCGCGGCATTTGCCTGACCCCGGCGCATCCATTACATTGCTGGGC
This sequence comes from Burkholderiales bacterium, assembly GCA_038245975.1. GTDB lineage: Bacteria > Pseudomonadota > Gammaproteobacteria > Burkholderiales > Burkholderiaceae_D > CAHJXF01. The sequence continues at coordinate 699 of JBBRRW010000368.1, forward strand.
TTTTCGGAACGCGGGCTCGTGCCCGCGTTCTTGCAGCCACTCCCGCATGTCATGGCTCTGATCGTCCACAAGTACGGCGGAACTTCGATGGGCTCGACCGAGCGCATCCGCAACGTCGCGCGCCGCGTCGCCAAATGGCATGCGGCCGGACACCGCATCGTGGTCGTGCCGTCTGCGATGTCGGGCGAGACCAACCGACTGCTGGGCCTGGCCCGCGAGATCACCGACCGTCCCGATCCGCGCGAACTCGACATGATCGCGTCGACCGGTGAACAGGTGGCGGTGGGCCTGCTGGCCCTCGCGCTCGCCGAGGAGAAGGTCGAGGCGCGCAGCTACACGGGCTGGCAGGTGGCGATCCGCACCGACAGCGCGTTCACGAAGGCGCGCATCGAGGGCATCGACCACGAACGTGTCATGCGCGACCTCGATGCAGGCAAGGTCGTCGTCATCACGGGCTTCCAGGGCGTCGACGAGCACGGCCACATCACGACGCTGGGCCGCGGCGGCTCGGACACGTCGGCGGTTGCGATCGCGGCTGCGCTGAAGGCGAGCGAGTGCCTGATCTACACCGACGTCGACGGCGTCTACACGACCGATCCGCGTATCGTTCCCGAGGCGCGTCGACTGAAGGTCGTGTCGTTCGAGGAAATGCTCGAGATGGCGTCGCTGGGTTCCAAGGTCCTGCAGATCCGGTCGGTGGAGTTCGCCGGCAAGTACCGGGTCCCGACGCGCGTGCTGTCGAGCCTCACCGACCCGCTGATGCCGCTAGACGAAGAGATGCGCTCCGGCACGCTGATCACTTTCGAGGAAGACGAACACATGGAACAGGCGGTCATCTCCGGCATCGCGTTCAATCGCGACGAAGCCAAGATCACGATCCTCGGCGTGCCCGACCGACCGGGCATCGCCTACCAGATCCTCGGACCGATCGCCGACGCCAACATCGACGTCGACATGATCATCCAGAACCAGGCGGTCGGCGGCACCACCGACTTCTCGTTCACGGTCCATCGCAACGAATACAAGAAGGCGCTCGAGGTCATCGACGCCGAGGTCAAGGACAAGATCGGCGCGCGCGAGATCGGCAGCGACGAGAAGGTCTGCAAGGTCTCGGCCGTGGGCATCGGCATGCGCTCGCACGTCGGCATCGCGAGCCTGATGTTCCGCACGTTGTCCGAGGAAGGCATCAACATCCAGATGATCTCGACGTCTGAGATCAAGATCTCGGTGATCATCGACGACAAGTACATGGAGCTCGCGGTGCGTGCCCTGCACAAGGCCTTCGACCTCGAGCACGCGACCTGAGCGCGTGCGAGTTCGCCGGATGACGAGGGCCGCCGTGGCGGTTCTTTCCCTTTGCTGCCGCGATTAGGAAGCGACCGGGATGCCGTGCGCCGCCGACCACGCGGTCAACGCCGCACGGGCCTGCTGCCGCGCCGCTTCGGGCAGGAAGGAATGATCGGCCGCCATCATGCCCATGCGCACGAGATCGGCGACGTCGAAGCCGGCGTGCTCGACCAGGTTCTCCGCTTCGGCCGTGAGGTCGATGCACGAGATGAGGCGGTTGTCGGTGTTGTACGACAGCGAGATGCCGGCGTCCCACAACGCGCGGATCGGATGCGTTGCGAGCGATGCGGCCGCGCCGGTATGCACGTTGCTCGTCGGGCAGACCTCGAGATGCAGGCCACGTGCGATGACCGCGTCGACGAGG
>JBBRRW010000369.1:0-2386 GCA_038245975.1 Burkholderiales bacterium
AATCTCGAGAAGGCGCTGCGGTTCGGCGACCGGCTCGACGGCCACCTGGTCAGCGGCCATGTCGACGGCACCGGCGTGGTGGTGCGCTTCGAGCCGGTCGGCGAGTCGTGGACGCTGATCGTCCGCGCGCCGTTGACGCTGACGCGCTTCATCGCGTTCAAGGGATCGATCGCGGTCGACGGTGTGAGTCTCACGATCAACACCGTCGACGACCACGAGAGCGGGTGCGACTTCTCGATCAACCTGATCCCGCACACCGTCACCGTCACCACGTTCAATCAATTGAAAGTGGGCGACCGCGTGAACCTCGAGATCGACACGATCGCACGCTACGTCGAACGCATGCTCGGTAGCCGCAGTGTGAAGGCCCAGGCCGCAAGTGCTGCGGCCTGAGAACCCGCCAAAAGCCTAGTCGCCGCGACCGTTGCCGTGGTTGCCGTGCTTGCCGCGATCACCCCGATCACCCCGATCACCGCGATCACCGCGATCATCGCGGTGGTCGTCACCACGCGGGCCGCGGTCGTCACTCGGTCCGTCGTTGTGATGGTGCTCGCGGTAACGCGGCGCGTAGACGTTGCGATACCAGTTGTCCTGCACGAAGTAGACCGGCTGGCCGCAGGCGCCGTACTGCCTGCAATAGCGACGCCAGTTGCGCTGCTGTTGCACCGGTACGTACAGATAGACCGGCGGCGCTTCCAGGGGGCCACGCTGGATGTACACCGGTTGCGCGTTGTAGACCTGCGGCTGGCCGTAGTCACCACCGCCGATATCGATCCGACCATAGATGCCGGGCACGTTGATCGACACGCCGACGTCGGCGCCGAACGCAGGAGCCATCGCGAAGGCCATGACCGCGACCGCGAGTGATTTCTTCATGTTCGTCCTTGGTCGGCGTTGCCCGGTGCCGTGTCTTCCGGCTGCAACAGAAAACAACAGTATGCGGTGCGGGGATCGCGGTCGCTGTAGGCGATGCCCTCCATTGCGCATCCTGAACGACGGTCAGGCCCCGCCGGCTTGGTCCTGCTCGGCGAACACCTGCGCGGCGAGATGGAAGGCCGAGTTGGCCGCAGGCACGCCGCAATACACGGCCGTCTGCAGCAGCACCTCCTTGAGGTCGTCGCGCGTCACGCCGTTGTTGCGTGCCGCGTTCAGATGCAGCCGCAGCTCTTCGGGACGATTCAGCGCGACCATCATCGCGATCGTCAGCAGGCTGCGCGTGTGCCGCGGCAGCCCCGGTCGCGTCCACGTCTCGCCCCACGCGGTGCGGGTGATGTAGTCGAGGAACTCGCTGTTGAAGTCGGTCCGCGACTCCGCGCTGCGATCGACGTGCGCGTCGCCCAGCACCGAGCGACGCATCGCCTCGCCGATCGAGTGCCGGTTGCCTTCCGTGATCGCATCGCCGCTGAGGAAGCGCAGCACGGCCGCGTTGAAGGCGCCGACCTGCTCCAGGTTCGACAGGTGCGCCGCGTCGAGCTCGACGTACTGCGCAGCGGGGATGGCCGCGGCGATCGCGCGACCGAGCGCCGGCGGCGTCGACGGATCATGCGTGCCCGCGATCACCAGCGTCGGGACGCGGATCAGCATCAGCTGCGTGCGCAGGTCGGCGTCGCGGATCGCGCCGCAGTTCGCCGCGTAGCCCGCGCCGCTGGTCTCGCTGAGCATCTGCCGGATGGGGGCGACGCCGGCCGGCACGAGCTCGCGATGACGACGCGTGAACCAGCGCTCGACGACCGCATCGCTCAGCGCGTCGGGCAGTCCGGCGGCGCCGGTGTCGCGCAGCGCGTCGATGCGCGCGTTCCACAGGTCCGGCGTGCCGATCTTCGCGCCGGTGTTGGCGAGCACGAGGCGATCGAGGCGCTGCGGCGCGTGGATCGCGAGCCACAGCCCGGTGAGTCCGCCCATCGACAGTCCGCAGAAGTGCGCACGCGCGATCTGCAGATGGTCGAGCAGCGCGAGCACGTCGTTGCCGAGCTGGTCGAGCGTGTACGGACCGGGCGGCACCGATGATGCGCCGTGACCGCGCGTGTCGTAGCGGATCACGCGGAAGTGTTCGGCCAGCACGCCCATCTGCGGCGACCACATCTCGAGGTGGGTCCCGAGCGAGTTCGACAGCAGCAGCGGCGGTGCGTAGTCGTTGCCGTCGACCCGGTAGTTCAGGCGGACGTCGCCCAGCGTCAGCATCGGCATCGCGTGTCCTTCAGACGCGTTCGAGGACGAGCGCGATGCCCTGGCCGACGCCGATGCACATCGTGCACAGCGCGTAGCGACCGCCGCTGCGATGCAGCTGGTACATCGCCGTCGTGACCAGCCGCGCGCCGCTCATGCCGAGCGGGTGGCCGAGCGCGATGGCGCCGCCGTTCGGATTGACGCGCGGGTCGTCGTCGGC
>JBBRRW010000370.1:0-2382 GCA_038245975.1 Burkholderiales bacterium
CAGGTCGCCGACCACGTCGCGCACCTGACCCTGTCGCGGCCCGACGCGCTGAACACGATGAGTCCGCGCTTCTGGCGCGAGCTGGAGCACGTGCTCGACGGCCTGCATCGCGAAGCCGCGGCGCGCGTGCTGGTCATCTCGTCGACCGGCCGGCACTTCACGGCGGGGATGGCGCTCGAGACCTTCGGCCAGGGCATCGCACTCGACGACACCAGCGCCAGCGGGCGCGCCAACATCCGCGAGAGCCTGATCGACATGCTCGGCGTGTTCGACCGCATCGCCGCGCTGCGCATGCCGGTCATCGCGGCGGTGCAGGGCGGCTGCATCGGCGGCGGACTCGACCTCGTCGCCACCTGCGACATCCGCTACTGCACGCGCGACGCGTTCTTCTGCATCCAGGAGATCAACATCGGCATGGTCGCCGACCTCGGCAGCCTGCAGCGCTTGCCGAAGCTGATGTCGCACAGCCTGCTGCGCGAACTGGCCTACACCGGCCGACGGCTGCCGGCCGATCGTGCGCTGCAGTCGGGCCTGGTGTCGGAGGTCTTCGACACGCAGGACGCGATGATCGACGGCGCACTCGCCACCGCGCGCGAGATCGCCGCCAAGCCGCCGGTCGCGATCGTCGGCAGCAAGCTGGCGCTCGACTACGCGCGCGACCACCCCGTGCGCGACAGCCTCGACCACATGGCGCTGCTGCAGTCGGCGCTGTGGCAGACATCGAACGTGGTCGAGAGCCTGCAGGCGCGGACCGAGCAGCGTGCCCCGCGCTTCGACGACCTCGCGCCGCTCCGGCGTTTTGCCGACGCCGGCGAATGAGTCCTGGCGGCCCGGCTAGGGTTGACCCCGATTGTTGAGAAACCGCCAAGGTGAAAAAAAGGCGGTTCGCCGAAGGTGACCGGCGCAGGTCGCCGACGTCGTCGGCCCCGGCATCGCCGGTCACGATCCGCACACACAGAAGACCTCCGATCCCACGGAGGATCACCGGAGACGATCATCGCCAGATTCCTGCCCCGCGGCTTCCAGCCTCGTGCCCTTCCATGCGCCCTCGCTTTCGCGGCGACGTTGCTGTCCGCCTCCGCGCTCGCGCAACAGGCGACCGTGAAGATCGCCTACATCGATCCGCTGTCCGGCCCGTTCGCCAACGTGGGCGACGGCGGGCTGAAGCAGTTCCAGTTCGTCGCCGACCAGGTCAATGCCGGAAAGCTGGCCGGACGCTTCCGCTTCGAAATCGTGCCTTATGACAACAAGGGCACGCCGCAGGAGAGCCTGACCATCCTGAAGAGCGTGATCGACTCGAACATCCACTTCGTCACGCAGGGCAACGGCTCGGGCGCGGGCCTGGCGATCCAGGACGCGCTGCAGAAGAACAACGACCGCGATCCGGCGAAGTCGGTGGTGTACCTGAACTACGCGGCCGTCGACCCCGACGCGACGAACTCGAAGTGCAGCTTCTGGGCCTTCCGCTTCGATGCCAACTCGGAGATGAAGCTCGAAGGCCTGACGAACTTCATCGCGTCCAAGCCGAACATCAAGAAGGTCTACCTGATCAACCAGAACTACTCGCACGGCCAGCAGGTGTCGCGCGCGGCGAAGGAGTACCTGAAGCGCAAGCGGCCGGACATCGAGATCGTCGGTGACGACCTGCATCCGCTCGGCTCGGTGAAGGACTTCGCGCCGTATGCGGCCAAGATCAAGGCGTCGGGTGCCGATATCGTCATCACCGGCAACTGGGGCAACGACATGTCGCTGCTGATCAAGTCGGTGAAGGACACCGGCAGCAAGATCGACTTCTATACGTTCTATGCCGGCGGGCTCGGCAGTCCCACGGCCATCGGGGAAGGGGGCGTCGGGCAGGTCAAGCAGATCACGCAGTGGCACGCCAACGTGGTCCCGAACAAGCTGCAGAAGGACCAGCTCGACTTCCACAAGAAGTACCCGACCCTCGACTACTACTACATGCAGGTGCACAACTCGATGTTCATGCTCGCAGAGGCGATCAAGAAGGTCGACAGCGACGATCCGCTGAAGGTCGCCTACGCGCTCGAAGGGATGAAGTACGAGTCGCCCACCGGCGAGGTCGAGATGCGCGCGACCGACCACCAGTTGCTGGCGCCGCTGTACATCTCGACGATCCAGAAGACCGCCGCGAAGGGCGGACCGAAGGAAGTGACCTACGACCTGGAGAACCAGGGCATCGGCTTCCTCACCGACGCACGCCTGGAGTCCTACGTCTCGGCGCAGCCGACGACCTGCCAGATGAAGCGGCCGCCGAAGCCGGTCTGACCGGCGGCTCCCTCCCCCGGCGGGGGAGGGATGACCTCACTTCCCCTGCATCCGCAACGCCTCCGCATACAACGCCTTCCGCGACACGCCGGTGAG
>JBBRRW010000371.1:0-2341 GCA_038245975.1 Burkholderiales bacterium
CTCATCCACCTCGGCTTGCTGGACGCGTTGCCGACCTGGACGATCGAGTCGAACGAGCCGGAACAGAGCGAGGTGCTCCGCGCCACGCTGATGCCGCCGATCCGGGCGACCGAAATGCCGGTCCAGCCGTCACCGCCACCCGACGCACCGGTCGCCAGACCCAAGTCCGCGCCCCGCAAACCGTCGCCCCCCGCGTTCGTGCCGGAGTCGACCGAGGCGGTCCCGCAGGTCAGCGTGACGACGCCGTCGGCAACGGGCGCCGCGCCGGCCGTCGTCGCCGCCGAGCCCGCTCCCGCCCCGGCACCGCCCGCGCCGCCGGTGCCGGAACCGTCCGCTCCGGCGTCCGCCGCAACGCCGGTGGTCCCCGCGATCGCGCCGCAATCGGCGCGGCTGTCGTACACGGTGCTGTCGCTGGATACCAAGGACGCACCGCCGACCACTTACTACGGCGTCGGCACGATCGACTGGTCGGTCGCCGATGGTCGCTACCACAGCGAGCTGCAGGCCTCGCTGAAGATCCTGTTCCTCAAGGTCGGACTGCTCGCCTCGCACAGCGAGGGTGCACTGACGCCGTCGGGTCTCGCCCCTGACCGCTACACCGAGACGCCGCGCCGACGCGCCACCGTCGCCACCAACTTCAATCGGGACGCGCGGCAGTCGATCACCTATTCGAGTTCGCAGGCGTCGGTACCGCTGATGACCGGTGCGCAGGACCGCCTGTCGGTCCTGTTCCAGATCGGCGCGCTGCTGCTGGCCGACAGCGCGCAGGGGGTGGCCGGCGGCCGCTTCGAGATTCCCGTCGCCGGGGTTCGCGGCGACGTCGAACGGTGGATCTTCGAAAGCCAGGGGATCGAATCGATCGAGACCGGCGCCGGGTCGCTGTCGACGATCCACCTGCGCCGCGCCGCACGAGCCGGTACGAACGACCGGACCATCGACGTATGGATCGCCCAGCAGGACGGCGGCTACCCGGCCCGCGTGCTGTACACGGAACCCAACGGCACCACCATCGAGATGACGCTGGACGGGATCGGCGCAATCAAGTGATCGCGCCGATCCGTTGTCGCGAACTCAAGCAGCGCGCGCGCGGCTGATTTCCTTCACGGGCGCCTTGAAGGTCGAGATCAAGCGTTCGCGCAGCGCCGCGGCCTTCGCCATGTTGGCTTCCTTGACGTGGCCGTAGCCGCGGATCTCCTCGGGAAGGCTGGCCACCGCGACCGCCGCGTCGAGGCTCGCCGCGTCGAGCTTCGCCAGCATCATCGTGACGGTCGACTCGTACTCGGTGATCAGCGCGCGCTCGGCCTTGCGCTCTTCGGTGCGGCCGAAGACATCGAACGGCGTACCGCGCAGGCCCTTCATCCGCGCCAGCAGACCGAAGGCCTTCATCATCCACGGACCGAACTGCTGCTTGATCAGATGGCCCTGCCCGTCGCGCTTCGAGAACATCGGGGGCGCGAGATGGAACTTGATGCTGATGGGCCCGTTCTTCTCGTCGGCCTCGAACTGCGCGTTGATCTTCTCCATGAACGCGGGATCGGTGTACAGCCGCGCGACTTCGTACTCGTCCTTGTAGGCCAGCAGCTTGAAGTAGTAGCGCGCGACAGCCTGCGTCAGCGGCAGCTTCGACGGCGCACCGCCCGAAGCCGTCAGCCGGTTCTCGACATCGCGCACCTTGTCGACCAGCGCCTTGTAGCGACCCGCATACGCCGGGTTCTGGTAGCCGACCAGAAACTCCGCGCGACGCGCGATCGTCTCGTCGAGGCTGCCCGACAGCTTCTTCGAGCCGTCGCGCCTGAGCTCGACGACCTCGGCCGGGAACGCGACGCGCTCCACGGCTGCGCGGTCGTGCGCGGCGCGACGGCCCCATACGAAGGCCTTCTTGTTGGCATCGATAGCCACGCCGTTGAGTTCGATCGACCGGATCAACGCATGGTCGGTCAGCGGGATCCAGCCCTTCTGCCACGCATAGCCGAGCATGAACGGGTTGGTGTATAGCGCGTCGCCCATCAGCGCGACCGTCAGCTGGTTGGCATCGATCAGGTCGCAGTGGTTCTCGGTGCCGGCGCGGTCGGCGCCGAGCGCCGCACGGATCTCGCCCGCCAGGTCCGCTCCCGGAAACTTCCAGTCGGGGTTGCGCACGAACTCGGCCGTGGGAATGTCGGCCGTGTTGATCACCGCGCGCGTCCTGCCGATCTGCATTTTCGAGATCGCTTCGGTGTTGCCGGTGACGATGATGTCGCAGCCGAGCACGAGGTCGGCCTCGCCGGTGGCGATGCGGGTCGCCTGCAGATGCTCGGGTGTCGCCGCGATCTGCACGTGCGACGCGACCTCACCACCCTTC
>JBBRRW010000372.1:0-2311 GCA_038245975.1 Burkholderiales bacterium
AACCGTTCGCACAGTCGCATCGCCGCTTCGAGGTGACCCAGTGCGTCTGCCGTGCGACCCGCGCCGACGTGCAGGTCGCTGATCTGGCAGAGCAGCATCGCTTCGCGCGCGGCGTCCTGTGCATCGCGGGCGCGGACGAGACCGGCATCGAAGCAGCGTTCCGCATCGATGCCGGAGCCGACGATGAGGAGCACGCTGCCGGTCACGTAGTCGACGAGCGCGCGGTCGGCCGGCGTCAGGTCGGCCATCGCGGCGACGCCGGACGCGAGCGGCAGGATGGCCTTGAAGGGTCCGCAGAGTTTCAGGATCTGCCACGCGTTCTCCAGTGCACCAGCGGCCGAATGCGTGTCGCCCGCCGCGGTCGCGCGTCGACACGCCTGGGTGAAATTGTCGAGGTCGGTGGCGCCTTGCTCGACGGCCGAGGCGGGGTCGCGGATCGCATGCTGTCGCCAGTGACGTCGCTGGGCCGCCAACCGTCCTTCGTCGCCCGCACCGCGAAAGCTGTTCGCGTTGCCGAGGCGTTCGCTGGCGTATTCCTGCACGCTCTGCAGCAGCCCGAAACGGACGTCGGTCGACTGCTGGATCCATGACTTGTCCACCAGCGACTGCAGCACGTCGAGCGGTTCGGGGGCACCGTCGATCGCCGACAGTTCGATCACCGCCTCGAAAGCCGCGAGACCGAAGCCGCCTTCGAACACGGAGGCCTGCGCGAGCGCCGCCCGATCGGCCGGCGTGAGCAGGTCCCACGACCAGTCGAACGCGGCGCGCAGCGTCGCATGCCGCCCGATGTGTCCGGTCTGCGAAGCCAGCAGCCGGAAGCGTTCCTTCATGCGCTCGACGAGGGTCGAGATGCCCATGATGCGGACCCGTGCGGCGGCCAGCTCGATGGCGAGCGGCAGCCCGTCGAGCAGGGCGATCAGGGCCTGCAGACGCGGCGCTTCGTCGGCCTGCAAGCGAAAGTCGTGGCGTGCGGCCTTCGCGCGCTGCATGAAGAGCGTGACCCCCTCGTCGTGCGGCATCTGCGCGAGCGACAGGACCTCTTCGCCGTTGACGTTCAGCACCGAGCGGGTCGTGACGATGTAGCGCGCGCCCGGCGCCCGATCGAGCCAGTGACCGATCGTCTCGCCCGCGTGCTCGGTGACCTGTTCGAGGTTGTCGAGGATGACGAGGCACGCGCCGCGGCCGTTGATCGCGGCGCCCAGCTGCTCGATCGGCGGCAGGGTGCCGAGCGGCACGTCGAGCCCCTGCGCGACCGCGCTGAGCAGTCCGTCCAGCGTCGTCGCCTGCGAGAGATCGCAGAACCAAACGCCACCCTCGAAATCGCCGAGCCACTTCCAGCCGAACCGTTGCGCGAGCCGCGTCTTGCCGGTGCCCCCCGGTCCGACGATCGAGATCAGTCGGGCGCCGTCCTTCAGGCGCTGCGCCAATCGGGCCAGTGCGGCCGTGCGTCCGACGAACGCGTTGCGTTCCGCCGGCAGGCTGTGCGGCACCGTTCGACGGGGCACCCAGAGGTCGTTGCGCCGAACCACGCAGTAGGCCTTCGGCGCATCCGGCGGCGGCGTGAAGGGCGCGTCGGCGCTGCCCGCCTCGAACAGTTCGAGCGGCTCTTCGAGGCCCTTGAGACGCCAGTGCCCGTAACTCAGGACGCGATGGCTGGTGGCGCCGAGCAGAGCCCGTGCGTCGGCGGTCAGCAGCGTCTGACCGCCGATGGCGAGGTCGGTGACCCGCGACACGATCGGGATCGACAGACCACCGACCTCGAGGGCGCGGGCGCCGCGCGCGATTTCGTCGGTCGAGTTCTCGCGCGTGAGCAGGGCGCCGGCATGGATGCCCACCCGCATCTGCAACGGTTCGTCGAACCGCGCGAGGCGATGGTGGAAGACCAGCGCGAACCCCAGTGCGTCGTCGACCGACGCGAAGCGCGTCAGGAAGCCGTCGCTGCGGTCGATCTCGTGGCCGTTCCACGCGCCGAGCAGTTCGCGCGCCAGGCGGTCGTGCGCGGTCCAGACCGTCGCCATGGCGACGTCGCCGAGGCGATCCGCCAGCCGCGTGCTGTCGACGAGGTCGGTCTGGAGCAGGACGACGGATGCGCTCATGGGCGGAATCGGTAGGCCGCGCGAACTCGGCCGCGCACTGTACCGCAGCGCTACCTCCCCGGGAGGGTCGGCGTCAGGCGTCCATCGGCAGTGCCGCGGCGCGGACCCTGGGCCTTCCGACACGCCACCGCCAGTGCGCGATCACCGCGCACCCGCCGAGCGCGGGCGAGTAGAACTTCTGGAACACCATCCGGTGGCTGATCACGTGCTCGATG
>JBBRRW010000373.1:0-2304 GCA_038245975.1 Burkholderiales bacterium
GCCGACGACGTGCGCAGGGCGTATCTGAGCATGTGAGTGAGCGACGCGCCCGGCGAAACGCGCAAGCGCTGAAACTGTTCCAACCGATGGAGGTCGCGATGCAAGCCCTACCCACACTCCTCGCCGTCGTCGCGGCGACGTCGTTGCAGTTCACGTCCGCACGCGCCGCGCCGATCGCGCCCGACACCGCCAGCGTCCTGATCGTCGTCGACGTGCAGAACTGCTTCGTCGGCGGCGGCACTCTGCCGGTCAAGGGCGGCGCGGACGTCGTCCCGCTGATCAACCGCATCGCACCGTCGTTCGAGAACGTCGTGATCACGCAGGACTGGCACACGCCGGGCCATGCGTCATTCGCGAGCAGCCATGCGGGAAAGAAGCCTTTCGAGACCACGGCGATGCCGTACGGAACGCAGGTGCTGTGGCCCGACCACTGCGTGCAGGGCAGCGACGATGCGGCGCTCGTCAAGGACCTCAAGCTGCCGCGCGCGCAGCTGATCATCCGCAAGGGCTTCCACAAGGAGGTCGACAGCTACTCGGCGTTCATGGAGGCCGACCACAAAACGTCGACCGGCCTCGAGGGCTACCTCAAGGCGCGCGGCATCAGCACCGTGTTCGTCGTCGGTCTCGCGACCGACTTCTGCGTCGCATGGACCGCGATCGATGCGACGAAGGCCGGCTTCAGGACTTACGTGATCGAGGATGCGACGCGCGCGATCGACCTGAACGGGTCGCTGGCCGCCGCGTGGAAGGCGATGCAGGACGCCGGTGTGGTCCGCACGACGTCGGCGCAGATCGATCCGTCCGTGGCGCGATGAGCGCGGCGCGCGCCATCGCGCTGGTCGTCAACGGGCGTGACGAGCGCCTGACGGTCACGTCGGCCGCGACGCTGCTGCACGTTCTGCGCAACGACCTCGCGCTGAACGGCCCGAAGTACGGCTGCGGCCTCGGCCAGTGCGGGTCGTGCACGGTGCTCGTCGACGGCATCGCGGCACGCGCCTGCGTGATCCCCGCGGTCGGGGTCGAAGGTCGCGATATCGTGACGCTGGAAGGCCTGGGCTCGCTGGAGCATCCGCATCCGGTCCAGCAGGCCTTCATCGATGCGCAGGCCGCGCAGTGCGGCTACTGTCTGAACGGCATGATCATGGCGACCGTCGCGCTGCTCGCCGCGACGCCGCGGCCGACCCAAAGCGAGATACGCCAGGCGCTGTCGCACAACCTCTGCCGCTGCGGCACCCACGTCGAGATCGTCGCGGCGGTGCTGCGCGCGAGCGTGTTGCTGGCCGTCGAACGCGACGGGACCGCTGCACCCGCATGACGCGTTCCGATCGACTGCGGACCCGGCAGGACTTCCGCGATGCGAGCGGCGTGCTGCTGGTGTTGCGCGACGTGCCGGCGATCCCCGCGCCGCTGCCGGGCCAGCCCGCGGCGGTCGCGGCCGATCCGGCCGAAGGCGACGAAGTCCTGCTGGCGATCTGGGACGACGGCCGGGTCATCGCGCTGCACGGCCACGTCGATCTCGGCACCGGCCTGCGCACGGCGCTGACGCAGATCGTCGCCGAGGAACTCGACGTGCCGATGGCCTCGGTCGAAGTGTTGATGGGCGACACCGCGCGCGGGCCGAACCAGGGCGCAACGATCGCCAGCGCCTCGATCCAGATCCATGCGGCGCCGTTGCGCCAGGCCGCGGCGCAGGCGCGCGCTTGGCTGGTCGAACGCGCGTCCGAACGGCTGGGCATCGCGGGCGAAGGATTGACCGTCGACGACGGCGTCGTGCACGCGCGCTCGAAGGCCGGCGAGGCCGTAGCCGTCACGTACGCCCAGTTGCTCACCGCCGCCCACGTCGAGCTGCGGCTCGCTCGCGACGGTCCGCAGAAGCCGGTCGCCGCCTATCGCGTCGTCGGCCGGTCGATGCCGCGCGTCGACATCCCGGCCAAGGCGACCGGCGGCGAGGTCTTCGTCCACGATCTGCGCCGGCCCGGCATGCTGCACGGGCGGGTGGTGCGGCCGCCGTACGCGGGCGCCGATCACGGCGACTTCATCGGCAACACGCTCGACGCGGTCGACGAGACGTCGATCGCGCATATCCCCGGCATCCGCGCGGTGGTGGTGATTCGCGACTTCATCGGCATCGTGGCCGAGCGCGAGGAGCACGCCGAGCAGGCCGCGTCGCAGCTGCGCGTGACGTGGAAGCCATGGCCCGGCCTGCCGTGCACCGACGACATCGAGGCCGCGCTCCGCGCGAATCCGGCGACGCCACGACGACTCGTCGACGAAGGCGATGTCGACGGCGCACTGGCCACGGCC
>JBBRRW010000374.1:0-2250 GCA_038245975.1 Burkholderiales bacterium
ACGCCTGCAACGGCTGCGAAAGGACCATCGGCCAGGCCCTCGGCGCGGATCGCGTCCTGGTCGGCTGGGTCCAGAAGGTCAGCAACCTGATCCTCAACATCAACGTGCGGATCGAGGACGTCGCGACCGGCCGGGTCGTGGCCCAGAAGTCGGTGGACCTGCGCGGCAACACCGACGAGTCGTGGCGTCGCGGCATCGCATACATGATCCGCGACATGGTCGAGAAGCATCAGGGCTCCCGCTGACGGTCGACGCCCGGCGCGGTCCGGCCCGCGGGCGGCTTCGGCACGATGGCCAGGCGGTCGGTGAACGACAGGTCCTGCGAGTCGACGACCTTCGCTTCGAGCGTGCCGCTGCCGTCGGGCACGAAGAAGAAACGGAAGTTGGGGTTCTCGCTGATCGAGAAGTCCACGTCCGCCTCGAGGATCGGTTTCCCGGCATACGAGACCGAGACCTTGCGCACGAAGTACGGCGGCTGATAGAGATGCGTGACCTGGTCCATCGCCAGCCCCGAACTGTTCGGATGGCTGATCATCAGTTGCGCCTGCACCGGTCGGCCCACGATGACCGGGCCTTCGACGCGCATCTTCATGCGTCCGACGCTGGCGAGCGCGGCGACCGCGTCCTTGCCGGCTGGAGCCGAGCACCCGCCGGATGCCTTGACCCAGCGGGTCGCCATGACCAGCGTGCCGTCGCTCATCTCGGCGATGGCGCGCATGTGCGTGTACTCCTCGATGCGCACGCGCGTCTCGATGTCGGCACGGCCGCTGCCGATCGAGAAGCGAAACACCGCCGCGATCGGTGACGGGTTGCGGTCGATGATCAGATAGACCTTCTCGACATGGCGCGCGGCGGTCTGCGCCATGCCGGTGTGGATCGCGATCGGCACCGTCGATGCGTCCTCGGCGCGCACCGGCGCATCGAGCGTGATGACCCCGGCGGCATTGCTGTCGATCGCACGCGACTGGAACAGGCTCTGGCGGACGCGTTGCCACATCGCGCTGTCCTCGGGCGACGGATCGGCATCGGCGGCGACCGCGGGGCCGAAGCAACACGCTGCGATGACGACGCATGCGACGACGGACGCGACGACGCGGCGCCCGCGGTTGGGACAGTTCGGAGCGCGCATCAGTCCTCCCATTCGAGTTCGGCGTAGGCGGCCGTCACATTACGCTTGTGATCGCGGTCGAAGAGCGACCAGCGTCCGCGCTCGGACGCGCCGACGGTGTCGACCGCCTGCTGCATCGTGCGCCCCGCCTTGATCGCGGCGCGCACCTCGTCCGCGAGGCCGACGAGGTAACGGCGTTCGGCATCGAGCGACTGCGGCCAGGGCGCGTCGACGCGGCCGTGGCCCGGGACGACGTGCGCCGGTATCGGCAGCGCACGCAACGCCGCCAGCGTCGCGAGCCAGCCCTTCAGGTTGCCGTCGACGACCGGGATGCGATCGACGAAGAGCAGGTCCGCCAGCCACCACGTGCCGGTGCGCTCGTCATGGATCGTCAGGTCGCAGTCGGTGTGCGCAGGTGCCCAGGCCCGCACGCGGATGATCCGGTCGCCGAGATCCAGCGCGCGCTCGTCGGCCACCAGCAGCGTCGGTGCGACGAGCGTCGAGCCGCGCGCCGCGGCACCGAGGTCGCGCTCCAGCGCGCGCCGGTAGTTCTCGCCGCGCGCCGCCATCGCAGCCGGCAGCCGGGCGTGCCCCACGAACTGCGGCGCATCGTCGACGAATGCCGCGTTGCCGAAGACGTGATCGGGATGCGCATGGGTGTTGATCACGTAGCAGATCGGCAGCGCGGTGACGCGCCGGACCGCCGCGCGCAAGGCCTGGCCGATCGCCAGCGTGTCACCGGTGTCGATGACCGCGACACAGGTCGTTCCGACGACGAAGCCGATGTTGGCGACGTCGCCGCCGTTCGCGGGCGACGGTTTTTCCTGCAGTCCCTGATGCACGTACACCCCTTCGGCAATCATCCGGATCACGAGCGGCCCGACCGCCGCCGCGGACATCGACACACAAGCGAACCAGCAGCCCAGGCCCATCGACATCGCACCCCGCACGAGATCCACGGCGTGGCCTCTACTTGAGGAAGCAACTCTTCTTCGCACGCGCCTGCATGTCGCGGAAACGATCGGCCATCTGCTTCGCGGGCGCGTACGCACGCACGGTCTCGCCGCGCTCGCCGCCGATGGTGTACGCGTAGGCGGCCGTCGACGACTCGACGAAATCCTCGTAAGACATCTGCTTCGCGA
>JBBRRW010000375.1:0-2238 GCA_038245975.1 Burkholderiales bacterium
CTGCATCGACAACCCGCGCACCGACTGGCGCTTCCGTACCGAAGCCGAGGCCGGGCTCAACGGCCGCAGCCTGATCTATCCGCGCGGCAAGGTGCTCGGCGGCTCGTCGTCGATCAACGGGATGATCTACATGCGCGGGCAACGTCACAACTACGACGAGTGGGCCGCGGCCGGCAACCCGGGCTGGACGTGGGACGAAGTACTGCCACTGTTCCGCAAGAGCGAGAACCACTGGGCGATGGACGAGGCGGCGCTGAAGCGCGCGGACGAAAGCGAAGCCGCACGCGCCGAGCGCGCGCGCTTCCACGGCCACGGCGGCGAGTGGCGCGTCGAGCAGCAACGCCTGCACTGGGACGTCCTCGACGCGTTCCGCGACGCGGCCGAACAGGCCGGCATCCCGCGCACCGACGACTTCAATCGCGGCGACAACGACGGCTGCGGCTACTTCGAAGTCAACCAGAAGCGCGGCGTGCGCTGGAATGCGTCGAAGGGCTTCCTGCATCCGCTGCTCAAGGGGCGTCACGAGCGCGCCAACCTGGTCGTCGTGACCGAAGCGCTCGATGCGCAGCTCGAGTTCGACGGGCGCACCTGCACCGGCGTGTCGTTCAAGCAGCGCACCGCGGAGTTCACCGTGCTGGCACGCGCCGAGACAATCCTCTGCGCGGGCTCGATCGGCTCGCCGTCGCTGCTCGAACGCGCCGGCATCGGCGAACCCGATCGCCTGCGCGCCGCGGGCATCACGGTGCGTCATTCGTTGCCCGGCGTCGGCGAGAACCTGCAGGACCACCTGCAGCTGCGGATGGCGTTCAAGCTGACCAACGCCCGCACGCTCAACACCATCGCCAACGCCTGGCACGGCAAGGTGTGGATGGGACTGCAGTACATGACGATGCAGCGCGGGCCGATGGCGATGGCGCCGAGCCAGCTCGGGGCCTTCGCGCGCAGCACGCCCGACCAGCCGTATCCCAACGTGCAGTACCACGTGCAGCCACTGTCGCTCGACAAGTTCGGCTCGCCGCTGCATGACTTCCCCGCCTTCACGGCGTCGGTCTGCAACCTGCAGCCGGTGTCGCGCGGCAGCGTGCACGTGGTCTCGCCCGACCCGACGGCGGCGGCGAAGATCGCACCCAACTACCTGTCCGCCGAGGCCGACCTCAAGGTCGCGGCCGACTCCATCCGCCTCACGCGCAGCATCGTCTCGCAGCCGGCGATGAAGCGCTATGCGCCGGCCGAGTTCCTGCCGGGCCCCGAGTTCGCGACCGACGAGGAACTGGCGACCGCCGCCGGCAACATCGGCACGACCATCTTCCATCCGGTGGGCACCTGCAAGATGGGACCGGCGAGCGATCCGCAGGCCGTGGTCGATGCGGAGTTGCGAGTGCACGGCATCGCGCGTCTGCGCATCGTCGACTCGGCGATCATGCCCACCATCACCTCGGGCAACACCTGCTCGCCGACGATCATGATCGCGGAGAAGGCCGCCGAGCTGATCCAGGCAGCCTACCGCGATCGGTAGAGGCCCATAGCAGGCGGCCGGCGCGATCCGACGCCATTGTCAGCTCGTGACCGACGGACTGTCTTCCCTGACATCGTCGGTGACGGACGCACTCACCGAAGACCGCGCCAGCACCGCGCACATCGCGCCCAGCAGCACGTAGCCCGCGGCCAGCGCATAGACCAGCCGGGGCGTCGTCGCATCGGGGATGAACAGCCGGCCGTCGACGAACGGCGAATGGATCAGGCCGACCAGCGTCAGCGCCGCGGCCACCACGCCCAGCCACGCGGCCGCGATCAGGCGGCGGTCGATGATCCACACCAGCCAGGTCGCCCAGATCATCGCGGTCACGATGAAGCCGTTGCCAAGCATCGTCAGCACCGTGAGGTTGCTGCGGGTGTCGGGCGGCAGCGCCGACACGTCCACCCGCGCCGCGCCGAGCACGCCGCCCATCTCGATGTTGACGAGGTTGGCGATGACCGGGATCAGCGCCAGCGCGATCGCCTTGACATGCTTGGGCTCCGACTCGTGCACCGCCTGCGCGCTCATCTCCAGGCCGACGTAGACCAGGATCGGGACGACGATCGACTCGGGCAACGCCGAGATCAGCACGCCGATCAGGCCGGTCGCCGCGCCGACCGCGATGAACAGCCCGGTGGCCAGCGTGTACGCGGCGCGGCTGCCCATGCGCTTGTACGCCGGGTGGCCGATGTACGGCGTGTTCTGCACGACGCCGCCGCATA
>JBBRRW010000376.1:0-2231 GCA_038245975.1 Burkholderiales bacterium
CGCGCCGCCGACGGTCCAGGAGCACACGATGTTTCTCGGTCTGCGGACAGCCATCTATCCCGTGCACGATCTCGCCGAGGCCAAGCGCTGGTACACGCTGGCTTTCGAGGTGCAACCGTATTTCGACCAGCCGTTCTATGTCGGCTTCACCATCGGCGGTTTCGAGCTCGGGCTGATCCCCGACGGCAAGCCGGGCGTCGATGGTCCCCGGCCGCTGTGGGGCGTCATCGACGTGACGAAGGCCTTCGAGCACCTGACGCGCATCGGCGCCCACGTGCTGGACCCGGTGACCGACGTGGGCGACGGCATCAAGGTCGCGGCGGTGATCGATCCGTTCGGCAATCGCTTCGGGCTGATCGAGAACCCGCGCTTCGACCGGTCGGCGGTGCGCTGAACCTCGCCCCCTCACGGTCATGACGATGCCGCACGACTTCCACTACTACGAGCCGCGCAACGGCCACGGGCTGCCGCACGATCCGTTCAACGCGATCGTCGGGCCGCGACCGATCGGCTGGATCGCGTCGCGCAACGCGCAGGGCGCGCTGAACCTCGCGCCGTACAGTTTCTTCAACGCGTTCAACTACGTGCCGCCGATCGTCGGCTTTTCGAGCGTCGGCTACAAAGACACCGTGCGGAACATCGAGGCGACCGGCGAGTTCGTGTGGAACCTGACGACGCGCGCACTGGTCGAGCAGATGAACACGACCTGCGCGATGGTCCCGCCCGAGGTCGACGAGTTCCGGCTCGCGGGGCTGACGCCCGTGCCGTCGACGGTCGTCGACGTGCCGCGCGTCGGCGAAAGCCCGGTCGCCTTCGAGTGTCGCGCGATCGAGGTCCGGCAACTGCGCACCGCGGCCGGCGCCCCCGTCGACTCGTGGCTGACCCTCGGCGAGGTCGTCGCGGTCCATATCGCAAGGTCGTCGTTGAAGGACGGCGTCTACGACACCGGCGCCGCCGGTCATGTGCTGCGCGGCGGTGGACCGGCCGACTACTTCGAGATCGGTCCGGACCAGCTTTTCAAGCTCTACCGGCCGCGCTAGCAGCCAACCGCTCGTCCGCGCTGTAATCGTGCGGCGCGCGGAGCGACCAAGGTCGCATAACCCGGCGGCGCTCCGTGCGGCGGATCGCGGACGACAGTGAAAGGGATTCATGAACATCGACGCGACGGGGAAGACCGCCTTCGTGATGGCGGGCGGCGGCAGCCTCGGCGCGGTCGAGGTGGGGATGCTGCGGGCGCTGCTCGAAGCGGGAGAGCGGCCCGACCTGGTCGTCGGCGCCTCGGCCGGAGCCATCAACGGCGCGTTCTTCGCGTTCGATCCGACGCTCGACGGGGTCGCGAACCTCAACGCGATCTGGTGCCGGCTGCGACGGCGCGACGTGTTTCCGTTCAGCTTCGCGACGCTGTTCGGCATCCTCACCGGGCGTGATCACCTCTGCGGGCACGACGGACTGCGCCGCCTCCTCGACGAGCACCTCGGCGACCGCACGATCCAGGACGCCAGGGTCCCGCTGTACATCGTCGCTTCCGACCTCACGTCCGGCGACGAAGTCGTGCTGTCGTCCGGCAGGGCGGTCGATGCCGTCCTCGCCAGCGCCGCCATCCCCGGCGTCTTCCCGCCGGTGTCCATCGACGGCCGCCTGCTGGTCGACGGCGGCGTGGCCAACAACACGCCGATCTCGTCGGCGATCCGCCTCGGCGCGACGCGGATCATCGTGCTGCCGACCGGTTTCGCGTGCGCGCTGCGCAAGGTGCCGTCGAATGCCATCGCCCGCGCGATGCACGCGCTGAGCCTGCTGGTCGTACGCCAGCTGCTCAACGACATCGAACGCTTCCGGACCGCCGTCGACCTGCATGTCGTACCGGGCCTGTGTCCGCTCGACGTGTCGCCCTACGACTATTCGGCTTCGTCGATGCTGATCGACCGCGCGGCGGGCACGACGACGCAATGGCTGCGCGACGGCGGCCTGCAACGCGGCGAGACACCGATGTCGCTGCACGTGCACGTCCACTGACCGTGCGTCAGGGCTGCATACGCACCTTGCGGCCGGCGGTCGCGGGCTTGCGTTCGAGCCGGCGCATGAACGCGAGCTGCCAGGGACGCACCGCCAGCAGCAGGCTCATCGCATGACGCTGCGCCGGCGGCAGTCGCGCATCGTCGATGTGCTGCTCGGACACGTCCTTGGCCAGGCGTTGCAGGCGATCGATCAACGCGGCCGCATGCGCCTTCGAC
>JBBRRW010000377.1:0-2205 GCA_038245975.1 Burkholderiales bacterium
CGCTCCTGGTCGAGACGTCACGCCGCCGTTTCGTCGGCACCGCCGCGCTCGGCGCGATAGCCGCGGCCGGTGCGTCGGTGATGAGCCTGGTCGATCCGCTGGTCCGCGCCGGCGCCTGGGCCGCAGGCTCGGACCAGCCCGAGAAAGAGCAGGTCCGCATCGGCTTCATCCCGCTGACCGACTGCGCGTCGGTAGTGATGGCGTCGGTACTCGGCTTCGACAAGAAGTACGGCATCAAGATCGTGCCGACCAAGGAATCGAGCTGGCCGAGTGTGCGCGACAAGCTGGTCAACGGCGAGCTCGATGCGGCTCACGTCCTCTACGGGATGATCTACGGGCTGCAGCTCGGCATCAGCGGACCGAAGAAGGAGATGGCGGTGCTGATGACGATCAACAACAACGGCCAGGCGATCACGCTGTCGAAGAAGCTCGCCGATGCCGGCGCGGTCGACGGGCCGTCGCTGGCGAAGGTGATGGCCAGGGACAAGCGCGAGTACACGTTCGCGCAGACCTTCCCGACCGGCACGCATGCGATGTGGCTCTATTACTGGCTGGCCGCGTCGGGCATCGATCCGTTCAGGGACGCCAAGTCGATCAGCGTGCCGCCGCCGCAGATGGTCGCTAACATGCGGGTCGGCAACATGGACGGCTTCTGCGTGGGCGAACCGTGGAACCACCGCGCGATCATGGACGGCATCGGCATCACCGCCATCACGACCCAGGACATCTGGAAGGACCACCCCGAGAAGGTCCTCGGCACGCAGCTCGACTTCGTCAAGAAATATCCGCACACCTCGCGGGCGATGACGATGGCGGTTCTCGAAGCCGGCCGCTGGATCGACGCGTCGCTGCAGAACAAGCTGAAGATGGCCGACACGATCGCCGACAAGGCCTATGTCAACACGTCGGTCGACGTGATCAACCAGCGCATCCTCGGCCGCTATCAGAACGGCCTCGGCAAGACCTGGGACGACCCCAATGCGATGAAATTCTTCAACGACGGACTGGTCTCCTACCCCTACCTGTCCGACGGAATGTGGTTCTCGACGCAGCATCGTCGCTGGGGCCTGCTGAAGGAAGACATCGACTACCTCGCGGTCGCCAAGTCGATCAACCAGATCGACCTCTACAAGGAGGCCGCCGGCCAGTTGAACGTCAGCGTCCCGAAGGATCCGATGCGTTCGTCGAAGCTGATGGACGGCATCGTGTGGGATGGCAAGAACCCCAAGGCGTATGCCGCCGGCTTCAAGATCCACGCATGAGGCCGGTCCGCCTGTATCGGGCCGCGGCTCCGGGAGCCACGCGGTGAGCGCCGTGCTGAATCATGAATCGGGCCTGCCGGCGAGCGAGCCGGTCGAGGCCGCCGCCTCGACGCTGCCCGCGCAGTCGGACGCGAGCGGGCCGCCGACGCCGGCGCGCCACCCCCTCGGCTACGTCAAGGACCGGCTGACCGAGCTGCTGAAGGCGTTGATCCCGGTGCTGCTCGGCGCCGTGGTGATGACCACGCTGTGGGCCGTGATCTCGACCTTCATCCCGCAGATCCCGACGCCGCTCACCACCTGGACCGAGGCCGTCAGGATCTTCAGCGATCCGTTCTACCGCAACGGGCCGAACGACCAGGGGATCGGCTGGAACCTCCTGTCGTCGCTTGGTCGCGTCGGTGTCGGCTTCGGGCTGGCCGCGGTCGTCGGCATCCCGCTCGGCTTCATGATCGGCCGCTTCGATTTCCTCGACCGGATGTCGTCGCCGGTCATCAGCCTGCTGCGTCCGGTGTCGCCGCTCGCGTGGTTGCCGCTCGGGCTGCTGATGTTCAAGGCTGCCAACCCCGCGGCCATCTGGGCCATCTTCATCTGCTCGATCTGGCCGATGATCATCAACACCGCGGTCGGCGTGCAGCGCGTGCCGCAGGACTACATGAACGTCGCGCGCGTGCTCAACCTGTCCGAGTGGAAGATCGTCACCAAGATCCTCTTCCCGGCGGTTCTGCCGTACACGCTGACCGGCGTGCGGCTCGCGATCGGCACCGCGTGGCTGGTGATCGTGGCCGCCGAGATGCTGACCGGTGGCGTCGGCATCGGTTTCTGGGTGTGGGACGAGTGGAACAACCTCAACGTCACCCACATCATCATCGCGATCTTCGCGATCGGCATCGTCGGCCTGCTGCTCGAGCAGGCGCTGATCGCGCTGGCGCGCGCGGTCAGCTTC
>JBBRRW010000378.1:0-2187 GCA_038245975.1 Burkholderiales bacterium
CAGATGTTCGATTGGGCCAACCCCTACCCCACCATCCGTTCGCCGCTGTTCGCGCGCAACGTCGTCGCGACGTCACATTCCCTGGCGGCGCAGGCGGGACTGTCGATGCTGGCGAAGGGCGGCAATGCGGTCGACGCGGCGATCGCGACGGCGGCGGCGATGACCATCGTCGAGCCCGTCTCGAACGGGCTGGGCAGCGATGCCTTCGCGTTGGTGTGGGACCCGGCCGCGAAGGAAGGACGCCACCTGCACGGCCTGAATGCGTCGGGCACGTCGCCGGCCGCATGGAATCCGGACTATTTCGCGAAGAAATACGGCGGAACCTTCCCGATGCGCGGCTGGGACACGGTGACGGTGCCGGGCGCCGTCGCCGGCTGGGTCGCGCTGTCCGAGAAGTTCGGATCGCTGCCGTTCGCCGAGCTGCTCGCGCCGGCGATCCGGCTCGCCGGCGAGGGCTACGGCGTGTCCACGATCACCGCGCAGAAATGGGCGTTGCAGATCCCGGTGCTGCAGGACCAGCCCGGATTCCTCGAGACCTTCGCCCCCGGCGGTCGCGCGCCCTACCCCGGCGAACGATTCACCTTCGAAGCCGCGGCGCGGACCCTCAAATCGATCGCCGACAGCCGGGGCGAGTCGTTCTACCGCGGCCCGATCGCCGAACGCATCGCGGCGCACGCCCGCACCTGCGGCGCGGTGCTGTCCGAACGCGACCTCGCCGACTATCGCGTCGACTGGGTCGACCCGATCGAGAAGGCCTACGTCGATCGCCACGGCGCGCAGCACAAGCTGCACGAGATCCCGCCGAACGGCCAGGGCATCGCGGCATTGATGGCGCTCGGGATCGCGGCCGAACTCGGCATCGCGCGCTATCCGGTCGATTCGATCGAGGCGCAGCACCTGCTGATCGAATCGATGAAGCTGGCGTTCGCCGACGTCTATCGTTACGTGGCCGATCCACGCCACATGCACGACGTGACCGCCGCCCACCTGCTCGACGACGCCTACCTCGCCGAGC
This sequence comes from Burkholderiales bacterium, assembly GCA_038245975.1. Classification (GTDB taxonomy): domain Bacteria; phylum Pseudomonadota; class Gammaproteobacteria; order Burkholderiales; family Burkholderiaceae_D; genus CAHJXF01. Next base: position 1,016 of record JBBRRW010000378.1, read on the forward strand.
GCGCGCGGTCCATCGATCCGCACCGGGCCAGCGACTTCACGCACGGCGTGCCCGGGCAGTTCATGCGTCCGGGCGGCACGATCTACCTGACCACCGCGGATGCGTCCGGCATGATGGTCAGCCTGATCCAGTCGAACTACATGGGCTTCGGCTCCGGCGTCGTGGTCCCGGGCACCGGCGTCAGCCTGCAGAACCGCGGCCACGGGTTCTCGCTCGACCCGACGCATCCGAACATCGTCGCCGGCAACAAGCGGCCGTTCCACACGATCATCCCCGGCTTCCTGACCCGGACGGTCAACGGACCCGCGGGACCGGTCGACGTCCCGCAGATGAGCTTCGGCGTGATGGGCGGCAACATGCAGCCGCAGGGCCACCTGCAAACGCTGGTCCGCATGCTGACCTACGGCCAGCAACCGCAGGCGGCGTGCGACGCGCCGCGCTGGAAGGTCGGCACCGGCCTGTCGGTCGACTGCGAGAAGACGATGTCGACGGCGTTGCGCGAGGCCCTGATCGCGCGCGGCCACCGCATCGAGTCCATCCCCGACCCGTACATGGACTTCGGCTCCGGACAGTTCATCTGGAAGATGTCCGACGACGCCGACGACGGCTACGTGGCCGCCAGCGATTCGCGTCGCGACGGCCAGGCGGTGGGCTTCTGATCTCGGTGCGGACGAGGGTCCGACCACCGGTCGGGAACCTGTCGCAAACACGAGACGCGCGGACTGGTCCGGAGGGTCGGCGATGAACCCCTCGGTTACTATCGACGGTCTCGCACGGCGCTGATCCGGGGCCGACGAAACCGTCAGGCCGGGCAGGCGGCCGCAGACTTCGCGGTCCGCGATGCACCCAAGAAACCGATGACCATGCAACAAGCATTGACGAACGTCCCCGAAGGTTCGAGCCCGCTCCCGAGTGCCGTCCTCGAGCGTGAACTCGCGCAACTCGTCGTCGAAGCGTTGAACCTCGAAGTGCGCCCCGAGGACGTCGCCGCCGACGCGCCGCTGTACGGCGAAGGGCTCGGACTCGACTCGATCGACATCCTCGAAGTGGCGCTCGTCGTGTCCAAGAAGTACGGGTTCCAGTTGCGGTCCGACGACGAGAACAACGTGCGGATCTTCCAGTCGCTGGGCACGCTGGCCGCGCATATCGCGGCCCATCGCACGAAATAGCGC
>JBBRRW010000379.1:0-2183 GCA_038245975.1 Burkholderiales bacterium
CCTCTTTCCTTTCCTTCGCCGGTTCCTGCGGGCGGCGACTGAGCTTGTGCTTGACCGAGCTTTTCATGGCGTCGAACGCTTCGGCGGCGAGCGATGCAGCCGTCTTCGCATCGCGTTCCGCGCGCTTCGATGCAGCCCGCGCTCTCGCCGCCGCAGCCGTGGCACCGTCCCGGGCCGCGGCTGCAGACTGGATCACCGACTCCTCCGCATCGCGAACCGCGCTCCCGACGGACTCGACAGCGGTCGCGGTGGCCTCCGCCGAATGGTGTGCGACGTCGCGTGCGTCGGCGGCCGCTCGTGCTGCCGCCTCGCGGGTCGCCGTCTGCGCGGCATCTGCCGCCTTCCCGGCTCTCTTCGCGTCATCGCGGATCCGTTCGGCAGCACGGTGCGAGGCGTCGCGGGCCAGTGCTTCCGCCTGAGCGACAGCAGCCTCGATCCGCGCCAAGGAATTCCGGTTCGCGTCGGAGGCTTCGCGCGCAGACTATTCCGCATCGGGCTTGGTACTCAAAGCAGCCGAAGCCGCGCCGGTCGCATCGTCGGCGGCGGCGAAGCCGAATGACTCGGCAGTGACCGTGAGCAGCCCCGACGACTCCATCCCGCGCTTATCCATCGAAGGCTCCGGCATCGCTGCAAGCCCGATCTTCGGATCAGGAAAGTTCTGCAGGGTTGATCTGGCGCAAGCCGCGGACGGATCTCCCAGTGCTCCGTCAGCGTCGCGTGGTGCGGATCGCAGCCATCGCGTGGATCACATGAGGTCAGGCCGTGACGGGCGCGGAGAGCAGGGCATCCCGCTGCAGATCTACCGCCGGATCGGCGGCAGGGGCCGCGTTTCCGGCAGGGGTCGTCTCCCGCACCAGCAGCAACGGCACCGACGCGCGCCTAGCGATTTCCTCGGCTTCGTTGCCGAGCAGGAAGCGATCCATCCCATGACGGCCATGCGTGCTCATGCAGATCAGGTCCGCTCCCCAGGCGTGCGCATCGTCCAGCACCACATCCGCGAGATGCGCGCCTCCGGTCTCGTAGAGCTTCGACTCGACCACGACGCCTTGTCGTGCCGCGCGCCGCGAAGCGCTGGCGAGCAGCCACTCGCCGCGCTCGCGCAAGTGCGGAACGGTGTAGCCGGGATAGGCCGAACAGCTTTCGAAGCCGGTCACGTGGCTGAGCTGATCGATCACGCGGACGACGCGTAGCGTCGCACAGGTCTGTTGTGCGAGCCGGATCGCCTCGTCGAAACCGCCGATCGCCGAAGCGCTTCCATCGATCGGTACCAGGATGCGGGAATACATGACGTTCTCCAGATCGGATTGGTCCAGAGGAGCCAATCTGCACGGCGGCGCACGTAGTGCCTTGACGCAAGTCAAACTCTACGGCCTTGATCCAGCGCAACACGGTGCGAGGGCGCGGCTTTTAGACTGCAACGACGCGCCGGGGATGTCGCGAAGCGCTGATCGATTGGAGGACCGAACATGAAGACCGATGAGCAACTGAAGATGGATGTCCTGGCAGAGTTGAAATGGGAACCGGCACTCAACGAATCGAACATCGGCGTCAGCGTCGACAACGGTGTCGTCACGTTGACCGGCCATCCGGCCACCTACGCCGAGAAGACGGCGGCCGAGCGCGCTGCGCAGCGCGTTGCCGGCCTCAAGGCCCTCGCGGTGGAAATGACCGTCAAGCTCGCGTCAGGTTTCGAGCGGACCGATGCATCGATCGCCGCGGCGGTCGAGCATGCGCTCGCATGGAACGTCGCCGTTCCCGACGGAAAGGTGACCCCGGTCGTCGAACGGGGGTGGGTCGTGCTGAAAGGGGAAGTCCCCTGGAACTACCAACGGCAGGCAGCCACCCGCGCGGTGCGTGAACTCATCGGCGTGGTCGGCGTCACGAACCTGGTCGCCGTCAAGCCGGCGATCGCGCCCGAAGACGTGCGCGCCGACATCCGCGATGCGCTCCGGCGGCAGGCCGATCGCGAGAGCAAGCACCTCGAGATCAGTGTCGACGGGTCGTCGGTGACTCTGCATGGCAAGGTCCATAGCTGGGCCGAGCGCGCGGCAGCACAGGGCGCAGCGTGGTCCGCACGCGGCGTCTCGTCGGTCACGAACGACCTCCTCGTTGAACTCTGAGATGTGTGGCACGCGGGCCGACAGTGGCATCGGCGATCCGTGCGCGAACGCAAAGGCTTTCGC
>JBBRRW010000380.1:0-2162 GCA_038245975.1 Burkholderiales bacterium
CCGGGTGCGACGGCGGCACGTTCTTCAGCGCCGTGTACAGCCGCGTGAGCCCGCCGCGCGCGTCGTCGAGATGGGCGTCGGAATAGTTGAGCGGGCTGCGGTAGTGATTGCGCAGCAGCAGGAAGCGCAGCACCTCCGCGTCGTAGTGCTTGAGCACGTCGCGGATCGTGAAGAAGTTGCCGAGCGACTTCGACATCTTCTCGTCGTCGACGTTGAGGAAGCCGTTGTGCATCCACACGTTGACGAAGCGGCCGCCGTTGGCGCCTTCGCTCTGCGCGATCTCGTTCTCGTGATGCGGGAACTGCAGGTCCTCGCCGCCGCCGTGGATGTCGAAGTGCTCGCCGAGGATGGCGCAGCTCATCGCCGAGCATTCGATGGCCCAGCCCGGCCGTCCATCGCCCCACGGCGAAGGCCACTTGGCATCGGCCGGTTCTTCGGGCTTGGCCTTCTTCCACAGCACGAAGTCGAGCGGGTCGGCCTTGCCGGCCGAGACCATCGCCCGGTCGCCGGCGCGCAGGTCGTCGATGGATTTCCCGGACAGCATGCCGTACCCGGGAAATTTGCGGACGGCGAAGTTGACGTCGCCGTCGCTGGACGCGTAGGCGAGCTCCTTGCGCTCGAGCTTGCCGATCATGTCGAGCATCTCGTGCACGTGCGCGGTGGCGCGCGGCTCGTAGTCGGGACGCTGGATGCCGAGCGCGTCGGCGTCCTCGTTCATCGCGGTGATGAAGCGTTCCGTCAGCGATGCGATGGACTCGTTGTTCTCGCCCGCACGACGGATGATCTTGTCGTCGATGTCGGTGATGTTGCGCACGTAGGTGACCACGTAGCCCGAGGCCCGCAGCCAGCGACGCACGATGTCGAAGGCCATCATCATTCGCGCGTGACCGACGTGGCAGTAGTCGTAGACCGTGATGCCGCAGACGTACATGCTGACCTTGCCGGGCTCGATCGGCTTGAACGGCTGCTTCTCGCGCGTCAGTGTGTTGTAGATCTTCAGCATGCGAAGAAAGACCGGCGAAACGGTGGACGAAGGAGCGACGCGCGTCGCAGCTGAGTGGCTCCGGTCATGGTCCGGGTAGCGGAGCCGGCGCGCGAGCGGTTTGCGGCCGATTGACGACATCGACCGGCGATGACCGGAACGGGATCCGCGGGACGGGCTCTGCCGTGACGATCGAAGACACCCGCAAGCATGGCCTCTGCACAAAAAGCAAACCACTCGATGATGGGACGCTCCTGAAGCCGGCGAGCGTCCGTCGAGTGGCGGGTGTTTGTTAAACTTTTATCGTTTTTATGTGCGACGAGTATAGCATCGCGGTCCCGGCGAGCGACTGGTTTCGTGGCTCGCGCGCATGCGATGGTCGCCCGACGAATCACCGCCGCGAGACGCACGGACGCGCCGGACGCAGCGCTCCCCTCGCGGCGCGCGCCGGCCGGCGACAGACCCTCTCAATCAACCTGGAAGCGCACTTGCCCACGTCCCCGATGTCTCTCGATGTCCGCCGCCCGATCGCATCCACGGGGTCGCGCCATCGGGCCCGGCTGATGCAGGCGGCCGTGCTTGCGATGCTGGCCTTCGCACCAGTCGCCGTCGTGCGCGCCGACGAACTGCAGGACGTCTCGAAGCTGGTGTCGTCGAACCAGCTCGACGAGGCGGAGAAGCGGGCCGACGCGTTCCTCGTCAAGACGCCCAAGGACGCGCAGATGCGCTTCCTCAAGGGTGTGATCCTCGCGCAGCGCGGCAAGCGCGACGAGGCCGTGGCGCTGTTCACCGGCATCACGCAGGATTATCCCGAATTGCCCGAGCCCTACAACAACCTCGCCGTGATCTACGCCGCGCAAGGTCAGTACGACAAGGCCCGCCTCGCCCTCGAGAGCGCCATCCGCGTGGCGCCCAACTACGCGACGGCGTACGAGAACCTCGGCGACGTCTACGCCGCCCTCGCGGCGCGGTCCTACCAGGACGCCCGACGCAACGACGCGAACAACGCAGCGGCGCTGCGCAAGCTGAATGCGACACGGGCGCTGCTGACCGGCATGCCGGCGGCTGCCGCGCCCGCCGCTGCTCGGGGCGCGACGCCGGCGCCCGATCCCGCGGCGGCCGAAGTGACGCGCTCGCAACGCACCGTGGGCCTGCCGAGCCCGGCGGGCCCGCGCGTGAC
>JBBRRW010000381.1:0-2118 GCA_038245975.1 Burkholderiales bacterium
AGGGCGCGCGGCTGCCCCTGCGCGACGATGCCCTGCCGCGCGAGACGCGAGACCGCTTCGCCGATCGAGATGCGTTCGCGCTGCGCGTGCGCCCGTGCATAGGCGAAAACGTCGTCGTCGAGAGCGAGGGTGGTGCGCATGGCGACACCATAGCATCAACGCATCGTTTTCGCATCACGACATCGTGTGTAGCCGGGCACGTTGGCGATCTCGCGATGGGCCTGAACGCCGGGATGGACGATGATCGAGGCCCCGATGCAGGCCCACTCACTCAAGGAAACCGACCGTGCCTGATCCGAATCCCGCGAACCCGATCGACGCCGCGACGTTCGCCGCGCTGAAGGACATGGCCGGCGCCGAGTTCGCCGACGAGCTGGTCGACACGTTCTTCGAGGAAGCGCCGCGCATGCTCGGCGACCTCCGCGAGGCGTCGCCCGCGGGCGACGCTGATCGCTTCCGCCGCGCGGCGCACTCGCTCAAATCCAACAGCATGACCTTCGGCGCGCTGAAGCTGGGCGCGATGGCCAGGGCGCTGGAGCTCGGCGGCATCGACGACGCGACCGGCGCGGCGCTGACCGCGCTCGACGCCGAATACGCGCGCGTGGTCGACGCCCTCGAGGCGCTCCGTCATGGCTGAGCTCGGTTGCAAGCTGCTGATCGTCGACGACAACAAGGTCAATCGACTGCTGCTGTGCCGCTCGGTCGAGCTGCTGGGTCATCGCACGGCCATGGCCGAGAACGGCCGCGTTGCGCTGCAGAAGCTGCGCGACGAGTCCTTCGACCTGATGCTGATGGACGTCGAGATGCCGGAGATGGACGGCTTCCAGTTGCTGGGCGAACTGGCGAAGGACGTGCGGCTGCGCGACCTGCCGGTGATCGTCACGTCGTCGCTCGAGGACGTGACCAGCGTCGCGCGCTGCATCGCGCTGGGTGCCGAGGACTACCTGCACAAGCCGGTCAACCCGGTGCTGCTGAAGGCGCGCGTGTCGGCCAGCCTCGAGAAGAAGCGGCTGCGCGACCAGCAGAAGGAGCTGGTGCGGCGCTTCGCGACGTCGGAGGTCGCCGACGACCTGGCGCAGTCGGGTTTCGCGCTGGGCGGGCGGCACGTCGACGCGTCGGTCATGTTCTGCGACATCCGCGGCTTCACGGGGCTGGCCGAGTCGCAGCCGCCCGACGAGACCATCGAGCTGCTCAACACCTATTACACGCTGATGTTCGACGCGATCAACGGCGCCGGCGGGGTGGTCAACCAGATCATCGGCGACGGCCTGATGGCGATCTTCGGCGCGCCGCTGCCGCTGGCCGACCATCGGCAGTGCGCGGTCCGCGCGGCACTGGAGATGATCGAGATGATCGAGCTGTTCAGCCACGAGCGCGTGGCCGCCGGCAAGCCGCCGCTCCGCATCGGCGTCGGCATCGCGTCGGGCGCGCTGATCGCCGGCTACACCGGCACGCAGACCCGCGCGACGTACACCTGCGTGGGGGACATCGTCAATCTCGCGGCGCGCCTCGAGGCGCATACCAAGGTGGCCGCGCAGCACATCCTGATCGACGGATCGACCCGCGAGGCCCTCGCCGGCGACCTGCGGATCGAAGCGATCGGCGCCGTCGTCTTCGCCGGCAAGACCGTCGCGGTCGACGTGTACGCGGTCGGCACGGCCTGAGCGAGCACCACTCGCCTCGAAAGGGTATCGGCAAAAGAACATCACGCCCATCCTCTGCACGCTCGACGTGGTCGGGCTCCAGGTCTTCACCGTCACGCAGATCGCACGCCGGTGGGGCGCCATTGCCGGCCCTGGCGCCGTAGCCCCGCCTATCCCGTGGTCCGTGCCGGCAGTCGCAGCTCCATGAACACCAGGTTGCGCATCAGCTCCGGTGGATAGTCGTGGTGCGGCGCGCATGCGACGAAGCCGAGCGACGCGTACAGCGCGATCGCTGCGGTGAAACGATCGCCGGTGTCGAGTCGCATCAACCGATAGCCGTCGTCCCGGGCGGACGCGACCAGTGCGTCGCAGAGCCGCCGGCCGACGCCGTGTCCCTGGCTTCGATCGGGGACGAAGAGCCGCTTCATCTCGCAGCTGCCGTCGGGCAGGTGGCGGTAGGCGCCGCAGCCGCTGA
>JBBRRW010000382.1:0-2095 GCA_038245975.1 Burkholderiales bacterium
CGCGGGCTTTTTGTTTGCGGAGCGCCAGCAACGTCCGTTGACATCCGACCCAGAAAATGGGGGTATTTCGGGGCTATCGGGCAAGACAGGGTCGATAGGCCGGCGGCGCGTCGTAGCGAGGCTCTGTCGAATCGACCACAGTCCTGCGATCAGCTCGCAGCCCTCACGGCCGACGCCGCGCAACGCCAGCAGCAGCACCTCGTCGACGTGACCGCCGGCCGCGCAATGCCCCGGACGGATCGAGAACGCCTCGGGCTGCGCGTTCAGATTGCAGTCCGCGAAGCCTCGATCGAACGCGCCGCGCTCTGTGAACCCCCGATGCACATGGCCGCCCGCTTGGCCCTGGAGACGCAGGCGCTGCGCGTTCCTTGCAAGCCTTCGAGGCTCGCTGACCTCTTGTTTCCGAAGCTCGTGCCGAAGAAGCCCCCATTCCCTTGAAAGACGTTGCGGCGTTTCAATGATCCATGCCAGCCAAGGTGATGAGCAGAACCCGACAGTCACTATTTAGAAGAGGCACCTACGTTGCGCCACGAGCACTCCTGGAGCGGAATGACCTACGTCGTAATCGTTACGGCTTTCGGCCGTTCCCGATTCTGCTGGCGGTTCGAAACGGCAAACGGTTTGGAGGGCAACGGCATTTCCGAGTCCAACCGTCATGTTGCGATCGAGATAGGCCGTCGAGCTGCTGAAGTTGCGATCAACGAAGCGATTGACCCTAGCTAGCATTCGAGCGCATCGGTAACACGGAGAGCGACAGGCGACTCCAATGCGCTTGCGCTCGTCGGGACGCGGATGCGTTCATGGTTCAGTCGGCCTGAGCAAAAGGCGATCCACGAAAAAAGCCGCTGGATTCGACATCGACCGGGCCCAGCCTTTCGAGCCCGACCTGTCGCGAGACGTGTCGGGCTTTTATCTGCGGGGTAACGGCCGGCAACGTCATCACGTGCAACCTCGCATATTACGATGCGCGACCGCCGAGGGATTCATTGCCGGAACCTCGGTCGGATCGCGAGACTGCCGGAAGACAGCCCGCGTCCCGCACGGCGTCGATCACCTCGCGAGGAAGCCCATGAATTCCCGATTCCGCATCGCCTGCGTCGTCGCGTCGTTGGCGCTCTGCGCGTCGGCCCATGCCGACGTCGGCGTCGACTACACGATCACCAGCGACGCGTCGTCCGGCCCGCAATCGCCGCCACGTCGCGGCACGGGCCGGGTCACCACGGTGATCGACGGCACCTCGTTCCGCTCCACGTCCGGGCACGGGCAGCTCGAGTCGTCGGTCGACGACGGCACCACGACCTTCTTCGGCACCGACCGCTCGGTGACCCAGTCCCCGCTGGTCGAGCCGCCGCCCGATCTCACCGCGCCGATCACGGCCAGGTTCGACGACGAGCGGCTGGTGGTGGGTGCGTCGACCGAGGGGCCGATGCTGTTCGGCGTGCCGACGCGCGTGTACACCGTCGACCACAGCTACACGATCGTGGCCCGCATCGCCTACGTCGTCACCCGCAGGACGGTCCATCGCACGCACTACACGTTGACAGTGGCCGACCTCGGCGTGTCGAACGCCGCCGTGCGCGTCTTCCTGTCGCGTGGCTACGGTCATGCGCTGTCGCAGCATCCCCAAGCCTTCACCGGCGTGCCGCTGCAGATCGACGGCACGATCGAATCCGACGAAGCGCAGGGCCTCCACCGCGTGATCCATCTGCTCGTGAAGGCCGACGCGTTGCGGCGCTGAGCGCGGCGCCATCGCGTCGGTCGAACGCGTTGCAGCAGCGCCACTCCCGGCAGCCCCCGCGCAACCGGCGGGATCGATGCGGCGTATCGTCGACGGCTCGATCCCCGGAGCCGTGATGCGCGTTCAACCCTTCGTACTGCTGGTCGCCACCGTCCTCGCCGGATGCGGGTCGATCTATCACCCGGCCGGCGTCGACGGCGGTTACGCCGAGTCGCAGGTCGGTCGCAACGTGTTCCGCGTGACGGTCAAGGGCAACATCGGGTCGAACCAGGCCGAGACCAACGAGATGGCGTTGCTGCGCAGCGCCGAGGTCGCGCTGCAGAACGGCTTCACTTTCTTCACCAGCGGCGGCTACGC
>JBBRRW010000383.1:0-2041 GCA_038245975.1 Burkholderiales bacterium
CCGTCGACGGTGTCGCCTGCCTGAGCGAATAGCTCGGCGCTTCGTCGGGGTCGGCGCGGCTCGCGCCGGGCAGGGCGGCGGTCAGCAGTGCCGCCATCACGGCGATCGATCGTGCCCCTGTCGCGACGCGCAGTCGCCATGTCGTGCTGTGCATCGAGGTGCCTGCGTGGTCGGGATCGACCGGCGATTATGCCGGGTGACCCGCGGCGTTGGTCAGTCCCTGTTGCCCCGCGTTCGATCCGCGCAACACGCGCTTCATCGCTACGTCGCGGACCACGCGTCCAGTTGCGCCATCGTCGCGGTCGCGCCGCCGCAGACGACGATCGTGACGTCGTCGTAGCCACTCAGTTCGAACGCGCTTTCGTAGGCCAGCGCCAGTGCCGCGCCGCACGCCGGCTCGACGACGACGCGATGATCGTCGACGAAGCGCAGGCAAGCCTCGACCGCCGCGCGATCGGACACCACGGCACCGACGATCGCGTGGTCCGTGGTCTCGCGAAAGGCCTGCTCGCAGACCTGCTTCGCACCGAGCGACGTGGCGATGCTGGTGATGGCCTGCAGCGTGACGCGATGCCCGGCCTGCATCGACGCATGCAGCGACGCGGCGCCTTCGGTCTCGACCGCGACGACCGGCACGTCGTGCCAGCCGTTGCGACGCAGGCCCGCGACCACGCCGCACAGCAGGCCGCCGCCGCCCACCGACAGCACGACCGCATCGGGCCGCGGTCCCTGCCGCGCCATCTCGTCGACCATCGTGGCGTGGCCCTGCCACAGCAGCGGGTCGTCGAACGGATGGAGGAACGCGTCGCTCGCGCCGACCATCGCGAGCGCTTCGGCGTTCGCTTCCTGCCACGACGCGCCGTGGACGATCAGCGTGGCGCCTTCGCGTTCGATCAGCTGGCGGGCGCGCGCGCTCGTGGTTTCCGGTACCACCACCACGACCGGGATTCCGAGATGCCGGCCTGCATAGGCCACGGCGATGCCGGCGTTGCCGCCCGACGACGACAGGAAACGCCGCGCGCCGCGTCGCGCATAGGCCTCGCACGCGAAGCCGATGCCGCGCAGCTTGAACGAGCCCGGCGGCTGTAGCGCTTCGAGCTTCAGGCGGATCGTGCGACCCGAAGCCTTTCCGAGCGCGCCCGATGCGATCAGCGGGGTTTCGATGTGGAGAGACACTGGTTTCAGGGCCGATATGGATTGACGCGATCCGACGACTCGCGTGCAATCCGCGGTCGAACAGGACAGCCAGGAGGAAGACATGCAGGATAAATGGAGACGCGCGGCCGCGATCGTCGGATTCGCGACCGCGATGGCGCTCGCACCGCTCGCGCACGGCTACGACGCGCTGGTCGAGAAGAAGGTCTTCACGATCCCGACCTTCACGACGGTCGGCGGCAAGACGATCCGGAATGTCCGCATCGGCTACGAGACCTACGGGACGCTCAACGCCGCCGGCACCAACGCGATCTTCGTCGCGCACTACTTCTCGGGCAACTCGCATGCGGCGGGCAAGTACAAGGCCGGCGACGCGGCGCCGGGCTACTGGGACGCGGTGATCGGGTCCGGCAAGCCCTTCGACACCGACAAGTACTTCGTGATCTCGGCCGACTCGCTGGTCAACCTGTCGACCAAGGACCCGAACGTGGTCACGACCGGCCCGGCGACCATCGACCCCGACACCGGCAAGCCCTACGGCATGCGCTTCCCGATCGTGACGATGAAGGATTTCGTGGTCACGCAGAAGGCGCTCGCCGATGCGCTCGGCATCAAGCGCTTCGCGGCGGTGACCGGCGCATCGATGGGGTCGCTGCAGGCGATGGAATGGGCCACGTCGTATCCCGACATGGTCGAGCGCGTGATCCCGGTCATCCCCGGCGGCCTCGAAGCCAATCCCTACCTGATCGCGGTGGCCGACGAGTGGGCAATGCCGATCTACGACGATCCGAAGTGGAACGGCGGCGACTACTACGGCAAGGACGAGCCGCTGCGCGGCATGGCCGAAGCGCTGAAGCTCGTCACGATCAGTTCGCGCGCACCCGGC
>JBBRRW010000384.1:0-2032 GCA_038245975.1 Burkholderiales bacterium
CCAGGCCGTTGGGCTGCGCGACGGCGCTCGCCGGGAACGTGAACTTGTAGTAGTCGGTGCCGAGCGTCCACGCGGTACCGAGCGTGTGATCGAGCGCGATGAGGAACAGCACGCCCTTGTTCAGGGGGTCCGCGCTGACCCGGGTATCGGTGCGGTTGTTGACCGAGATCTGCGTCTTGTTGTAGCCGGTCACGACGGCGAAGTAGCGATAGACCGGCGCCGATGCGGGACCGCTGACCCACAGCTTCGCGAATTCCGGCGCCGCCGTCACGCTGCCGAAATCCACGTCGTCGGCGTCGGAGAACTCGAACAGCACGTTGCTGGTGCCGAAGCCGGACGGGTTGGTCACGTCGAGCGCGAAGACGCCCTGCGCCCCGTTGCCGTTGGCGCCGAGCAGGATGGTCTTCCACGTGCTGCCGACCTTGGCTTCCTGCACCTTCGGCACCGTGTCGACGTAGACCTGGTGGACATAGCCCGGGTTGGTCAGGTCGTTGAGGTCGGGGTAGGAGAAGCCGGGCACGTACGAGAACAGCTCGACGCCGTCGGACGCGCGCAGCGCATGCAGCATGCCGTCATTGGAGCCGACATAGACGGCCGCGGTCCGCGCGGCATTGGCGATGTAGAAGGCCTGATAGTCCGCGTCGGGGATGGCCGAGGTCGGCGGCCCGATGTACACGGGACCCGAGTTGACGATGTCGCCCATCGCCGAGTCGCGCGCACGAAAGCCGAGCGAACTGGCCTCGTCGGCGCGATAGCCGCGCAGGTAGTTCACGCGCTGCTGACCGAAGCCATCGAGGGTGTTGGTCGCGGGATTGGTGTTGAGCGCTGCCGCGTAACCCAGCGGGTCGGCGAGCAGGATGGCAGGATATGTGAACGGGATCGCCGTCCGCGTCCCCGCCACCTTGGCGGTCGTGAGGATGGTCCGCTGGTTGACGCTCGTGTCGAGGTCGGTGCAGGTCGTCGACGCGGCACTCACGGTGCCGCAACGCGCGCTGAGCAACGCGCCCGAATCCCAGATCGGCGTCGCGGACACCACCAGGCTGCCGGCCGCATCGACCGACAGCGAATTGAACAGCACCGAACCCGACCACTTGGACGGATCGAACGTCGCGATGTAGGCGCCCGCCGACCCGTAGGTCAGGTTCGCCGACGTCAGTGCCGCACCCGACAACGTGCCGGTGGCGGTCGCGATGCGGGCGAATGCCGCACGCAATCCGTTGATGAGCTTCTGTGGATTGGACGCCAGCAGGTAGTTGGCCGGATAGCCCGACCCGACGGCGTCTTCCCACTCGGAGTTGGTCCGGATCGCAGTACCCAGCGGGGCGGACGGATTGATGCCCCAGAACGGATTGGCGAACGTGTCGGTTGGTTGATCGACGGTGTTGTTGAAGCCGCCGTACTTGCCCATCAGGTAGAGCTGACGATCGTGGACGTCGATCGACGCTTCGGCCACGTCGAACGAGATCGTCTTGATGGTCTGCTTGCCCGCGAGGTCGGTGCGGATGTCGTTGACATTGGCCCAGTAGGCGGCGCCGGCGACGGCATAGGACGCGCTGCTGGCGGCGCCCGTATGCACGTCAGCCATGCCCGCGAGGCCGGGGCGCACGTCGTCGGTCGTCAGCGAACTCGTGGTGGATTCGAGCAGGCCGATCTTGGCTGCCCAGGCATGGGCGTCAAGACCGCCCTCGATCGCGCGCGACGCCGGTCGGCCATAACCGGGGGACGGACTGCCGGCGTATCCCGGCAGGTAGGTGTCGTCCCACACGTTGGCGTCCGACAGGTTGATGATGTAGTTCGCCGAACAGATCGAGCCGATCGGATCGGTCCACGTGGTGGTGATCGGAAAGAAATCCTTGATGGAATTGGTAATCGTGCCGGCGGTCGCGAGCGGCGTCGGTCCCAGGTTCTGGTAGTAGCGGATGGCCTCGTAGAACATCTCGCCCATCGTGTCGTAGCGCTTGTAGACGCCGCTGGCACCGAAGCGGTTGATGTAGTTGATGAAGCCCGAATAGCTGCCGCCTGCCGAAGCGGC
>JBBRRW010000385.1:0-2032 GCA_038245975.1 Burkholderiales bacterium
CATGGCGACTGCGCGTCGCGACAGGGGCACGATCGATCGCCGTGATGGCGGCACTGCTGACCGCCGCCCTGCCCGGCGCGAGCCGCGCCGACCCCGACGAAGCGCCGAGCTATTCGCTCAGGCAGGCGACACCGTCGACGGGCACCAACATCCCGAAGAACATCGTTTCCAACGGGACCATTCCGTACAACAAGACCTATGCGGAACTGACGCCGGAGCAGCAGGATCGGCTCAAGTCGCAGTACGAGGGCATGGGTGTCCGCGACGAACCGCCGTTCCCCGTGCGCGGACTCGCGCCGCTGTACCGGGCCGTCGCCGATGGCCAGCAGCGGCGGCTCGCATCGGGCGAGCTTTCCATCCTCCTCGACATCGATGCCAACGGCGATCCGGTCGCCGCGTCGATCTACCAGACCCCCGACGACGAACTCGGCCGCTACGCTGCGGCGGTGCTGATGCGCGAGAAGTTCAAGCCCGCGATCTGCGACGGCCGGTCCTGCGCGATGAACGATCGATTCGAGTTCCATTTCGTGACGCGGTGGTAGGGAGACCGATCCCGTGGTCCTGCAGGTCAAAGTCAAGCCGAACGCACGCACCGCCGCGTTGACACAGGACGCGGAAGGCCATTGGTCGGCCTCGCTGACGTCGCCGCCGCTGGACGGTAAGGCCAATGCCGAACTGATCGCGCTCGTCGCCCGACACTTCGCGTGCCGCAAGGCCGACGTGTCGATCCGCAGCGGCGCGTCGGCGCGCATCAAGCGGATCGAGATCGTGGAACGGTCATGACCGGGCCTTCGTTCTCGACCGACGACGACGGCCTCCTCGCCATGGTCGGCGGCCGCCGCGGCCACTTCGTGATGGAGTCGGGCCACCACAGCGACCTGTGGCTCGATCTCGACAGCCTGTTCACCGAGCCACGCCGCGTCGCGCCGTACGTGGCGCGGCTGGCCGAGCGGCTGGGGCCGTACGAGGCGGAGGTCGTCTGCGGACCGTTGCTCGGCGGCGCGTTCGTCGCGCAGTCGCTGGCGCAGGCGCTGTCGGTCGATTTCGCGTGGACCGAACGCATCGGGCCGTCGCAGGCCGACGGCCTGTATCGCGCCCGCTATCGCGTGCCGCCCGCGCTGGCCGATCGGCTGAGTGGCCGACGCGTCGCGCTGGTCGACGACGCGATGAGCGCCGGCTCGTCGCTGCGCGCGAGCCGCGATGCGGTCACGGCTCGCGGCGCGATACCCGTCGTGGTCGGCGCGTTGATGCTGCTAGGCGGGCGAGGCAGCGACTTCTTCGTGGCGGCCGGGCTTCCGGTCGAGGCTGTACTGCGCACGCGCTACGACTCGTGGGCCCCTCGCGACTGCCCGCTGTGCGCCGCCGGCATCCCGTCCGAAGACGTCGGCGGTACGGAGACGGCGCCATCGGCGGCCGCCCTGCCCGCGGCGATCAGGAACTCGCCGGGCACCTCGTAGCGGTCACCCACCCGCCACCGGTCGATCGACTGGAGATAAAGGGTCCGCACATGGCCGCGCACGTCGTCGTCGAAGCGCGACCAGGCCAGCGCTGCGGGACCGCCGATGAACGCGGCATCGCAGGCGTCGTCGGCGTCGGCATACCCCAGCGTGGCCGGCAGCGGGCGCACCGCGACCGCGTCGAACCCGGCTGAGTCGAGCAGCGCCGCCAGCGTGTCCGGTCGGCCGAGATGGAAGAACAGCGGGCACATCTCGCCCGCGATCTCGGCATCGACGATCGGGAACAACGACCCCATCCGCAGCGCGATCGATCACCCCACACCGACACGACGAGCCGGCCGCCGGGCCGCAGGACGCGGCGCATCTCGGCCAGAGCCTGCGCGGGGACCGGCACGTACATGAGGCCGAGCGAACACAGCACGACGTCGGAGCCCCCATCGGGCAACGCCAGGCATTCCGCGTCCATGCGCTCGAAGCCGATGTCCGCCACACCACGCAGCGCCGCGTCCCGCCGCGCCACGTCGATCATCCGTCCGGAAAGATCGACACCGAGCACGCGGCCGCGCGGACCGACC
>JBBRRW010000386.1:0-2027 GCA_038245975.1 Burkholderiales bacterium
TTCCAGACCGACTGGTGCACGTGCATGCCCGAGCCGTTGTCGCCGACGATCGGCTTCGGCATGAAGGTCACGGTCTTGCCGTAGGAGTGAGCGACGTTCTGGATCACGTACTTCTGCAGCTGCAGCCAGTCGGCGCGCTGGACCAGGGTCGAGAACTTGGTGCCGATCTCCATCTGCGCCTGGGCGACTTCGTGGTGATGGACCTCGACCGGGATGCCGAGCGATTCGAGGATCAGGCACATCTCCGAGCGCATGTCCTGGAACGAGTCGATCGGCGGGGTGGGGAAGTAGCCGCCCTTGACCGTCGGCCGGTAGCCTGAGTTGCCGTGCTCGTATTCCTTGCCCGTGTTCCACGAGGCCTCTTCCGACTCGATCTTGCAGAAGCAGCCCGACATGTCGACCTGCCAGCGCACGCTGTCGAAGATGAAGAACTCGGGCTCGGGGCCGAAGTAGGCGGCGTCGCCCAGGCCCGATGCCTTCATGTAGGCCTCGGCGCGCTTGGCGAGCGAGCGCGGATCGCGCTCGTAGGGCTTGCCGTCGCCCGGCTCGACGACGTCGCAGGTGAGGATCAGCGTCGGCTCTTCGAAGAACGGATCGATGTTGGCCGTGTCGGGGTCGGGCATGAGCTGCATGTCCGAGGCCTCGATGCCCTTCCAGCCGGCGATCGACGAGCCGTCGAAGGCGTGGCCACCGGTGAACTTCTCTTCGCTGAAGGCCGAGATCGGCACGGTGACGTGCTGCTCCTTGCCGCGGGTGTCGGTGAAGCGGAAGTCGACGAACTTGACTTCGCTGTCTTTCACCATGCTCATCACGTCAGCGACGGTCTTGGCCATTCAATCAATCTCCCGGGGACTTCGTTTTGGAGGGGACGGAGGTTCTGCGAGGCAATGGCAGCCCTTGAGGGCCCCAAAATCGCGCACAGGTTTTAGCAGAAAGCATGCCAGTGCGGCTCCCGCGAGGGACGTCCGGGCGGTGCATCGTCATGCACATTCGCGGTGCATCTTATCTCTAGCGCACCAGTTCCGGGCCAAGCGCCGCGCCGGCCGTCTCGAGGCCCTCGAGCAGCCGCGCATATGCCGCAGCCATCCGCTCCGGATCGCCCTTGACGCCGAGCTCGATGTGTCGCCCCCATTGAGGATGGTCGACGCTCGGCAGGCTGAACACCTTGATGCCGGAGAACCCGGCCTCGATCGATTCCATCAACGGCGTCAGCGACGCCTCCATGGCGCCGAAGACGATCACCGACAGCTCCTTGGTCGCGACCGCGACGTGAAGCGCGCGGAAGTGCGTGTCGAGCACCCATTCGATCATCGGCCACGCCATCACCGGGAAACCGGGGACGAAGAACACGCCTCCCTGGCCCGACCGCACCGCGAAGCCGGCGATCTTGTTGAACGGATTCGGGATGATCTCGGCGCCCTCCGGGAACACCGCCATGTTGAGGCGATGCCGGTTGTCGTCGCGGTCGGGTTCGTACGGGACGCCGCGCTCGATCGCCTGGTCGCGCATGCGCTCGAGCACGAGGTCGCGCGCCTGCGGATGGAGCGCCAGCGGCCGTCCCAGTGCCGCGGCGGCACACTGCCGCGTGTGGTCGTCAGGCGTCGCGCCGATGCCGCCGCAGGAGAAGACGATGTCGCGGCTCGCGAAGGCGTCCTTCAGGTCGGCGGTGATTCGCTCGGGATCGTCGCCGACGTAGCGCGCCCACGCGAGCGACAGGCCGCGCGCCGCGAGCAGCTCGATCACCTTCGGCAGGTGCTTGTCGGCACGCTTGCCGGAGAGGATCTCGTCGCCGACGATCAGAAGGCCGATGTTCATGCGCGCGCGCTCCGCCAGGAAGGTGTCGCAGGGTCGATCGGCACGTCCGGCGCTGCGCCGCCGGGCGTCTCTCGCGGCATCGCCGCGGCCGCGTCGTCCTCGCTGCGCAGCCGCTGCAGCGCCGCCAGCAGGTAGTGCGCGAACCAGAGCGACGAGAAGGCGAAGATCAGCGTGTAGAGCCAGATCGACACCAGGATCAGGAACGGCGCGAA
>JBBRRW010000387.1:0-2022 GCA_038245975.1 Burkholderiales bacterium
CTTCGGCCTTTCGTACGCGAGCCTGCAGGCGGCCAGCCACCTGCTCGCCATCGACCGCATCCGCGAGCTGCGGGCCCTGGCGCGCCGGGCGTTGCGCATCAACGCGACGGTCACGAGCGTCGCGTCGCTGGTCGTCGCGGGCCTCGGATGGTGGGTCTTCTCGCGGGTGCCGAACGACGCCACGGCCGAATGGACCGCGGCCTGGTTCGCGTTCATCGCCTGCGTCGGCCTCAACCATCTCACGGCGCCGTACATCTTCCTCGTCGAGGGCGGCGTATCGGTCTCGCGCGCCTGGCGCTTCAGGCTCGTGCAGGAGATCGCGTCGGGCCTCGCGTTGCTGACGGTGCTGGCGCTCGGCCTCGTCCTGTGGGCGCTGGTCGCCTACTACGGGACCCGCTGCGCGCTGGCGGCCTTCTGGATGCTGCGCGGGCCATTGGGCGCCGCCGATGCGGCCGACGGATCGCTGACGCTGCGACGCTGGCGCGTGGAACTGTGGCCCTTCCAGTGGCGCGTCGGCCTGAGCGCGATCAGCGCCTATCTCGTCTTCCAGGCCTTCGGGCCGATCCTCTTCGCGCTGCGCGGGCCCGCGGAAGCCGGGCGCTTCGCGCTGTCGCTGTCGGTGATGAACGCCATCGTGATGGTGACGACGGCGTGGCCGATCAGCCAGGCCGCGCACTTCGGCGTGCTGGTCGGACGTCGGCAGGGACGCGACCTGTCGCGGCGCTGGAGCCGCCTGCTGCTGCAGTCGACGGCGTTCGCCGCGTTCGGCGCGCTGGCGACCGTCGTCGTGTTCGTCGGGCTGCGCGTCGTGCAGCCCGACGTGATGGCGCGCTTCGCGGGGCCGGTCACGACGGGCCTGCTGATCGCGAGCGCGATCGCGCATCACGTCATCGCCTGCATCTCGGTCGTCCTGCGGTCGGAGCGCCGCGACCCGCTGCTGTGGCTCGGCATCGTCGGCGGGCTGGTCACGCTCGGGCTGATGACCGCGGTCGCGCTGCGCGGTGAACTCGCCGGTGTCGCGCTGACCTACCTGCTCTGCACGACCGCCACGGTGCCGGTCGCGCTCGCCGCCTATCGCCGCTTCGCGTTGCGGCAGGCCGACATCGATCCGCTGGCGCGATCGATCGCCTGACGATGCAGGCCGTGCGCGTCAGGGCGCCGTCCAGGTACCCGACTTGCCACCGCGCTTCTCGATCAGCCCGACATCGGTGATCGTCATGCCGCGATCGACCGCCTTGCACATGTCGTAGACCGTCAGCAGGCCGATCTGCACGGCGGTCAGCGCCTCCATCTCGACGCCGGTCTGACCGGTGCAGCTGACCGTCGCGGTACAGCGCACCGACGACGACGCCGGTTCGATCGCGAGATCGACGGCGACTTTCGTGAGCGCGACCGGATGGCACAGCGGGATCAGCTCGCTGGTCCGCTTCGCACCCTGGATGGCCGCGATGCGCGCGACGCCGAGGACATCGCCCTTCTTCGCGGTGCCCGATGCGATCAGGTCCAGCGTGTCGGGTCGCATCACGATGCGGCCCGACGCGACTGCGGTGCGCTGGGTCGTGGCCTTGTCGCCCACGTCGACCATGTGGGCCGCTCCCGACGCGTCGAAGTGCGTGAGGGCGGGAGGCGCGGTGTCGTCGGTCTGCACGGTCTGTTCGGTCCGGTATGGCGTCATGGCACTGCAGGCACGGCCCGAAGGGGCTGACGGCCGACTTGTATGATAACCACCATGCCCCGAACCCCCAGCCGTGTCCTGCAGTCGCCGCCCCCGATCGCGCGCCGCTGGCGGCAGCCGGTCGCGATCGCGTCGTGCCTGCTGCTCGCGTTCCACGGCTCGCTGCCGGCGCAGACCGTCTTCGGGTCCGCACCGCCGCCGCAGACGGTCCGGCCCGTGCTGCCCGACCTCGGCGACTCCGCCAGCGACGACCTGTCGCCGATGACCGAGCGCAAGCTCGGCGACGAGATCATGCGGCAGGCGCACGAGGCCGGCGACATCATGGAAGACGCCGAGTCCACCGAGTA
>JBBRRW010000388.1:0-2009 GCA_038245975.1 Burkholderiales bacterium
CATCTACATCATGAGCAAGGCGTGGTGCATCGCGCATCACGCGGAGAAGCCGCTCGACTTCAAGGCCAAGGAAGAGACCTTCGCGTCGCGCAACACCAACGGCACCGGCCCGTACATGCTGAAGACGCGCGAGCTCGGCGTAAAGACGGTGCTGGTGCGCAACCCGGACTGGTGGGGTCCGGTCGAAGGCGACGTCACCGAACTGATCTACACGCCGATCGGCTCGGACGCGACGCGCATGGCCGCGCTGCTGTCGGGCGAGATCGACTTCGTCAACGATCCGGCACCGCAGGACATCGCCCGCTTCCAGGGCAACCCGGCCTTCAAGGTGCTGAGCGGCATCGAGAACCGCGTCGTGTTCTTCGCCTTCGACCAGTACCGCGATGCGCTCGAAGGCAGCAACGTGACCGGCAAGAACCCCTTCAAGGACCGTCGCGTGCGCGAAGCGTTCTACAAGGCGATCGACGTCGACGCACTGCAGTCGAAGATCATGCGGGGCCAGTCGATCGCGACGGCCTGCATGACGACCGCGCCCGCGGGCTGCCCCGACCCGTCGCTCGAGAAACATCCGCCGGTCGACGTCGCCGGTGCGAAGCAGCTGATGGTCGAGGCCGGCTATCCCAACGGCTTCGAGGTGACGCTCGACTGTCCCAACGACCGCTACATCAACGACCGCGACCTGTGCATCGCTGCCGTCGGCATGCTGGCGCGCATCGGCGTGACGCTGAAGGTCAACGCGATCCCGAAGGCGATCTACTTCCCGAAGATCGAGAAGAACGAGACCAGCATGTACATGCTCGGCTGGGGCGGCAGCATCACCGACGCGCAGATCATCATGGACCCCATCCTGCACACCAAGGACGAGGTGTCGCAGAAGGGCGCGTACAACTACGGCCGCTTCTCGGACCCGGCGCTCGACCGGCTGATCGATGCCGCGGCCGTCGAGATGAACCCGGCGAAGCGCAAGCAGCTGATCGTCGACGCGCTCGCGCTGCAGAACCGCGAATACCGGCACATCGTGTTGCATCGGCAGAAGCTGAGCTGGATCGAGAAGAAGAACGTCACGCCGGTGCTGCTGCCGAGCAACATCGTGCGGGTGGAGTGGATCAGGGTGGAGTGACGGGGCCGCATCCACTTTCGGGAGATCAGCATGCTCGTCGTCGACTACTCGCTGAAGATCGACTTCATCGACGGCGGCTCGAGCGACGCGGGGCGTCAGATAGCCATCCGCCGTGCGTAGCGTCTGGCGCGTTCCATCGGCACGGATGCGATAGGTGCGGATGCGGCGGTCGGGGGCCGGCAAGATCGGGAGGTCGGTCGGCTTGCCCGACCGTTTCAGCGCTTTGCATCGCACGAGTATCGGCGCGCTGGGCGCTACATCCTCCGCGCGCCCAGCAAGACTGCCTCCAGGGCTCGCCCAGCCCCGGCTACTTGTCGTTCTGCATCCGGCCGACGATCCAGCAGGCGATGGCGATGAGGACGATCGCAGCGCTTTCGTAGACCAGCACGATCGGATTGGCTTCCTTGCCCTGCAGGATGATCAACCGGCTCAGCGCCGTCATCGCGATGAACAGCGGCAGCGTGATCAGGATGCGCTGTCCCGTGTAGAACGCGCCGAGCATCGTGAGCACCTCGGCGTAGATGAACATCAGCAACAGGTCCTTCAACTCGACCCGGCCGGCCTCGAAAGCCGCCCGTACCTCCTGGAGCATCGCGACGACGGTGAACGAGGCGATCAGGATCAGAAAGCATTTTTCCGTAAATTCGATCGCCCGCTTGAACGTCATACCATCCCCCGTTGCGTGAATGCGCAATCTATCAGCGTCCGCGTGATCGCGAGTGAAGCTTCGGGCGGCGTTCAGGGTCCATCGATCTCGATCCGTTCGGCCGGCAAGGCGCCGCAGGAACAGCCGCAGCCGCCGAAGAACCTGCCCACGCCACTTCGGCCGGGCAGTCACCGGCCGAAGCGGATGCGGTGGCCGCACCGGCCTCTTCAGGAAGACGCTAGC
>JBBRRW010000389.1:0-1989 GCA_038245975.1 Burkholderiales bacterium
AGGATGACCTCCATCATGTTCACGGACTTGCCGACTCCGGCGCCGCCGAAGAGGCCGACCTTGCCGCCCTTGGCGAACGGGCACACGAGATCGATCACCTTGATGCCGGTCTCGAGCAGGTCCTGCGACGGCGAGAGCTCGTCGTACGCGGGCGGCTTGCGGTGGATCGACGCGGTGAGCGTCTGGTCGACCGGGCCGCGCTCGTCGATCGGGTTGCCGAGCACGTCCATGATCCGGCCGAGCGTCGACGGGCCGACCGGCACCATGATCGGCGCGCCGGTGTTGTTGATCACCATGCCGCGGCGCAGGCCGTCGGATGCGCCGAGCGCGATCGTGCGGACGACGCCGTCGCCGAGCTGCTGCTGCACCTCGAGGGTCAGCGCCGAGCCTTCCATCTTCAGCGCGTCGTAGATCTTCGGCATCGCATCGCGCGGGAATTCCACGTCGACGACGGCGCCGATGCACTGGACGATCTTGCCCTTGGCGGCGGAGGCGGTTTGCATGTCAGCCATGTTCGATTTCCTCGTTGATTCGATTCGTCAGACCGTGCCCGAAGCCGCTAGACAGCGGCGGCGCCGGCGACGATCTCGGACAGTTCTTTGGTGATCGCGGCCTGCCGCGTCTTGTTGTAGACGAGCTTCAGCTCGCCGATGACGCTGCCGGCGTTGTCGGTCGCCGACTTCATCGCGACCATGCGCGCCGACTGCTCGGAGGCCATGTTCTCGGCCACGGCCTGGTAGACGAGCGCCTCGACGTAGCGCACGAGCAGCTCGTCGATCACGACCTTGGCGTCGGGCTCGTAGATGTAGTCCCAGCCGTGCTTGCCCTCTTCCTTCTTCATCTGCTCGTCCGACAGCGGCAAGAGCTGCTGGATCATCGGCTCCTGACGCATCGTGTTGATGAAGCGCGTGTAGCTGAGATAGACCGCCTTCAGCTTGCCGGCGGCGTAGTCGTCGAGCAGCACCTTCACCGGACCGATGAGCTTTTCGAGCTGCGGCGTGTCGCCGAGATGGGTCGCGTGCGACACCACCTTGGCGCCGACCCGGTTCAAAAAGCCGAAGCCCTTGTTGCCGATCGCCACCGCCTCGGCCTTCACGCCCTCGGCGTCGAGCTCACGCAGCTTGGTCGTGAGGGCGCGCAACACGTTGGTGTTGAGGCCGCCGCACAGGCCCTTGTCGGTCGTGACGACGATGAAGCCCGCCGTCTTCGCGCCGTCGTTGGCGACCAGGAACGGGTGCTTGTATTCGGGCGTCGCGTGCGACAGGTTGGCGGCGAGGCTCCTCACGCGCTCGGCGTAGGGACGCGCAGCGCGCATCCGCTCCTGGGCCTTCCTCATCTTCGAGGCGGCGACCATCTCCATCGCCTTGGTGATCTTCTTGGTGTTCTCGACACTCTTGATCTTGCCGCGGATCTCTTTGCCGGCTGCCATGGCTGTTCCTTGTTGCGCGTGCCGTCAGTCGGTCAGGCGAACGACTTCTTGAAAGCAGTGACGGCCGTCGTGAGCTCGGCCTCGGCGTCCTTGTCGAGCTGCTTGGTGTCCTCGATCTTCTTCAGCAGCGCGGCGTGGCTCGTCTTCAGGTGGGTGTGCATCCCGCTCTCGAACGCGAGCACCTTCTTGACGTCGATGTCGTCCATGAAGCCCTTGTTCACCGCGAACAGCGACGCGCCCATCAGCGAGATCGGCAGCGGCGAGTACTGGTTCTGCTTCAGGAGCTCGGTGACGCGGGCGCCGCGGTCGAGCTGCTTGCGGGTCGACTCGTCGAGGTCGGAGGCAAACTGCGCGAACGCGGCGAGCTCGCGGTACTGCGCGAGGTCGGTCCGGATGCCGCCCGACTGCGCCTTGATGACCTTGGTCTGCGCGGCCGAGCCGACGCGCGACACCGAGATGCCGGCGTTGATGGCCGGCCGGATGCCGGCGTTGAAGAGCGAGGTCTCGAGGAAGATCTGGCCGTCGGTGATCGAGATCACGTTGGTCGGCACGAACGCCGA
>JBBRRW010000390.1:0-1989 GCA_038245975.1 Burkholderiales bacterium
AGGGGGTCGAACGACAGACCGCGCGATCGGCCGGTCGTTCGCGCGGCGTCCGAAAACGAAACGCCCCGCGGGTGGCGGGGCGCTCGCCGTGCGGCGGACCGGCGGGTCCGTCAGACGCTTCAAAGGGTCGTGATCAGTTCCCTCGACTCCTTGCCTTCCGCGCTGTCGGGCGCTGCCTTCACCAGCGCCTGCAGGGTCGTCCGCGCCGCGTCCTTGCGGCCGTCCTTCAGTTGCGCCTTGGCGAGGTGGAGCGTGATGTCGTGCTGCTGCGGCGCCGCCGCGCTGGCCTTCTCGAGCAGCTCGAGACCCTTCTTGGTCTGCCCCTGTTCCACCAGCATCCAGCCCAGCGTGTCGGTGATCGCCGGGTTGTCGGGGGCGAGCGCGTTGGCCTTCTGCGCATACGTGATCGCCTGCGGATCCTTCTGCTGCCACAGCGCCCAGGCCAGGTTGTTCAGCAGCAGCGGCTGGTTCGGCTGGACGTCGAGTGCGATGCGATAGCTCTGGATCGCGCGACCGTAGTCCTTGGCGCGCAGCGCGAGGTCTGCATCGAAGAGCCGCGTCGGCAGGTCCTTCGGATGGGTCTTGATCCAGTCCGTCAGGAAGCTGTCGGCTTCGGCACGCTTCCCGTCGAGCGACAGCGCGGAATAGTTCTTGATCACCAGGTTGGACGACGGTGTCTGCGCGAGTACCTTGCGATACGTGGCCGACGCATCGGCGTATTGCTTGTTGGCCAGCTTGACGTCTCCCTCGAGTTCGGGGACGACCGGCGACTTGGGCGACGTCGACTTGATGTCGGCGATCAGCTTCGCGGCGCCGTCGGCCTTGCCGGCTCGGATCATCGCGCCGACCGCCGCGGCCTGCGCCGCGTACGCGTCGGGCTTGTTCTTGAGCGCGCCGCCGAAGGTCTGCAGCGCGACCTCGGCCTGACCCGCCGCCAGTTGTGCCAGCCCGAGCCGGATCTGATATTCGAGCGACTCCGGATTGGTGGCGGCCAGTTTGCGGTACGCGACGATCGCCTGGTCGGCGCTGCCGGTCTGCAGCATCAGCTGACCGACCATGTCGAGATAGCGCGGGCTGTTCGGTGCCGACGCCAGCCCTTCCTGGGCCACGGCCAGCGCCTGCTTCGGATCGTTCTTGCTCAAGTAGAAGGTCGACAGCGCCGACACGGCCAACTCGGAATTGGGATTGGCGCGACGCGCTTCCTTCAGGAGTGCGACGACCGTGTCGGTGCTGGCGCCGTTGCTGTTCTCGAGCTGCGCGAGCGCGAGCAGGGCGGACAGGTTGCCGGGGTCCTTGGCGATCAGCTGCTTGTAGCGCTGTCGCGCGCCGTCGACGTTCTTGTCGCGCAGGTCCATCGCAGCCAGGTTGGCGACGGCCGGAAAGTAGGTCGGCTGCAGTTCGACCGCGTGCTCGAGCGCCTTGCGGGCGGCCGGCAGATCGGACTTGCCCATGTCGATGGCCGCGCGCAGGTTGTAGGTCATCGGGTTGTCGGGCTGCCGCTTCTCGAGCACTTTCCAAGCAACCAGCGCCTGGTCGTATTGCTTGCGCTGCACGCGCGCGAGCACCAGCGCGATATCGGGATTGGGGTTGTTGACGCTAGCCTTCGAGGCCGCTTCGAGTTCGGCGAAGCCCGCCGCCTCGTCGCCGCGAGCGAAATCCACGGCGGCGCCCTGCGTGCGCGCGTTCGCGTCCGCCGGATTGATCTTTCCAGCCTTGTCGAAGTATTTCGCTGCGTTCGGGAAGTCGCCCTTGAGCAACGCCACTTCACCGGCCAGGCTGATCAGGGTCGCATCGTTGGGGGCGGCCTGCAGCGCAGGCTGCAGTATCTCGTCGGCCTTCTGCGGCTGCCGCTGGCGCAGATACAGACTGGTCAGCAGCTTGCGGGCATAGATGCTTCCGGGGTTGCTCTTGAGCGCTTCGCGAAGATGCTGCTCGGCCTGTGCCGGCTGGTTCATCGCGGTGGAGATGGCGCCCGCGAGCATTTGCGCC
>JBBRRW010000391.1:0-1978 GCA_038245975.1 Burkholderiales bacterium
GGCCGTGCGTCGCGGCATCCAATGAGACATGAAGCAGCCCTCAGCCCATTCCCGTGAGGCGACTTGCGCCGACGATGGCGACTCGCTCCTCGTCCGCCGCATCCTCGCCGGCGACCGGGACGCGTTCCAACGCCTGATGCGGCTGCACAACACCTCGCTCTTTCGCGCCGCACGGGCGATCGTTCGCGACGACGCCGATGCCGAAGACGTGCTGCAGGAAGCCTACATGGCAGCCTTCGTCCATCTCTCCGACTTTCGCGGCGACTCCCGACTCGCCACCTGGCTGACCCGCATCGTCATCAATCGGGCACTCGGGCGGCTTCGCTCGCGCCGTCGCGACAACGTCGTGGAACTGCTCGACGACCCTGCGCGAGGCGCTCCGACACCGATGGAGGAACGCATGGACGAAGACGCAGGCGGCTCGCCGGAAGCGGGCGCCATCCGGGCCGAGTTGCGCCGCTTGCTCGAGCGCAAGATCGATGCGCTGCCGCTTGCCTTTCGTACCGCGTTCATGCTGCGCGAGGTCGAGGAGATGACGATCGAGGAAACAGCCGAGTGCCTGGCCATTCCCGAGGCAACCGTTCGCACACGCGTGTTCCGCGCCCGCGCGCTCCTGCGCGCTTCGCTCGCCGAGGAACTCGACGTCGCGACCGGCGACGTGTTTCGTTTCGCTGGCGCGCGTTGCGATCGCATCGTTGCCGGCGTCCTCGAGCGGATGCGGGTGCTCGACGCAACGGAAAGCGCACCGAAGCCCTAGTCCCTGCTGCGGTGACGGGAACAGGATCGCGATGGTCCTCATCCAATGGGGGTGCGCAATCCGCGACGACAACGAAAGGTTCAGCCATGAAGACACTTCTCGCCGCCGCTGCGGCATCGCTCGCGCTGCTCGCCGGCAGTGCCCTGGCGCAGGCGCCGAGCGATGCGCAGATCGCTGCCATCGTCGTCACCGCGAATCAGGTCGACATCGATGCCGGCAAGCTGGCCGAATCGAAGGGCAGCAACGCAGAGGTCAAGGCCTTCGGCAAGCAGATGGTCACCGACCACTCGGGCGTCAACAAGCAGGCGGTCGCGCTGGTGACCAAGCTCAAGGTCACGCCCGAAGACAACGCGACCAGCAAGAGCCTCAAGGCCGGCGGCGTCGACAACGTCAGGAACCTCGAAAAGCTGAGCGGAGCCGCTTTCGACCGCGCCTACGTCGACCACGAAGTCGCACACCACGAGCAGGTGCTCGACGCGATCGACAAGACGCTCCTCCCGAGCGCGCAGAACGCCGAGCTCAAGAGCCTGCTGGTCGCGGTCCGGCCGGCCTTCGTGGCCCATCTCGAGCACGCCAAGAGCTTGCAGGCGAAGCTTGCGAAGAAGACCTGACATCGGCCGGCGCGGCACGATCGTCGCCGCGCTCGGCGCGAGCCTCGCTGCCTGCGCGGCGACGCTCGCCGTGTGGCCCGAGGCCCTTGCGGCCGATCGCCCGCGCACGCACGAGGTCTTGATCCAGGGGTTGCAAAACGTGCCCGAGACCGTGACGGTGAAGCGCGGCGACATCGTCGTCTGGATCAACAAGGACCCGTTCCCGCACACCGTCACGGCGGCCGGCGCGTTCGACTCCGGCCCGATCGCTGCCGGCAAGTCCTGGCGCTTCACGGCGCACCGCGCCGGGACCTATCCCTACGTGTGCACGCTCCATTCGAACATGAAGGGCACGCTGCGGGTCGAATGAGCGCAGGCCTTCAACGGCGACACCTCGATGTGGCGGCCTGGGCCAGGGCGGCTGGTCTGTGCGCTGCCTGCGAGGGCCTGTGCAAGAACTGAAGAATCCTCACGCAGCCCGACCGAAACGGAGTTGATGTCCCAGGAAGTGGTGTAAGTCCTTCGTTGCGGCAAGGTGCGTAGGGCGTAGCCCGAAGCGGCTTGGCGCAACGGCGGCGGCGATCCCGATCGGGGGTGGCCATCGTGGTCCCGGATAAGGTTGAGGTGCGAC
>JBBRRW010000392.1:0-1969 GCA_038245975.1 Burkholderiales bacterium
CAGCCGGAGCTGGTCGTCGGCGAACCCGCCGATGCCGTCCTCGCCCCAGCGATAGGCGCGGCTGCGCGCCTGGTCGTGCGGGAAGTACAGCCACGCGTCGCCGTCGGCGCTGTAGTCCTCGCGGACCGTGCCCCACTGGCGTTCGCTGAGATACGGGCCCCAGGTGCGCCAGTCGGCGCCTTCCTCGATCTGCGCGAGCCGCATGCCTTCCGCGGTGTCGGTAACGATGATCGGCGGCTCGTTGGGGGTTTCGATTTTCACGGGGCTCGGTCGCGGGATGGGCTCGGGCCAATTCTATCGACGTCGCGAGCCCGCGCCGCGGTCACCGTGACGACGCGAGCACCGTCTGGCTGGCTTCGCCCGCATCGTCTCTTCACCGACTGTGCGGCACCGGACGCCATCGTCGAACCGGCAGCGGCCACGCACCCGCGGATCAGTCCCCGCGCTTCTTCACCAGCACGACACCGCCCTCCTCGAACAGCCGGTCCACGCCGGCATCGGCCGGCAGGCGGTCGATGCGCGTCAGCGCGAGCTCCCCCGCTTTCGGCGTGCCGATCGGCGTGACCCGCTCGCGGTAGACCGCGAAGCTCGGCATGTGAAAGTTCCAGGTGACGGCGGGCTCGGGCCTGCCCTTGGCAACCAGCGCGGCGCGCTTGACCGGTCCTTGGAGCACTTCGCCGAGCAGCGGTGCGCCGATCAGGCACAGCAGCAGCGTCGCCACGATCGACGCTTCGAGGACCCGCGTCGCGACCCGCCGCGCACGACGCACGTCGTCGTCGACCGGCCGCGCCCGCCGCCGCCGCCTCGGCCAGGCGATCGCGGCGAGGGCCGATGCGGCGCCGAGCCATGCGACCGGGCGATAGAACGCGGGTGTCGCGCTGTCGGCCCGCGCGGCCATCGCGCGATAGAACGCGTCCTTGATCCATCCGGCGCTCGCGGCATGGGTCAGCAGGTCGGGCAGCGCGATGACGAACGCGAGCAGCAGCAGCACGGGAATCGCCGCGAGCCACAGGCGCTTCACGCGCTCGCGCTCCATCGCGCACAGCACGAACAGCGGCGTGCAGCCGTACAACGCGTAGTGCGGCAGCTTGGTGCCCGACAGCGAGAAGAAGACGATGACGAACACACACCAGATCCACAGGAAGGTCTTCAACGGATCCATCGTCCGGGCGCGCAGGTCGCGCACCACCGAGCCGATGGCCGACAGCAGCCACGCGAGCCACGGCCACATCAGCAGCGGCACCATCAGCACGTAGTAGAACGCGCTGCCCGAATGGTTCTGCAACGTGCCGGTGAAGCGCTCGACGTTGTGCCGCATCAGGAAGCCGTCGATGAAGTCGCGGCCGTGGATCGCGAGCGCGGCGAGGTACCACGGTGCCGCGACTACGATCAGGATGGTCCAGCCGATCGGGTCGAAGAACATGCGGATCGCGTGCCGCACCGTGAAGCGATGGCCGATGAGGCCGCTCGTGGTTGCGAACAGAAACACCGTCGCCACCGGCACCAGCACCGCGACCGGACCCTTCGTCAGCACGCCGAGCGCGATCCACAGATACGCCCGATACAACGCGGGCCGGCCCATCGCGCGGCCGAGTGGACCGCTCTTGGAGACCTGCTCGATGAAGCGCCAGGCGTCGAACAGCGCGAGCACGATCAGCGCGTTGAGCAACGCGTCCGCGGTGGCGGCGCGGCCGATCACGAAGACGCCGAGGCTGGTGACAGCGATGCCGCCCGCGAACAGCGCGTTGCGCGCGCCGATGCGCGGCGCCGCGAAGACCGCGACGGCCTGGCACCAGACCGCCGCTGCGAGGACCGACGGCAAGCGGAAGGCGAACTCGTCGACGCCGAACGCCAGCATCGACAGCGCCTGGAGCCAGTAGATCAGGATCGGCTTGTCGAAGCGATGCGCGCCGTTCAGATAGGTCGACAGGAAGTCGTGCCGCTCGAACATCTCGCGCGTCGCTTCGGC
>JBBRRW010000393.1:0-1964 GCA_038245975.1 Burkholderiales bacterium
CGCGGGCTGCATCGAAGCGCGCGGAACGCGATGCGAAGACGGCTGCATCGCTCGCCGCCGAAGCGTTCGACGCCATGAAAAGCTCGGTCAAGCACAAGCTCAGTCGCCGCCCGCAGGAACCGGCGAAGGAAAGGAAAGAGGGAACCGCGGCTCCTTGACCCGATCCGTCCGTGTCGTCGGTGCGTGCGGATCACTCGTGACGGTCGGTTGCGCCCTCAGCACGGTCGCCGAAGACGCCGGCGACGACGACCGATCCGATCGATCCATCACTTGATCGAGAGCCGATGGTTGGCCACGCCCTGGCGCTTGGGCAGCATGCGCCGCAGTATGCTGTTGTCGAGCGAAGCCCTCGACGCCGACTCGTCCACATCGCTGCCCAGTGCGAAGGGCGGGGACACGCTGCCGCGCAGGGTCCTTCTGATGAGCTTGCGCCCCTTATTGTGCTCATCTTCCTTATTGATTTCGACCATGATCGAAACGTAGTTGCCGTCGACCGCGACCTGCAGGTCGGCTTCGTGACGCAGCAGCGAGCGTGGTCAGCCGCGCAGCAGGTCGGGGATCATGTGATCGATGCGCTCGAAAGGGGCGATGGCATGCATGGGGATCCTCGAATTCATTTGCACGAGGGGTTGGTGGAAATCGATCGGTCGGCCACGCTCATCCGACGGGCTGATTTTAGGAACGAACGATCGCGACGCCGTTGCGCTCGACGATCAACCGATACACAGCGCCGTCATCCGGGTTGCCGCCATCCGGACGCTTCGGTCTCGGTCTGGCACGGGATGCACCCGATGGCCGACGGCAGCGCGGCGAGGCGCTCGGACGCGATCGGATCGCCGCAATTGACACACCGGCCGTAGGTACCCGCGATCGCCCGCTGACGTGCCACTTCGATTTCCTGCAGTGTCGCTTCGACGACGCTGTCGACCTCCCGATCGATCTCCCCAATCCGTTCCGTCTCGGAGACTTCACCGCGATCGGCCGCCCCCGCACTCGACGCGTCGTCCTCGCCGGGCGGCCTGCTGCGGCGCCGGGTCAGCGCATCGACCCGCATCGCATCGAGCCGCGTGAGCAATGCACGCGGAGTCTTGCCTCCGGTTTCACGCATGATCGAAGTCCTTTGCAAGCGACGCTTGGTTGGCCACGTGCAGCGGCGGCGGGTCCATCAGTGCTTCCCTTCACATCGCGCAAGGCACGACGGCGTGGCGCCGACGCCGTCGTCCTGCGGCGACTCCTGGCTTGACGGGTCCGACGGCGACGCCTCGATCGGTGGGTCGACCGGTGGGGTCTCGACCACCACCACGTAGCGACCGGCGCCCTGTACGGGCAGTCGGTCGCGCCGCAGTACCCAGCGCCTGGCGTCGGCCGCCGGCAATGCGTCGTAGTCGGCGTCGAGAACGCCGTGCACGTCGAGCCAGGTGTCGAGGCTCCTCGGGATGCGGATGCATCCTTTGGACTGTGGGGTGCCGAGTCGAGCCTCGAGGAGATCTGGATCCGTCGCATGCATCTGCAAGCGGATCGTGCTGAGGCGACCGTCTCCCCATCCGCGCCTGGCCTGCTGCCAGCCGAGATCGAACACCCGCATTCCCTTTACGCCGTAACCGCGGATGCCGTTCTCGTTGCGAGTCCCTTCGGCGCGGAAGTCCGGGTTCGCCGGCGTGTGATCGAAGGCGCCCAGAGGCGTCTCGAAATGATCGAAGCGGCCCGGAAGGCCCGTGGAAACGGGCGAGGCTCCGATCAGTTGACCGCGCTCGCCTGCGAGCCACAACACCAGCATCGCCTGAACCTTTGGGCTGCGGTCGACCACGACGACGAACTGATCGCCGTCGAGGGTCAGTCCGCTTCGCGCGAGCGTGTCGCGCGCCAGCGCGGCGTAGCCATCGGCCACCTGCTCGCTGAACGTCAGGACGCGGTCGACCTCCTGTCGAAACGACGCTGCGATCCCGGCCGTCGTCGCCGCGGCA
>JBBRRW010000394.1:0-1964 GCA_038245975.1 Burkholderiales bacterium
CGGCGGCCCCGAAGTCCTCGTGCTCGGCGAGCGCGAGAAGCCCGTGCCGAAGCCCGGCGAAGTGCTGATCCAGGTACGTGCCGCCGGGGTCAATCGGCCCGACGTCTTCCAGCGGACGGGCAACTACCCGGTCCCGCCCGGGGCGTCCGACATCCCCGGACTCGAGGTCGCCGGGACCATCGCTGCGGTCGGCGACGGCGCGACGCTCCACGCCCTGCACCTGACGATCGGCGACGCGGTCTGCGCGCTGGTCGCGGGCGGCGGTTACGCCGAGTACTGCATCGCGCCGGTCGCGCAATGCCTGCCGATTCCGCGCGGGCTGTCGCTGGTCGAGGCAGCGTCCCTGCCCGAGACGCTGTTCACCGTCTGGAGCAACGTGTTCGAGCGCGTGGCACTCGGACGCGATGGCGCGGGACGGATGGAGACCTTCCTAGTGCAGGGCGGCACGAGCGGCATCGGCGTGACCGCCATCCAGCTCGCGAAGGCCCGCGGCCATCGCGTCTTCGCGACCGCCGGTTCCGACGACAAGGCGCGCGCGTGCGAGGCGCTCGGCGCCGAACGCGGCATCAACTACCGCACCGAGGACTTCGTCGAGGTGGTCAAAGGCCTGACCGACGGCCGCGGCGTCGACGTGATCCTCGACATGGTGGCCGGCGACTACGTGCCTCGCGAACTGAAGGCGCTGGCCGAGGACGGCCGCCTGGTCCTGATCGCGACGCTGGGCGGCTCGAAGGCCGAGGTCGACCTCGGCCAGGTCATGCGTCGCCGCCTGACGATCACCGGCTCGACGCTGCGTCCGCGCGACGTCGGCTTCAAGGGCCGGATCGCGGACAGCCTGCGCGAGCACGTCTGGCCGCTGATCGATGGCGGCGCCTTCCGGCCGGTCGTCTTCAGGACCTTCCCTCTGGCCATGGCAGCGGATGCGCATCGCCTGATGGAGAGCAGCGCGCATGTCGGAAAGATCGTTCTCGAAGTCTGAGCCGCCGATGGGCGGCAACCTCACGGCGGCAGCCCTCCCGGTTTGACCGTCCTTCGGCGAAGTGCGTACAATCTCGCGGTTTCGCGCCGTGAGTTCATATCGAGCAGCGTGGTGTTCGAGCCTTCGATAGAGCCATATGCAGAAACGCCCCAAATTGGTGGTCGGTAACTGGAAGATGAATGGCGATCTGGCGTTCAACGCGGCGCTGCTGGCCGCGCTCGTCGGGGCCGATGGTCGCGGGGCGGTCGGATGCGATGTCGCGGTGTGCGTGCCGTTTCCCTATCTGGCGCAGGTCGTCGCGAAGCTGGACGGATCGCGCATCGCACTGGGTTCGCAGGACGTCAGCGAATTCGAACGGGGTGCGTATACCGGCGAAGTGTCCGCATCGATGCTGAACGACTTCGGTTGTCGTTACGCGCTCGTCGGTCATTCGGAACGCAGGACCTGGTTCGGCGATAGCAACGAGCGTGTCGCATCGAAGGCGGAACGTGCGCTGGGCGGTGGGTTGATCCCCATCGTCTGCGTCGGCGAGACGCTGCAGGAGCGCGAGCAGGGCAGGGCGGAAGAAGTCGTCGCGATGCAGCTCGATGCGGTCCTCGAGCGCATCGGCACGCAGGGTGTGGCGGGTGCGGTGCTGGCTTACGAGCCGGTGTGGGCGATCGGCACCGGCAGGACGGCGACGCCCGACGAAGCGCAGGCGATGCACGCCGCGATCCGGGCGCACATCGCGAAGCGCGACGCGGCGGTGGCGGGCGCGCTGCCGATTCTGTACGGCGGTAGCGTCAAGGCATCGAACGCCGGGACGTTGTTCGGTCGGGACGACATCGATGGCGGCCTGATCGGTGGCGCGTCGCTGGTCGCTGAAGATTTTTTGGGCATCGTTGCAGCAGCGGTCGAAGCAGGGACGAAAACGACGGCAGCGCGCGCGTCGGATCGTGCGGCAGAGACCATCAAGGCAGGTTGAGCAATGGAAATCCTGAACAAA
>JBBRRW010000395.1:0-1954 GCA_038245975.1 Burkholderiales bacterium
GGACTGCTGACCTGCGTCGCAGCCGGGCCGGCCCATGCGGCCGACGAGATCCAGACCGGACCCGCGGTCGTCGCCGTCGGCGCCAGCATGCCGGCCGAGACCGCCTTCGTGAATGGCATGCACGCCCAGCTCGACCGGGCGAAGCGCTATCCGACCGGCCGCGAAGCCAGCCTGATGCGGCCGAGCGGTACGTCGACGGTCTGGGTGGACGTGGCCCGCGACGGCACGGTGGCCGGCCGCGGCCTCGCGCAGTCGTCGGGAGCGGTCCTGCTCGATGGTATGGCGACGAGCCTGGTCGCTCGCACCCACTACGCGGCACTGCCGGCCGATGCGTGGGCCGGTGCATCGACCCATCGGTTCCGGGTCAGCTACCGGTTCGCACCGGTCGACAGGAGCGCTGCGGCGGGCGAGCCGGTGGTCGAGGTGGCCATCCGCTAGTTTCGACGTCCCGGCCCGCGCAATGATCGCCGGCCGGGAGGTGCGTCAGATCTTCTTGACGAGGACCTGACTCATCCGCGACCAGTTGTACATGCGCTGCCGGTCCTTCGGCAGCACGTCGATGGTCGCCACCGTGAAGCCGCGCTTGAGGAACCAGTGCGCGGTCCGCGTCGTCAGCACGAACAACTTCTCGACGCCGATGGCCCGGGCGCGCTGTTCGATGCGCTTCATCAGCTTCTCGCCGTCGCCCATGCCCTGTGCCTCGGGGTCGACGGTGAGGCACGCGAGCTCGCCCATCTTCTCCTGCGGAAACGGATAGAGCGCGGCGCAGCCGAACAGCCGCAGGTCGTGCTCGATGACGCTGAAGTTGTCGATCTCGCGCTCGATGCGCGTGCGGCCCCGCTTGACGAGCGTGCCGTCGTTCTCGAGCGGCTCGATCAGCTTCAGGATGCTGGCGACGTCGTCGATGGTGGCCTCGCGCAATTCTTCGAGATCGTC
Source organism: Burkholderiales bacterium (assembly GCA_038245975.1). Classification (GTDB taxonomy): domain Bacteria; phylum Pseudomonadota; class Gammaproteobacteria; order Burkholderiales; family Burkholderiaceae_D; genus CAHJXF01. Next base: position 937 of record JBBRRW010000395.1, read on the forward strand.
GTCGGCGATCATCGTGCCGACCCCGTCGTGCGTGAAGATCTCGAGCAGTGCGCCGCCGTCGAGCGAGAACGGAACGAGGTGGGCCCGCGGCACGCCGTTCTTGATGGCGCGCAACGCGTGCTTCAGGAAGAAGCCCATCGGCTCGGACAACGTCGACTCGGCCATCAGCTTCTCGGCCGCCACCTCGGACAGCTCGCGGATCAGGTGGCCATTGGCGTCGAGCAGCCCGCGCCCGTCGGTCAGGAAGATGAGCTTCTCGGCATGCAGCGCCGACGCCACGCTCGAAGCCACGTCCTCCATGTCCAGGTTGAAAGCCTCGCCAGTGGGTGAGAAGCCGAGCGGCGACATCAGCACCACCGCACGGGCATTCAGCGCGAGCTCGATCACTTCGGCCGAGACCTTGCGCACGATGCCGGTGTGCTGGAAGTCGATGCCATCGATGACGCCGAGCGGACGGGCCGTGATGAAGTTGCCCGACATGACCTTGATGTCGGCGTTCGCCATCGGCGTGTTGGCCAGGCCCTGCGAGAACGCGGCCTCGATGTCGAGGCGGATCTCGCCGTTGGCTTCCTTCGCGCATTCGAGCGCAGCCCGGTCGGTGATGCGCACGTCGTTGTGGAAGCGCGAGGGGACCTGCCGGATGGCGAGCTGTTCCTCGATCTGCGGACGCGAGCCGTGGACGACGACGATGCGCATCCCCAGAGCCCGCAGCAACGCGAGGTCTTCGCAGATGCGCGCGAGGCGACCCGCGACCACCGCTTCGCCGCTGACCGCGACGACGAAGATCTTGCGCTTGAAGGCGTGCACGTAGGGCGCCACGGCGCGGAACCACGCGACGAACTGGGCGCGATAGAGGCTGTCACCGAGCTCGCCGTCCAGCAGCGCATCCGTTTCGGGATGGCTGGCGATCTCGCTGTCGTCGTCGACGGTGTCGCGAACTTCGGATGTCATGTCGGCTGCAGCGCCTTGGTCGTCATACCGGAAGTGAAGTCGGCGCGTGCGCCGGAGCGGGGAAGCC
>JBBRRW010000396.1:0-1933 GCA_038245975.1 Burkholderiales bacterium
CACGATCGTCAGACGGCTCGGCAGGTCGAGCCGGGCGTCGGCCAGCAGCGAGGGGGATTCGGGGCCCGAGATCACGTCATCGTCCTTTGGCGGAGATGCCGCGGCGAGCCGGGCATGGAGCGTTTTGTGTCACATCCTTCGGGAAATGTCCATCGCGACAAGCAAAAGGCGGTCCAGAGCGGTGACGGTCATCCGGTTCGGCACCGCGATGGGCGGTGGGCCGCACGACCCCACGGGACCTGCTCAGTCCTTCGCTGATATCGCGGCGCGCGAATCGTGCCGCGCCAGCCGCGTCAACAGGTGCTCCACCTCACCCTTCGCGAGCGACGACAGCGCGGCAGCCGGCTTGCGCTGCGCATCGGACGTTAGCAGTCCGCGCCGCATCAGCAGGTATTTGCGGACGGCGAGGCCGACGCCGGGCTGCTGTTCGTAGCGCAGCAGCGGCAGGTGCGCGTCGAACAGGTCGTGGGCCGCCTCGCGCCGGCCTTCGTTCGACAGGCGGACCACGTCGCACAGCATGTCGGGGAAGGCATAGCCGGTGTTGGCGCCGTCGGCGCCGCGCGCCATCTCGTAATCGAGGAACAGGCCGTTGTTGCCGGTGAGGATCGCGATGCGGCGCATCGGTCCGTCGATCGCGTCGTCGCGTTCGAAGCCGCGCAGCGCGGTGATCTTCTCGAGGCCCGGCCAGTCCTCGTGCTTGAGCATCGCGCAGCTCGGGTTCTCCGTCACGATGCGGCGGATCACCGCCGGCGTCATCTGCACCGTGAACGTCAGCGGATAGTCCTGGATCACGAACGGCACGTCGGCACCGATCGCGTCGACGGCCTGGCGGTAGTAGCCGGCGATCTGCTCGTCGGTGCGCAGCGTGTTCGGTGGCGCGATCATCACGCCGGCCGCGCCGATGTCCATCACCGCGTGCGTCAGCGCGCGCATCGCGGCGAAGCCGGGCGCGGAGACGCCGACGATGACCGGCAGCCGCGGCGCCCGTTCGACGAAGCGCGTCGCGATCGCGATCGCTTCGCCGTGTTCCAGCTTCGGCGCCTCGCCGAGCTGGCCGAGCACCGTGATGCCAGTCGCGCCACAGCCGACATAGAAGTCGGCGAGCCGGTCGATCGACGCTGTATCGACGGTGCCGTCGGCGAAGAACGGTGTCGGCGCGATCGGGTACACGCCTTTCGCATCGGCGGTCAGTCGCATCGCCGCGCCCCGTCCTGCGACCGCACGCGGTGCGTCACGAGGCGTCCCGCTGCGTGCGGGTCCAGACTTCGTAGCGCCGCTGGGTCGCCTCGTCGGCCGGGTACAGGCCCGGCAGCGGCACGCCGCGGGCGACCTCCTGCATGATCCAGCCCTCGAGGCGCTCCTGCTCGATCGCGAGGTCGACGACGTCGTCGACCAGCGCGGCCGGGATCACCACGGCGCCGTCGGCATCGGCGACGACGACGTCGTTCGGCAGCACCGCCACGCCGCCGCAGGCGATCGGCTCCTGCCAGCCGACGAAGGTGAGGCCGGTGACCGACGACGGCGCGGCTGTGCCGCGACACCACACCGGCAGTCCCGTGCCGAGCACGCCGTCGATATCGCGGACCACGCCGTCGCTGACCAGCGCCGCGACGCCGCGCCGGACCATGCGGGCGGCCAGGATGTCGCCGAAGATGCCTGCGTCGATCACGCCCATCGCATCGACCACCGCGATGCAACCCGCCGGCATCGCCTCGATCGCGGCGCGGGTGGAGATCGGCGACGCCCAAGAGGCCGGTGTCGCGAGATCCTCGCGGGCCGGCACGAAGCGCAACGTGAACGCGCGTCCGATGCGGCGGGGCTGGCCGGGCGCGAGCGGCAGGGCGCCGCGCAGCCACACGTTGCGCAGGCCTTTCTTCAGCAGCACGGTGGTGAGCGTGGCCGTCGTGACGGTCGACAGTCGCTCGACGATCGA
>JBBRRW010000397.1:0-1917 GCA_038245975.1 Burkholderiales bacterium
CGGCTCCGCTGCTGGCGAACACCCTGACGCACGACCGTCCCGGGGCGACCGCGCTCAAGCTCACAGCGACCGTCGTCTTCGCAGGCGCGATCGGGGTCGCATTGATGCATCACAAGCCGGTGATCACGGCCGTGGAGTCGAGCGGACCGCTGATCGGCGACGGGCGGGGGCGGGATGTCGTCGTTTCGTTCGATGCGAGCGGCACGACCGTCGACGGCGTCGAGGTGCGCTTCGTGCGCGGCGATGTGCCGATGGACACACAACCGATGCGCGTTTCGGTGAGCGACGATCAGGCCGCGCGGGGCCGCGCGGCAGCCGGCCAGCTACGCCTCGTCACCGCCAAGCCCGCATCGGCCACGTACGAATACACGCTGATCGACCACGACGGCAAGCGGAGCCACACGTTCGAAAAGACGTTCACGATCGAGCCCGGGCCCACGTTGCCGCCGATGATCGCCGACGTCCGTCTGCCGCAAGCACTGTTCGTCGGACGCCCTTTCGCTGCGGCCATCGAGTACCGCGCCGGTAACCGGCCGGTCACCGGTGTCGAATACCGCAGCCTCGACGAGGCGGGCAGGCGCAGCGAACCCGTGCTGATGCCTCTCGCCGACCTCGCGCAGACCGAACCGGGCGTCGTGACCTATGCCTTCAAGCCGCTCGCGACACCCGGCGTGCGGACCATCGAGTTCGCGCTGGTGGACGCGCAGAACGTCCGCAGCGAGCCGCGACGCCTGTTGCTGGATGTGGCGCCTGTCCCGGCGCGCACGGCCGGGGTCGCTTGCGTGGGCGCCGGTTGCGGCAGGATCGTCGCCGTGCGGACGCTCGCGCTCCCGGACAGTGCTGGACCGTTCTTCCAAGTCGGCATGTTCTTCCGCAAGATCTTCGACCGGCCGACCCCGTTGGACCGCAGACGCTATGCGGTAACCGTGCGTCTCGACGACGGGCGGACGCAGGTACTCACGCAGTCGTTCCGCTGGCGCAGCGGGGCGCGCGTGCGGGTCGTCGACCACCGGATCGTCGCCGTTCGCACGTAATCGTCTGCGGGCGATCGATGGGGATCGGTGGCGAAGCAGAGCGTCCCCGCTGACAGGCGCGCCGATCGAACCGATGCGCGGAAACCACGAAAAACGAAGCGAACTGTCTTCACGGCTCCGACGTGCGCTAACGTAGGCGTCGATGAATGCCTTCGAGCCCGCCGCGAGCGCGGATCCATCGCCGGTCCCATCGCGCGAGCGCGCGGGTCAGGCCTTGTCGTCGATCGTCGACCAGTACGGTCCGTCGCTGTTCTTCGAACCCGACCGCCTCAAGCTGTATCTCGACCAGGCGTCGCCCGATACGCCGCGCGACACCTCGCTGATCCTGCTGGCGCTGGCCGAGGAAGTCCCGCAGCAACTGCTCGCCGCCCATTCGGATACCGAACTCGCGGCGCTTGTGCCCCACCTCATCACGCGGCTGATCGCGCGCGACGTCTTCGATCGGGGTTCCGCGAGCTGGGTCGTGCGCATCTGGATGCACGCGCTGGCGTTGCCGACGAATCCGCTGTCGCAAGCCAACGCCGCCGGTCCTCGCGCGGTCCCGCGCGCGGTTCCGTATGCGGTGACGGACTTCGCGTCCGTCGTGACGCCGAGCCGGACCCGGGCGCCACCGCCGCCGTTCGACCCGCCCGCGCCGATCACGGCCGAACTCGGTCCGCTGCCGACGCGCGACGAAGTTGTCGCCCCGATTGCCGCCGAAGTGGTGGCGACCCCACTCGTGCCCCCGGGTGAATCCGTCGCGCAGCCCGAACCGGCCGTCGTCGAATCCGAGACGCCGATCGCCGTGTTCGTCGCCAGCCTGGCACCGATCGATCCCGTGGCGGAGAAGGTCGTCCCGCTCCATGCGGATACAGGCGCTCCGTCCCCTGCCGACGACCGGGCC
>JBBRRW010000398.1:0-1914 GCA_038245975.1 Burkholderiales bacterium
CAGCGGTGGGGGCGATTCGATCTTCATGACGTCTCCTGGAGGCGATGCTTCATGTCGCGGTCGGGCCGACCCATCGTCCGAGCCGTGTGCAGGCCGCAGATGGTAAGTCCGATGCGGACGACCCGCCACGCAGACCGCGCTCAGCCCGGCCGCTGCATCCTGCAGGGGGTCGGCATCTCGGCCTCGGCCGCGGCGATGGTCTTCACCACGCGGAAGCCGTAGCCCGAGCCTTCGACATCGAACGGCACGCCGGGCCCTCCCTGCACGTCCGTCACGCCGGCCACCAGCGGCTGCTGGAACCGATGGTCGCGCGCGCGCATGCGGCCGCGCTGCCCGGCCAGCGTCACGTCCGCCATCTTGACCGAAGCGGTAGTCCTGACCGATCAGGTGGAGGCGCTTGAGCGACGCGTCGTTGCGGATCTGGCTCATCGGCGCCGTCACCCTGTACCTGCAGAGGGCCGTGACCGGGACCGGCCGCCCCGCGTGAGACCATGGCGCCCGTTCGCTGCACCGCCTCGACGATCACCCCCCCGATGGATACGACGACCGCCTGGCTGTTCATGACGCGCTGGGGCAATTCGCTGCTGCTGCTGCCGGCCGCGTCGTGGATCTGCGTCAGCCTGTGGGCGGGCGGCGACCGGCGCATCGCATGGCGTTGGGCGCTGCTCTTCGGTGGCGCGGTGGCCGTGGTGCTGGCGACCAAGCTGGCCTTCCTGGGCTGGGGCGTCGGCATCCGCAGCCTGGACTTCACCGGCGTCAGCGGCCACAGCACGCTCGCCGCGTCGGTGCTGCCGATGCTCGCGTGGTGGCTCACGCAGGACCAGGCGCCGGCCACCCAGCGCCGGGCGGTGGGCGCCGGCTGGGGGCTCGCGATGATGGTGGGACTCTCGCGCGTGCTGCTGTCCACCCACTCGGTCTCCGAAGTCGTCGCGGGGCTGCTCCTGGGCTCGCTGGTCGCATGGGCCGTGATCCCGCGCGGCGTCGTCGCCGCGAACCGGACGGCCTTCCGGTGGGCGCTGCTCGGAGCGCTGCTGATCGCCGGCATCCTGACGAGCGTCGGCGAATCCGACGGAGCGCACGGGTTCGTGATGCAGCTGGCGTTGCAGTGGTCCGGCCGGAGCGAGCCCTTCACGCGCAGCATGCTGTAGATGTTGCGGTCGATGGCCAGCGTGCGATCGCGCGATGAACGGTTACGCGCGATGCGCCGATGCCACGGACGGCCGCGTGCTGCTTGCGCATCGTAGGTGCGGCCGCCACCATCACGCCTTGACGCCGGTCCCGCGCTTCGAGGGCCGGATTTTCTTGACGAGCGCACGCGTCGCGCCCCGTTGCATCGAGGCCCATCGGCATGCGCAAGGAAAAGGACAAGGGGTTCGCCGCACGGCTCGGGCCCGGCCTCATCACCGGCGCCGCCGACGACGATCCGAGCGGCATCGCGACCTATTCGCAGGCCGGCGCGCAGTTCCGTTTCTCGCTGGTGTGGACGCTGTTCCTCACGCTGCCGCTGATGATCGGCATCCAGATGCTGTCGGCGCGCATCGGCTGGGTGACGCAGCAGGGCCTCGCGTCGAACATCGGCAAGATCTGTCCGCGCTGGCTGACCGTATCGCTGATCGGTCTGCTCGTCGTCGCCAACACGATCAACATCGCGGCCGACGTGGCAGCGATGGCCGACGCGGTCCACCTGCTCGCCGGTGGGCCCGAGCCGCTGTACGTAGTCGGCTTCGGGGCGCTGTGCATCGGCACGCAGGTCTACTTCTCGTACGAGAGCACGGTGCGCATCCTCAAGTGGCTGACGCTCGCGCTGTTCGCCTATGTCGCGGTGATCCTCGCGGTCAACGTGCCGTGGCATCGCGCGGTCCTCGAATCGATGCGTCCGTGGGCCTTCGTGCCGGCCAACGTCTCGGCGACCGA
>JBBRRW010000399.1:0-1909 GCA_038245975.1 Burkholderiales bacterium
GCGACACGCATTCGGCCGCTGGTGCACTGGAGAACGCGTGGCAGATCCTGAAACTCTGCGGACCCTTCAAGGCCATCCTGCCGCTCGCGTCCGGTGTCGCCGCGATGGCCGACCTGACGCCGTCCGACCGTGCGCTCGTCGACTATGTGACCGGCAGCGCGCTCCTCATCGTCGGCTCCGGCATCGATGCGGAACGCTGCTTCGACGCCGGTCTCGTCCGCGCCCGCGATGCACAGGACGCCGCGCGCGAAGCGATGCTGCTCTGCCAGATCAGCGAGCTGCACGTCGGCGCGGGTCGCACGGCAGACGCACTGGGTCACCTCGAAGCGGCGATGCGACTGTGCGAACGGTTGGGCGACTCGGCGCTGCGCTGCGTGGTCCTCAACGCGCTCGGCAACCTGCATCGAGGTGCGGGCGCCCTCGAAGATGCCCGCCGCAGCTACGAGAGCGCTCTACGCATCGCGCGCGAACGTCACGACCTGCGCTGGGAAGGCGGACTTCTCGGCAACCTCGGCAACGTCAACCACGCGCTCGGGCGGATGGCCGAGGCACGCGAGTACTACGAACACGCGCTGACGCTCGTGCATCGGACCGGGGACCGGCGCTGGGAAGGCAACACGCAATGCAACCTGGGCTTGCTGTGCAGCGAGCAGAACGAACCGGCACAGGCGCGCGGCTTCCTCGAACTGGCCCTCACGAGCGCTCGACAACTCGGCCACCGCAAGCTCGAATTCACCGTGCTGTGCAATCTCGGCATCCTGGTCGAAGCCGAGATGCGCCTGGACGAGGCGTGCGACCTGTATCGCAGCGCCCTGGCGATCGCGATGGCCATCGACGATCGCCGCCTTCAGGGCCAGTGCTACGGCTACCTCGGGCTGCTGCAGGCCCGGTTGGGACAGGCTGACGCGGCCTCGGCCGCGCTCGACCAGGCCTGTGAACTGCTGGCCGCCGTCGCGGACCAGTGGAACCTGGCGCTGGTCCTGTGCGGCGTCGTCGAGGTCGCGATCGCGGCACGGCGCCTCGATCGGGCCGACACCGCGCTGCGCCAGGCCCAGGCGGCGATCGACGCCATCAACGCCTCGGACGATTCACCGCCCGGACTGGCGGTGGCGCAGGCGCGCTCGCTGGTGGAGGCGCAGGCACCGGGCGCCGGCGCGGCGTGGGGCTAGAGCGAGTTGACGATCGTCGGATCGATGGTGCCGCAGGGGATCGGGATATCCACTCCCGGTTTGATCCAGACGACGCTGAAGCTGTACTTGCGCGGCACCATGGTGCGGTTCTTGTCCCCGGTCCAGATGTAGATCCCCTGGTCGTTGCCCCCGTCGCCGAAACGCCCGTTGACGAAATCGGGAAGCGGATTCTCGATGTTCACACCCGGCGACCCGGCGAACTCCAGATGTCCGATCCACTTGCTGCCCAGCGTCCACGTGACGTCCACGCCGACACCGATCTGCGTCGTGTCGTAGTCGTATGCGTCGACGGTGCATCGATTGGAAAAGATGCCACCGGTCTGCGCATTGACGGGGAGTTGACACGGTGCGCCGCCGGAACAGCGGATGTTCAGCTTGGGACGATCGCCCTTGTGCATCGACCCTGTTTCACACCCGGACAGCCCGACGGTCGACAATGCACCACACAGCAAAACCGTTGCTATTTTCATAAGCCATCAGGACGAAGTGGATGCTTCGGGAATGCGGGTCGAATCCGCCGGGATCACGCAGGCGCGATAGTCGCAGACATCCCGGCGCAAGACCAGATCGACGATGCCGGACTCGCGACGCGCAGCGTTCGAGTCGGCGCCGCACCTGCGAGACACTCGATTCGTCTGCGACTTCAGATCGAGCGACCAGGACTGGCCCGCGAGATCCGGGCCGAAGGACCGGTGCCGTTCCTCGCGTTCGAGAACGAA
>JBBRRW010000400.1:0-1822 GCA_038245975.1 Burkholderiales bacterium
TCCGCGCGGCAATGGTCCAGCCACGCGTCCGCCGCGTTCGACAGCCCGTGGTGGACGTGGAAGGCGTGGAGCTCGACGCGGCCGGCAAGATGCAACGCTGCGGCCGCGTGGAGCAGCGCGGTGGAGTCGGCGCCGCCGCTGAAGGCGACCGCCACGCGGGGTCGGATCGACGAGGTCGCCACCGCGTCGCCGATGGCCCTCGCCAGCGCCCGTTCGATCGCCCGGCCAACCATGTCGTCGGAGTCCACGCGGGCTCTCGCGGTGATCGACCGAAGACCGGCCGGGTGCCTTATTCCTGCGGCGCGATTTCCTTGAACTTGCCGTAGGCGGCAAGGCGCTCGTAACGCTGGGCCAGCAGCTCGGCCGTCTTCATGCCGGTGAACTGGCGCAGCGAATCGGCCAGCGCACGCTTGAGCATCTGCGCCATCAGCACCGGGTCGCGATGCGCGCCGCCGACCGGCTCGGCGACAATCTTGTCGATCAGTCCGAGCGCCTTCAGGCGATGCGCGGTGATGCCCATGATCTCGGCGGCTTCGGGCGCCTTGTCCGGGTTCTTCCAGAGAATGGACGCGCAGCCTTCGGGCGAGATCACGGAGTAGGTGGAGTACTGCAGCATCAGCACCTGGTCGCCCATCGCGATCGCCAGCGCGCCACCCGAGCCGCCTTCGCCGATGATCGTGGCGATGATCGGCACCTTGAGTTCAGCCATCGCGTACAGGTTGTGGCCGATGGCTTCGGACTGTCCGCGTTCCTCGGCGTCGATGCCGGGATAGGCGCCCGGCGTGTCGACGAACGTGAACACCGGAAGACCGAACTTCTCGGCCAGCTTCATCAGCCGCAGCGCCTTGCGATAGCCCTCGGGCTTCGGCATGCCGAAGTTGCGCGCGGCGCGCTCCTTGGTGTCGCGACCCTTCTGGTGGCCGAGGACCATGCAGGCCTGGCCGTTGAAGCGGGCCATGCCGCCGACGATCGACAGGTCGTCGGCGAAGCTGCGGTCGCCGTGCAGTTCGTGGAAGTCGGTGAAGATGTCCCGCACGTAGTCGAGCGTGTAGGGACGCTGTTGATGCCGCGCGACCAGCGCCACCTGCCACGGCGTGAGCTTCGCGTAGAGGTCCTTGGTCAGCGTGTCGCTCTTCTTCTGCAGCCGCGAGATCTCTTCGGAGATGTCGACCGCCGAATCGTCCTGGGCGAATCGCAGCTCCTCGATCTTTTCCTCGAGGAATGCGACCGGCTGTTCGAAATCGAGGAAGGTCGTCTTCAATGCCATCTCATTCTCCTGCGATGTCATCCCGGCGAAGGCCGGGACCCCATCATGCAATCAATAATCGACCGGCAGCGGGTCCAGGCTGCGCCACAGGTACCACGTGGCGACCGTGCGCCACGGCTGCCAATTGTCCGCCACTTCGCGCGCCTCGTGCCGCGACACCGGTTCGCCGCTGAAGTAGTGCAGGCTGATCGCTTTCAGCAGGCCGAGGTCGTCGAGCGGCAGCACGTCGGGCCGCAGCAGGTTGAAGATGAGGAACATCTCGGCGGTCCAGCGCCCGATGCCGCGGATGCCGACCAGTTCCGCGATGACGTCCTCGTCGCCCATCGTCGACCACCTGTCGGGGTGCACCTGGCGCGCCTTGAACTGGGCCGCGAGGTCGAGGATGTATTCGGTCTTGCGCTTCGACAGGCCGCAGGCCAGCAGCGTCTCGCCACCGGTCTTGACGACCGCGGCCGGCGTCATGCGCGGCACCGCGGTCGCGACCCGGTCCCACACGGCCTGCGCGGCCTTCACCGAGATCTGCTGGCCGGTGATGGCGCGCGCCAGCGTCACGAA
>JBBRRW010000401.1:0-1814 GCA_038245975.1 Burkholderiales bacterium
CCAACTACGACGAAGCCAGCGTCGCCGCGGCCTGCGAAGAAATGGGCAAGGCCGGTCTCGCGCAGAAGCTGATGATCGACGCGAGTCACGCCAACAGCGAGAAGCGGCCGGAGAACCAGATCAAGGTCTGCGCCGAGATCGGACGGCAGATCGCGGCCGGCGATTCGCGTATCGTCGGTGTCATGGTGGAGAGCCATCTGGTGGCCGGGCGCCAGGACCTGAGCCAGGGCGCGACGCTGTCGGACCTGGTCTACGGGCAGAGCATCACCGACGGGTGCATCGGCTGGGACGAGTCGGTCGAGGTGCTCGACCAGCTCGCGGCTGCGGTGCGCGAACGCCGGATCAAGGAGAGCGAGCGCTCTTATTCGGGGAAATAGCATCGTTACGAAGAACTCGAACGTCCGAGCCCCATGAATCAGGACCCTCCTTTCGAGCGGAACGACGAGATGCGGCACCGGTCATCGCGGCGATGCTGAAGAAGATCGCCACCCCGCAGCTGGCCCTGGGGATGTATGTCCACAAGCTCTGCGGCTCGTGGCTCGATCACCCGTTCTGGAAGAAGACCTTCCTGGTGACGGACGCGAAACAGCTGGGCCTGATCCGCAGCAGCGGCATCCGCGAAGTGTGGATCGACACGTTGCGCGGCATCGACGTTCCGGTGGTGCAGGCCGCACTGTCCGACGACGACTGGCTGGTCGCCACGATGCTCACCCCGTCGCTGTCAACGATCGAGGTGGATGCGAACGACGCAGTGCCCGCTTCATGCTCCCTGGCCGACGAACTCGAACGCGCCGGCGAGATCGTCGCGCAAGCCCGCGGCGCGATGAAGCTCATGTTCCACGACGCGCGGCTCGGCAAGGCCGTCGACGTCGAGTACTGCATGCCGCTGGTCGACGACATCACGTCGTCGGTCCGGCGCAACCCCGGCGCCATCGTCAGCCTGGCGCGGCTGAAGACCAGCGACAACTACACGTACATGCACAGCGTCGCGGTGTGCGCGCTGATGGTCTCGCTGGCCCACAAGCTCGAGCTGTCCGATGCCGAGACGCGCGAGGCGGGCCTCGCCGGCCTGGTCCACGACATCGGCAAGGCGCTGATGCCGCCCGAAATCCTCAACAAGCCGGACGCGCTCACGGACGCCGAGGTCGCCATCATCAAGACGCATCCGCAGGCCGGCTACGATCTGCTGATGGAAGCCCGTGGCGTCGGCGACGGCGCGATGGACGTCTGCCTGCACCACCACGAGAAGATCAACGGCAAGGGCTATCCGTTCGGTCTCGAAGGCGATCGCATCTCGGTCGTGGCGCGCATGGGCGCGGTCTGCGACGTCTACGACGCCATCACGTCGAACCGCCCGTACAAGGCCGGCTGGGACCCGGCGCTGTCGATCCAGAAGATGGCGCAATGGAGCCGCGAGGGCCACTTCGACGAAGGCGTGTTGCAGGCCTTCGTGAAGAGCATCGGGATCTATCCGGTCGGTGCGCTCGTACGGCTCGGCTCGCAGCGGCTGGCCGTGGTGGTCGAGCAATCAGCCGAAAGCCTGCTGGCGCCGAAGGTCAAGGTGATCTACGACGTGACCCGGCGCCGACCGCTCGTGCCCGAGCTGGTCGACCTGAGTCGGGACGGCAGTCGCGAGCGCATCGTGGCGCGCGAGACCGCCGAAGCGTGGGGACTGACGGCGATCGACGATCACTGGCGACTGCCTTCGCCCTGACGCTGGTTCACCGCTTGCCGGTGATTTCCTTGAAGAAGGCATCGCTATTCGGCTTGCGGCCGAGAAAGTGCTCGACCAGGACCTGCGGCGGCTCCTGCCC
>JBBRRW010000402.1:0-1806 GCA_038245975.1 Burkholderiales bacterium
CCGCTTCAAGGCTGCGGTCCGTTCGATCGCGCCCGAGGTCGAGGACCGCGGTATCGACGAGATCTACATCGACCTGAGCGACGTCGTGCAGCCCGATCCGTCGACCCGTGCCGGGTCCTTCGACCGCGCCGCGATCGAACGCGTGGCGGGCGCGATCAAATCCGCGGTCACCGATGCGACCGGGCTGTCGTGCTCGATCGGCATCGCGCCGAACAAGCTGCTGGCGAAGATCGCGTCCGACCTCGAGAAGCCCGACGGTCTCGTCATCCTCGAAGCCGCCGACGTGCCGACGCGCATCTGGCCGCTCGCCGCGAAGAAGATCAACGGCATCGGACCGAAAGCGAGCGCGCGGCTGTCCGAGATGGGCATCGCGACCATCGGCCAGCTCGCCCAGGCGGGCCTCGGCCTGCTCGGCGACCGCTTCGGACCGAACACCGCGCGCTGGATGCACGAGGTCGCGCACGGCCGCGACCGGCGCGCTATCGCGACGCACAGCGAGACCAAGTCGATCAGCCGCGAGACCACCTTCGAGCGCGACCTGCACGCGGTGCGCGACCGTGCCGCGTTGTCGGAGATCTTCACGTCGCTGTGCGAGAAGCTCGCGGGCGACCTGCAGCGCAAGGGTTACGTCGCGCGCAACATCGGCCTGAAGCTGCGCTACGACGACTTCACCATCGCCACGCGCGCCACCACGCTGGCGACGCCGACGCAGGATGCGAAGCGCATCCGTCGCATCGCCGGCGAATGCGCGCGCCGCGCGCCGCTCGAGCGGCACATCCGCCTGCTCGGCGTGCGCGCCGGGACGCTGATGCGCACAGAGCACGCGGCCGCGTTGTCGGCCGCGGTCGAACGGCGGCGCACGCGCGATCTGTTCGAAGCGGGCCACGACGACCGCGATCCGGCATGAGGTTGCGCACCGCCACCCACGCAGACGTCCCGGCGATCGAAACGCTGATCGCGGACGCGGGCGTCGCGCTCAGCCGCGGCTTCTACACCGACGCGCAGGCGGCCGCCGACACCGAGCAGATCTTCGGCGTCGATACGCAACTGGTCGTGGACGGCACCTACTTCGTCGTCGAGGTCGACGGCGTCATCGCCGCGGCGGGTGGCTGGAGCCGGCGCGGCACGCTGTTCGGCAGCGATCATGCGAAGCACGCGCACGGCAGCGGCAACGCAGCCCGCCCCGATCCCCTGCTCGACCCCGCGACCGATGCGGCGCGGATCCGCGCCTTCTTCGTGTCGCCCCGTCATGCGCGCCGCGGCTTGGGCTCGCGGCTGCTGGTCCACTCGGCCGCCGCGGCCTGGGCCGCGGGATTCCGTCGACTGACGCTGGTCGCCACGATGCCGGGCGTGCCGTTGTACGAGGCGTTCGGCTTCACGGTCGACGATCGTTTCGCATTGCCGCTGGTGGACGGCAAGCGGATCCCGCTGGCCACCATGTCGCGGGCGCTGCCCGGGCCGATGCTCGAAGGGCCGCGGTAGCGCAGCCACGCACGATCGGCATTCGGCTGACGACGCCGCAAGACAAAAGGCAGGCGTCGCCGACCGCCCGATGCGGCACGATGTCGCACTTCGCGACTCGTCGGCAATCCCCTCACCCGACCCTTCGATGGACAAGACCGCGTCCCACGACGACCACGGATCGACCGTCGCGTCGGTGACCGAAGCGATCGAGCTCAGCGCCGCCGTCGGCCTGGTCTACGTCTCCGACAGCGACGCCGGCTTCCGCCGTCTGCGCCGCGGCGAGCGCTTCGCCTACCTCGGCACCGACGACCGTACGCTGCGCGACGCGAAGACGCTTCAGCG
>JBBRRW010000403.1:0-1803 GCA_038245975.1 Burkholderiales bacterium
ACAGAACGCTGAGAACAGAACGCTGAGAGCAGACATGGAACCCTACGGCAAAGACCGGTCCCCCGACGTGCGTCCCAACATGACACCGCAGCCCATCAGCCCGCGCGACTCGTCGATCCACGATCGCCACATCGCGCCGCAGATCATGGCCGGCCTCGACGGCAACAACTGGCGCATCGCCGACTACGAGGCGCGCGACGGCTACCAGGCGCTGCGCAAGATCCTCGACGAGAAGATCACGCCCGAGCAGGTGATCGCGCAGGTCAAGGCGTCGGCGTTGCGCGGTCGCGGCGGCGCGGGCTTCCCGACCGGTCTCAAGTGGAGCTTCATGCCGCGCCAGTTCCCGGGGGCGAAGTACCTGGTCTGCAACTCGGACGAAGGCGAGCCCGGCACGTTCAAGGACCGCGACATCCTGCGCTACAACCCGCACATCCTGATCGAAGGGATGATCATCGGCGCGTATGCGATGGGCATTCCGGTCGGCTACAACTACATCCACGGCGAGATCTGGGCCGAGTACGAACGCTTCGAGGAAGCACTCGACGAGGCGCGTGCCGCCGGCTATCTGGGCGACGACATCCTCGACAGCGGTTTCTCGTTCCAGCTCCACGGCTTCCACGGTTACGGCGCCTACATCTGCGGTGAAGAGACCGCGCTGCTCGAGTCGCTCGAAGGCAAGAAGGGCCAGCCGCGCTTCAAGCCACCGTTCCCGGCCAGCTTCGGCCTCTACGGCAAGCCCACCACGATCAACAACACCGAGACCTTCGCGGCCGTGCCGTGGATCATCCGCAACGGTGCCGACGCGTTCCTGCAGACCGGCCGGCCGAACAACGGCGGCACCAAGCTGTTCTCGGTCTCCGGCGACGTCGAGATGCCGGGCAACTACGAGGTCCCGCTCGGCACGCCGTTCGCGAAGCTGCTCGCACTCGCCGGCGGCATGCGCGGCGGCAAGAAGCTGAAGATGGTGATTCCGGGCGGCTCGTCGGCGCCGGTCGTCAAGGGCGACCTGATGATGACCACCGACATGGACTACGACGGCATCGCGAAGGCCGGCTCGATGCTCGGGTCCGGCGCGGTGATCGTGATGGACGAGACGCGCTGCGCGGTCGCATCGCTGCTGCGGCTCGCGTACTTCTACTTCGAGGAGTCGTGCGGCCAGTGCACGCCGTGCCGCGAAGGCACCGGCTGGATGTACCGCGTGGTCCATCGCATCGAGCACGGCGAAGGGCGCACGGAAGACCTCGACCTGCTGCTGTCGGTGGCCGACAACATCCAGGGCCGCACCATCTGCGCGCTCGGCGACGCGGCCGCGATGCCGGTCCGTGCATTCGTCAAGAACTACCGTGAGGAATTCGAGTATCACATCAAGAACAAGTGTTGCCTGGTCGGCCCCGGTGCGCACCCGCACGCCGCGCATTCGACGCCGCTCGAGCGCGCGCAAGCCAACGCGCACGTGCATGTGCCCGTGGCGGAAGCTGCGCGACAACCCGCATCTATCGAGAACTGATCGTCATGGTTCAAATCGAGATCGACGGCAAGCCCGTCGAAGTCAAGGAAGGCAGCATGGTGATGGACGCTGCCAACAAGCTCGGCATCTACGTGCCGCACTTTTGTTATCACAAGAAGCTGACGATCGCGGCCAACTGCCGCATGTGCCTGGTCGACGTCGAGAAGGCACCGAAGCCGATGCCCGCGTGCGCGACCCCGGTCACGGCCGGCATGATCGTGCGCACCGCATCGGCGAAGGCGATCCAGGCGCAGAAGGGCGTGATGGAGTTCCTGCTGATCAACCATCCGCTCGAT
>JBBRRW010000404.1:0-1800 GCA_038245975.1 Burkholderiales bacterium
ACGAGCAGTAGCCCAAGACAGCCACGAACCGATTCTGAACTGCAGGATTCGGGGACGACACGCACCGGGTGCGAGGTCGCTGGCTACGCTCATGCTCCAGCCAGGACCGCCGATCGGGCGGGTCGAGGAGTTGTCATCATGCAGCACCCATTCACGTATAGCGGCGCCCTTCTGGGTGCCATGCTGTTTGGAGCGATCGCGTGCCAGGACACGACGAATCCCAAGCCGTTGCAGGCGCCCGGCGCCGATGGCGCACGCCTCGTCGCGGTGGCACCACCCGCCGGCCTGGTCGCTGCGTATTCGTTCGATGAGTCGAGCGGCACTACGACCCCCGATCTTTCCGGCAACAGCAACACGGGGACGATCGGGACGGGCATCACGCACGTGACGGCCGGCCGCGTCGGCGGCGCGCTGAGCTTCAGCGGCAAGGGCATGGTATCCGTGCCCAACGCGGCGTCGCTCAAGCTCACGAGTGCGATGACGCTGGAGGCGTGGGTGAAGCCCACGGCGGTGATCAACGACTGGCGGGATGTCGTGTACAAGAGCGACGACAACTATCTACTGATGGCCTCCAGCGACGTGAGCTCGCGGCCGGCGGCGGGCGGCAAGTTCGGCGCGGGCGGCGTGTTCGCGGGGACGTTCGGCACGGCGGCGCTGGCCGCCAACAGCTGGTCGCACCTGGCGGCGACGTACGACGGGGCCGCCCTGCGCTTCTACATCAACGGCGTGCAGGTGTCCAGCGTGGCGAAGACGGGCGCGATCGCGACGTCGGCGAACCCGCTGACGATCGGCGGCGACGCGAAGTACGGGCAGTACTTCAAGGGGCTGATCGACGAGGTGCGTGTCTACAACCGCGCGCTCAGCGCCGCCGCAGTGCAGTCGGACATGAACACGGCCGTGAGCGGCACGACCACGCCACTGCCTGCCGACGCGACGGCGCCGTCGCTGGCCATCTCGGCTCCGCAGGCGAGCGGGACATATACGACGACGGCGAACACGGTCACGCTAGGTGGCACGGCGAGCGACGACGTCGGCGTGACGCAGGTGCGGTGGAGCACGGACCGGGGCGCCTCGGGTATCGCGCAGGGGACGTCGAGCTGGTCCGCGACGGGAATTCCGCTGCAGGCGGGCACGAACGTCGTGACGGTGACGGCGCAGGACGCGGCGACCAACGCGACGACGACCACGCTGAGCGTGGTGAGTAACGCGGTGACGGCGCCAGCCTCCATGCTGGCGATCACGAGGCAGCCGTCGGCATCGGCGACGAGCGGGGTGGCGTTTGCACAGCAGCCGGTGATCCAGCTGCGGGATGCGTCGGGCCTCGCGGTCGGGCAGGCCGGCGTGGTAGTGACGGCGGCGATCGCGACAGGCGGCGGGACGCTCGGCGGGACGCTGAGCGCGACGACGAATGCGAGTGGCGTCGCGACGTTCACGAACCTGGTGGTGACGGGGACGAGCGGGACGCGGACGCTGAGCTTCAGTGCGCCGTCGTTGACGGGAGTGGTCTCGAGCCCGATCAGCGTGACGGCGGCGGCGGTGGCCGCGAAGCTGGCGATCACGACGCAGCCGTCAACGACGGCGCAGGGCGGCGTAGCATTCGCGCAGCAGCCGGCCCTTCAGCTGCGGGACGCGTCGAACGTGGCGGTGAGCCAGTCGGGCGTGGTCGTCACGGCGGCGATCGCGACGGGCGGCGGGACGCTGGGCAGCACACTGACGGCGATGACAAACACGAGTGGCGTGGCGACGTTCACGAACCTGTCGATCACGGGCACCGATGGCACGCGGACCCTGGGCTTCAGT
>JBBRRW010000405.1:0-1795 GCA_038245975.1 Burkholderiales bacterium
ACGCGTTACGACATCGACCTCACCAAGTGCATCTTCTGCGGCTTCTGCGAAGAGAGCTGCCCGGTCGACTCGATCGTCGAGACGCACATCTTCGAATACCACGGCGAGAAGCGCGGCGACCTGTACTTCACCAAGGACATGCTGCTCGCCGTCGGCGACCGATACGAGAAAGAGATCGCGGCTGCAAAGGAGGCGGACGCGAAGTACCGCTGAAGCCGCCGGCTGCCGCTCGCGAGCGGCAGCCGGAGCGGACGCTCGCCCTCCGGACCATGAACACCCACACCGCGCTCTTCTACGCCTTCTCGGCCGTGCTGCTGGGCGCCGCCTTTCGCGTCATCACGGCGCGCAGCCCCGTGTACGCGGCGCTGTTCCTCGTGCTCGCCTTCTTCAGCGCCTCGTGCGTATGGATCCTGCTGCACGCCGAGTTCCTGGCCATCGCGCTCGTCCTCGTCTACGTCGGCGCGGTGATGGTGCTGTTTCTCTTCGTCGTCATGATGCTCGACGTCGACGTCGGCTCGCTGCGCGAAGGCTTCTGGAAGCACTTCCCGGTCGCGGCGATCGTCGGCGTGATCATCGCGCTCGAGATGGCGGCGGTTCTGCTTCCGGGCTTTCGCCTCGTCGATGCGCCGGTCGCCGGCGCGGCGGCGACGAAGCTTGGCAACACCAAGCTCCTCGGCATCGAGGTCTACACGCGATACCTGTATCCCCTGCAGATCGCGGCCGTGATCCTGCTCGTCGCGATCATCGCGGCGATCTCGCTGACGTTGCGCGCCCGCAAGGACTCCAAGCACATCGATCCCTCGGAGCAGATCAAGGCGAAGAAGGCCGATCGCGTCCGGATCGTCTCGATGAAGCCCGAAGGCGTGCCGCGCGATCTCGCGAGCGACGCCGCCAAGCCGGTCGGAGACCGTCGATGAAAGGCCGAGCATGAGCATTGGCCCCGTCACCCTCGGCCATTACCTGTCGCTCGGCGCGATCCTGTTCGCGCTGTCGGTGATCGGCATTTTCCTGAACCGGAAGAACCTGATCGTCCTGTTGATGGCGATCGAGCTGATGCTGCTCGCCGTCAACCTCAACTTCGTTGCCTTCTCGTACTACCTCGGCGACATGGCGGGGCAGGTGTTCGTGTTCTTCATCCTCACCGTCGCCGCGGCCGAGTCGGCGATCGGGCTCGCGATCCTGGTCGTCCTGTTCCGCACGCGCTCGACCATCGCCGTCGACGAGCTCGACTCGCTCAAGGGCTGACGGCGCAAGGCATGGCAAGCACCCTCTCCGCGTCGCTCCTGATCGCCGTGCCCGCAGCGCCGCTCGTCGGCGCCATCGTCGCGGGCCTGTTCGGCAGGCAGGTCGGCCGCGCCGGGGCGCACTCGATCACGATCCTCGGTGTCCTCGTCTCGTTCCTGATCTCGGCCTGGGTGCTCTACGCGGTCGCCGTCGACGGGGCGCGCTTCAACGCCACGATCTACGAGTGGATGCGCGTCGGCCCGCTGAAGATGGAGATCGGCTTCCTGGTCGACGGCCTGACGGCGATGATGATGTGCGTCGTCACCTTCGTCTCGCTGATGGTGCACGTCTACACGATCGGCTACATGGCCGACGATCCGGGCTACCAGCGCTTCTTCAGCTACATCTCGCTCTTCACGTTCTCGATGCTCATGCTCGTCATGAGCAACAACTTCCTCCAGCTCTTCTTCGGCTGGGAAGCGGTCGGCCTGGTGTCGTACCTCCTGATCGGCTTCTGGTTCACGCGGCCGACGGCGATCTTCGCCAACATGAAGGCGTTCATCGTCAACCG
>JBBRRW010000406.1:0-1774 GCA_038245975.1 Burkholderiales bacterium
ACCACCGAGGCCCTGCGCATCGTCGGCGAAGGCATCTGCGACTACCTCGACGTCGATCGCGTGATGCGCGAGGCCGCGGGCTTTCGCCTGGGCCCCTTCGAGTTGATGGACCTGACGGGGCTCGACGTATCGCATCCGGTGATGGAGGCGATCTATCGACAGTTCTACGACGAGCCGCGATTCCGTCCGTCGGTCATCACCGCGCAACGCCTCGCCGGCGGGCGGCTCGGCCGCAAGAGCGGTGGCGGCTTCTATGCCTATGGTGCGGACGCGCAGCCCATCGTCGAGCCGCGCGCGCCGGTCGCGCTGCCGGCGTCGGTGTGGATCAGCCGCGCGCACGCCGACACGCATGGCGAACTCACCTGGCTGTTGCAGAAGATGGGGGCGAGCGTCGAGACCGGAGCCGTTCCGTCCAACGACGCGTTGATCTTGGTCGCACCGCTTGGCTCGGACGCCACCACCACCGCGCTGGAGGAAGGGCTCGATGCGGAACGCACGGTCGCGATCGACACGCTGGTTCCTCTGGCCTTGCGTCGCACGCTGATGACGACGCCGGTCACGCGGCCGGAAGTGCGCGACGAGGCGCATGGCCTGTTCGCGTCCGACGGCGTGCCGGTGACGATGATTGCCGACTCGCCCGGCTTCATCGCGCAACGCATCCTCGCGATCATCGTCAACATCGCATGCGACATCGCGCAGCAGAAGATCGCCTCCCCGACCGACATCGATCTGGCCGTGCGTCTCGGGCTCAACTATCCGAACGGACCTCTCGCGATGGGCGATGCGCTCGGGCCGATGAAGCTGCTCGCGATACTGCGCACCATGCAGGCGTTCTACGGCGATCCGCGCTATCGTCCGTCGCCGTGGCTGACGCGCCGCGCGATGCTCGGTGTCTCGCTCCTGACCCCGGCGCACTGACACGGGCCCACCATCGCGATGGCCGCTGAACTGCACATCGATCGTCGCGGCAGCACGCTGGTGCTGACCTTCTCGAACCCCGGCTTTCGCAATGCCCTCGGTCCCGAGATGTATGTCGCGTGCATGAAAGCATTCGACGATATCGCAGGCGATGCGTCGATACGCGCGGTCGTTCTGACCGGCGCCGACGGCATGTTCTGCGCGGGCGGCAATCTCAACCGCCTGCTCGAGAATCGCAGCCAACCGCCGCAAGTGCAGGCCGACTCGATCGACGGCCTGCATCAGATGATCCGGGCGATCACCGATTGCACGAAACCGGTGATCGCGGCAGTCGAAGGTTTCGCGGCGGGCGCAGGCATGTCGCTGGCGCTCGCCTGCGACCTGATCACGGCGGGCGCGTCCGCGAAATTCGTGATGGCCTACGTGAAGGTCGGTCTCTCGCCCGATGGCGGCGGCTCGTGGTTCACGACGCAAGCACTGCCGCGTCAGACCGCCGCCGAGATGATGCTCGAAGGCGGCGCGTGGCCGGCCTCGCGCCTGCACGCGCTCGGCGTCGTCAACACGCTGGCCGACGATGGCAAAGCACTGGCCGCGGCACTCGAACATGCAGAGCGACTCGCAACCATGTCACCGCATGCCCTCAGTCGCATCAAGACCCTGATCGCGAAAGCCCACGACGCAACGCTTTCCGAGCACCTCGTCAACGAGCGCGAGTCCTTCGTCGCCTGTCTGCATCACGACGACGGCGGTGAAGCGATCGCTGCGTTTCTCGAGAAGCGCGCAGCGCGCTTCGACTGACTCAATCACTCTCTTTGCAAGCATCGATGGACGACGGATCACCCACATTTTCGCAACC
>JBBRRW010000407.1:0-1767 GCA_038245975.1 Burkholderiales bacterium
AGCGATCGAGCTCAGCGCCGCCGTCGGCCTGGTCTACGTCTCCGACAGCGACGCCGGCTTCCGCCGTCTGCGCCGCGGCGAGCGCTTCGCCTACCTCGGCACCGACGACCGTACGCTGCGCGACGCGAAGACGCTTCAGCGCATCGCCAGCCTTGCGATCCCGCCGGCCTACGAACACGTATGGATCTGCGCGACGGCTCGCGGCCACCTGCAGGCCACCGGCTACGACGTCCGCGGCCGCAAGCAGTATCGCTATCACCCCGAATGGCGCATGGCCCGCGACGGCGCGAAATTCGACCGGATGATCGCGTTCGGCGAAGCACTGCCGAGGCTGCGGCGGCACCTGTCCCGCGATCTCGCGCTGCCGGGTCTGCCGCGCGACAAGGTGCTGGCGGTCGTCGTCAGCCTGCTCGACGCGACGCGCATCCGGATCGGCAACGCGGCCTACGCTCGCGAGAACGCGAGTTTCGGCCTGACCACGCTGAGGAACAGGCACGTCCGCTTCGTCGACGACGGCCGCGCACGCTTCACGTTCAAGGGCAAGGGCGGCCTCGCGCACGACGTGACGATCGACGACCGGCGGCTGTCGCGCATCGTCCGCAACTGCCAGCACCTGCCGGGCCAGCACCTTTTCCAGTACGTCGACGACGACGGCAGCCGGCACCCGATCACGTCCGACCTCGTCAACGCCTACCTGAAGGACGCGATGGGCGAGGACTTCACCGCGAAGGACTTCAGGACCTGGAGCGCGACGCTGTCGGCGATCAGCCTGATGGCCGCGACGCCGATCCCCGACGCGCCGAGCGAGCGAGACTTCAAGGCCGCGATCACGACGGCCATCAAGGCGGTCGCCGAGGCGTTGCGCAACACGCCGACGGTGGCACGGAAGTCCTACGTCAACCCGGTCGTCTTCACGGCGTGGCGCAGCGGCGCGCTCCACAAGGCCATCGAGGGCAACCTGAAAGGCGCGCCACGCAAGGCAGAGAAGTTTGCGCTCGCATTCCTGCGCAGGCAGGACCGGGCGGCGCGCAAGCGTCCCGCACCGGGCGCGTCGCCAAGACGCGCGCGGCGCTGATCCGCCTTACCGCGCGCGCCGACCGCGCACGGCGCATGCCGCCACTAGGCCCAGCGCCAGCAGCGCGAGCGGCGCCGGTTCCGGGATCACGGTCCCGTTGAGCGCGAACGCGGCGTTGAA
Source organism: Burkholderiales bacterium (assembly GCA_038245975.1). Lineage (GTDB taxonomy): Bacteria > Pseudomonadota > Gammaproteobacteria > Burkholderiales > Burkholderiaceae_D > CAHJXF01. The sequence goes on from JBBRRW010000407.1 coordinate 1,196, forward strand.
CGTCGGCGCCGGCGTTCCGCCGACGATGTCGGTCCCGATGCGCAGCCAGTCGGGGTCGAGGCGTGCGTCGCGCGTCCAGGCCTGCAGGTCGGGCGCGAACGGCGTGCTGCCGCTGCCGCTGATCGGACGCGACGCGGACAACCAGTAAAAAGTGCCGTCGGAAAGTTGCACCTGCGGGATGAAGAAGTAGTGATCGGCCGGCAGCAGGAAGGGCGTTAGCAGATCGACATCGAACTGCACCTCGACGCCGGTCACCGAACCGTTGCCGCCGGTGATCTGGCCCGGGGACGGATGGATGCCGCCCGGCTGCACCGAGTTCAGTGCCACGAAGCGCGGGCTGAGCGTGGTGGTCGAGAAGGTCAGGTCGGTACCGGTCGAACTGCGGTCGGCCAACGCGACATCGGAAGGCGAGTTGACGCGCGTCGGGACGCTCGGTAGCCGGGTCGTGTCCGAGTCCTTCGGAAAGACCCGATAGATCTCGAGGCGGACCTGGGTGATCAAGGAGAGCGACCGCGCATCCGGCAGCAGGCCGATGAAGGTCGCATGGTCGATCGACGTGTTCTTCGTGAGAA
>JBBRRW010000408.1:0-1753 GCA_038245975.1 Burkholderiales bacterium
GAGTTCGCACGGCCATTTGAAGAAGGCGCTGACCGACGCCCTGTTGCTGCGCGGCGCGCGCGACTTCGTCGATCTGCCAGCCTGGCGAGGCTTCGTCGACGAAATCGTCGGTCGTCACAACGCCCGCAACGGCAAGCGCATCGATCTCGAACGCGCGGCGCTCAAAGACCTGCCGATGCGCAAGAGCGCCGATTACGAGGAGGTCTCGGCCTTCGTCACCTCGTCCAGCGCGTTCACGCTGCGCAAGGTGTTCTACACCGTTCCCTCCCGGCTCATCGGCCACCGCTTGCGGGTTCGCCTGCATGACGACCGGCTCGAATGCTTTCAGGGCTCGACGCATCTCGTCACCCTGCGGCGCGGCCGCGCCGGGCCGAACGGCAAGCATGGCCATGTCGTCGACTATCGGCATGTGATCCATTCGCTGCGCCGCAAGCCGATGGCCATAGGGTGTCCTGGAAGGACGCCCGTCTGAATCGACGGGCTATGGCTCAACCTCGTCTATCGCGATCAGCTGTTTCCCAGGCGGGCTTATGCCGGGGCCTTCGAGGCGCTGTTGGCGCAGCACGGCGAACGACGCGCCTGCCGCGCCATGGTCGGCCTGCTCGCGCTCGCCCATGAGCGCGCCTGTGAAGCCGAACTGGCGCTCGCCATCGAGGTCGACCTCGCCGCCGGTCGCCTGCCGGACCTCAAGACCCTGACCGAACGCTTCCAGCGATCGGGCGCGGCCGCGCCTGATGTCGTCGTCCATTTGCCAGCGCTCGCCGTCTACGACGCGATCGCGTGGGTTGGGGGAGACGCCGCATGAGAGCGACCGACGGAAAAATCGACGCCGCTCGCATCGACCTGTTGCTCGGCGAGTTACGGCTGTCGGGCGTCAAGCTCGCCTGGGCCGCGCTCGCCGCGACGGCCGACAAAGAGGGCTGGCCCGCTGCCCGCTTCCTCGCCGCGCTGGCCGAACAGGAGATGGTCGAGCGCGGCAGGCGTCGTTTCGAACGCCATCTCGAAGAGGCCAGGCTGCCGCCGGGCAAGACCCTCGACGCCTTCGACTTCGCCGCCGTGCCGATGATCTCCAAGGCGCAAGTCCAGGCGCTGGCCGCCGGCGACGCCTGGCTGGATAAAGGCGCTAATCTCTTGTGTTTTGGGCCGCCCGGCGCGGGAAAGTCGCATCTGGCAGCCGCGCTCGGCCTCGCCCTGATCGAAAACGGCCGCCGCGTGCTGTTCGCCAGAACCACCGACCTCGTTCAAAAGCTCCAGATCGCGCGGCGCGACCTCGTGCTCGAAGCGGCGATCACCAAGCTCGACAAATATCATCTCCTGATTCTCGACGACATCGCCTATGTCACCAAGGACCAGGCTGAAACGAGCGTCCTCTTCGAACTCATAAGCGCCAGATACGAAACGCGCTCCCTGATGATCACTGCCAATCAGCCATTCGGCGAATGGGGCAAGATATTCCCCGATAAGGCAATGACGCTCGCCGCCATCGATCGCCTCGTTCATCACTCGACTGTGCTCGAAATGAACGTCGACAGCTACCGCCGGCGTGAAGCCATCGACAAATCTCGCGGCGCCGGACGACCGCCGTCGAAAATTACCCTCAAAACCTCGTCCTGATTGTCGCGCCGCGACAAAAAGAGCGTCCGCCAAAAACTCCACTTGCTTTATTGTCGCGCCGCGACAATCATGCCTCCGCTGCGGCCACAACCTATCATCTTGATTGTCGCGCAGCTCTCACCTTGATCGTCGCGCTACA
>JBBRRW010000409.1:0-1746 GCA_038245975.1 Burkholderiales bacterium
CGCGGCGATGACGGATGAACCAACCTCGCCCCGCTTCGACAAGGCGAAGCACGCGGCGCAACGGGCGCTGGCACTGCACTCACTCGACGACGAGGCCGCGCGTTGCTCGGCAACGTCATGGCCAGAAGACCGCGACCGAGCCTCGACGTTGTCGGCGTGCTTTACATCGCGCTCCCCGCCAGCACGCCGCGCCGGTCGATGCTACGCAGACGTTACCTAGACGATACGTTGCGCGGCGGCCCGCTGCCTGGTTGCCCGGACGCCCAAGCGTTCGTCCCGCGACACGTTCCCAGGTAACGACTCGGCCATGCGACCGCGGCGCGACGACCCGGTGATGGATCGCTCGTTGCTATGTTCACGACAGGACCGGACCGCCGAGCCGTCGTAGCCGATGGACGACGCGGGACCGGTGAACTCACTCGACTATCGCTCCCGGGAACGCCATGAAGTCTCTCCGTCTCAAGCCGTGCGCCGCCGCAGTTGCCTTCGCCACCCTGTACATGGCCAACCCCGCGCTCGCCGCGACCTGCACGCTGACGGCCAACGGCCTCTGGCAGACGCCCGGCGACTGGTCGTGTGCGGCGCGCCCGGGCTCCGGCGACTCGGCCACCATCAACATCGGTGGCCTGGTCACGATCAATCAGGCCGAGCAGATCACGACGCTGACGAACGCCGGGACGATCAACATCGACGCGTCCACGCTGACCCTGCTCGGCGGCGGCACGACGAACACCGGGATCATCAACGTCGGCGGTCCGTCGACTGCTGCGCTGCAGGTCCAGAGCAGCCTCAACAATGCCGGCGGCACGATCAACGTGCGGGACGGCAGCGTGCTGAACCAGGTTGGCACCACCCTCAGCGGCGGCACGATCAACACCGTTGGGGCCGGCCGGATCGCCGCCACCAACGATGGCAACAACTTCCTCATCGGCGTGACCCTGAACGGCACGCTCGACCTCGCGACGTCCACCAGCATCGAGCGAATCGCGAGCGGCATGACGTTGAACGGCACCGTGAACGTCAATGCGAACAGTCTGCTGGCGTTCCAGGGCGACCAGACGGTCGGCGGCAGCGGGACGATCGTGCTCGGCAGCAGCGGCAGCAGCAACCGGGTCAATCTCGAGGCCGGCAACCTGGTGCTCGGACCCGGCATCACGATCCGCGGCGAGAACGGCACGATCGGCCAGCAGAGCTTCATCGGCGGCGCGTCGACGCTGACCAACAATGGCCGCATCGCCGCGGACGTGGCCGGTGGCACGGTGAGCCTGAACGTCAATGGGCTGGTGACCAACAACGGCATCCTCGAAGCCAAGAGCGGCGGGACGCTGGTGCTGAACAGCAACATCGCCGGCAGCCCGACGAGCTCGATCAACGTCGGGGCCGGCAGTCTGGTCCTGCAGAACGGCGTATCGCTGTCGGGCGCGATCAACACGTCCGGGACCGGGTCCTTCCGCGCCAGCAACTCGGGCGGCAATTTCATCGACGGCGTGAAGCTGACCGGCAACCTCGATCTCGCGGACGCCACCGGAATCGAGCGCGTGACGAACGGGCTGACGCTCACGTCAGGCAGCACGATCAACATCAACAACAACAGTATTCTCGCGCTCCAGGGCAACCAGACGCTGGGTGGCACCGGCACGGTGATCTTCGGCAACACAGGGGCGAGCAATCGGCTCAACGTCGAAGCGGGCGACCTGACGATCGGCTCCGGCATCGTCGTGCGCGGCGAGAACGGGACCATCGGCC
>JBBRRW010000410.1:0-1742 GCA_038245975.1 Burkholderiales bacterium
CTTCAGCACCGGGTACGACGTGGGCAGCGTGTTGCCCAAGGCGTTCGCCGGACACGCGGTGATCGGCAAGCCGTTCCGCTTCGCCGAAGTGGAAGACCGGATCCGGCAGGCGATCCAGGACGCACGGGTGCAGGACCCCGCTTGACGCATGGGTGGCGTGCCGGTCGAACGGCGCTGATGGGGTTGGCGGTCGGCCCGGCATCAGCCGCGCTGCGCGAACAGCGTGGCCACCACGCCGCGCAGCCAGCGGTTGCGCGGATCGCGACTTGGCGACGAGGCGCGGCGCGGGCTACCCTCGCCCGCTGAGCCGCAAGAGCGAGGAGACCGCCATGTTCGACAAGCCCCCCGTCACCAACGAGCGCCAGGGCTTCTACGCGCGCATCGACCGGCACCACATGACGCCGCTGTGGGAAGTCCTGGGCAGCCTCGTCATCCCGCAACCGAACTCGCCGTGCGTCGCGGCGCACTGGCAGTACGACGCGATCCGCGACTTCCTGCTCGAGGCCGGGCGCCTGATCACCGCGAAGGAAGCGGAACGGCGCGTGCTGATCCTCGAGAACCCCGCGCTGCGCGGCCAGTCGGCGATCACCCACACGCTGTATTGCGGGCTGCAGGTCATCATGCCCGGCGAGGTCGCGCCCAGCCATCGGCACACGCAGTCCGCGCTGCGCTTCGTGGTCGAAGGCACGGGCGCCTACACCGCGGTCGACGGCGAGCGCGTGACGATGCGCCGCGGCGATTTCATCATCACGCCGTCGTGGACCTGGCACGACCACGGCAACCCGGGCGACGAGCCGGTGATCTGGCTGGACGGCCTCGACATCCCGCTGGTCCGCATGCTCGATGCGAGCTTCGCCGAGCGCCTCGGGGAAGAGACCCAGCCGGTCACGCAGCCCGAAGGCGATGCGTTGGCGCGCTACGGCAACAACATGCTGCCGGTGGACTGGGAGCCGACGACGCGGACCAGCCCGCTCTTCCACTATCCGTACGAGCGCAGCCGCGAGACGCTCGACCGGCTGTTCCGCGCGGGCCCGCTGCACCCGGCGCACGGCGTGAAGATGCAGTTCGTCAATCCGGCCAGCGGCGGTTCGGCGATGCCGACGATGGGCACGTTCATCCAGTACCTGCCGAAGGGATTTTCGGGAGGCGCGACGCGCGTGACCGACGGGACGATCTACCACGTCGTCGAGGGGCGGGGCCGCACGACGATCGGCGACCGGACCCTCGCGTGGGGACCCCGCGACATCTTCGTCGCGCCGTCGTGGCTGCCGGTGGCGCACGCGGCCGACGACGATGCGGTGCTGTTCAGCTATTCGGATCGTCCGGTGCAGAAGGCGCTCGGTCTGTGGCGCTCGGCGGCCGCCTGAACGGCATCACGGCGCCGCATCGCCTTCGTACTTGCACGTGAGCTCGACGATGATCCCGAGCGGCCCCGCGCCGATCAGCGTGAAGCCGACGGCGTCGGACTTACCGTGCATCGTCACCGCGAACGCTTCCCCGATCTTCGCATTGGGCGACATGCCGGGCGCGAGGGTGATCTCGAGGATGCCGATCAGGCTGTTGCCGGCCTCGGCGATCCGGCCGACCACGCGATAACTCCCGTCACCGCCGTTGGCCTGCCCCTCTTCCAGGTCGAGGCGCCCATCGCTGATGTGGCCGTCTGCACTGAACACCATCGAGTAGTGACCGTCCTTCATGCGCATCTTTCGTGCCAGCAAGCGCCGACAAGTATCTGAGTCCGC
>JBBRRW010000411.1:0-1733 GCA_038245975.1 Burkholderiales bacterium
CAATGGCGCCAGCGGTCACTCACCAAAGATCTTCATGACCACAGCCGAGCAGTCGACCTTGCGGCAAACGCTCCGCACGGCCACCGATGCGTCGCACCAGCGACTCCACGGCCATCCCGGCTTTCGCGGCGTGCAGCGCGGCTCGATCAGCCGTCCGCGTTATCGGGCGCTGCTCACACGCCTGTACGGCTTTCATGCGCCCTTCGAGGAAGCGGCGCCAAACGGGCGCGAGCGCAGTGGCTGGCTGGCACTCGACCTCGTGAGCCTGGGTGTAGAGCGCGGCCTGCTGACGACGATCCCGCGCTGCGTCGCCATCCCTGCGTTGCAGAGCGGCGAGCGGCGGCTCGGTGCGATGTACGTCGTCGAAGGCTCGGCGATCGGCGGCCGCACGCTCGCGCGCGGCCTCGACCGCTTGCTCGGCCCGGATGCGATCGACGGACGCCGCTTCTTCCTCGGACGCGGGGGCGACACCGGCGATGCGTGGGGCACGGTGCTTGCGCAACTCGAGGCCGTCTCGCGCGATGCGGGGTCGGTCGCTGCGGTCGTCGGCGCGGCGGTGGAAACCTTCTCGGTGTTCGAGGATTGGCTCAGCGATTGGAATACCTCAAGCGATGACTGACGACATGCAGACGATGACGGACGGGCTGGACACCACGAACTGCGATCGGGAACCGATCCACATCCCGGGTGCCATCCTGCCGCACGGTGCGCTGCTGGTGTTGGACGCACAGACGCTCGAAATCCTGCAGGTGGCCGGCGACCTGACCGGCCTGCTCGGCAAACCGATCGACGTGTTGCTGGGCGGATCGGCCGGGACCCTGTTCACGCCGGCGCAGGTCGCGCATCTGCGGGCGTTGACCGCGACGTTCGATCTCGTCAAGCCACGGCATCTGCTCGACCCGCTCCTGCGCGTCGTCGCCGATCGTCCGCTCGACGCGAGCATCCACCGCAGCGGCGGCGCGCTCGTGATCGAATTCGAAGAGGCCGATCTCGAGAACCGTTTCGCGGCGGACCCGCTGGCCGGCGTCCAGACGATGATCGAAGGCTTCGATCAGGCCGAATCGCTGCAGGCCCTTTGTCATCTCGCCGCGGCAAGCGTGCGCGAAGTCGCAGGCTACGACCGGGTGCTGATCTATCGCTTCATGCAGGATGATTCCGGGTGGGTGATCGCCGAGAGCCGCGAGGCGCATCTGGAGCCTTTCCTCGATCTGCACTACCCGGCCGCCGACATCCCGAAGCAGGCCCGCGCGCTCTATCTGAAGAGCTGGCTGCGGCTGATCACGCAGGTCAACTACGAACCGGCGCCGCTGATGCCGACTCTCAACCCGCAGAGCGGCCTGCCGCTCGACATGAGCTATTCGATCCTGCGCGACGTTTCGCCGATCCATCGGCAATACCTGCGCAACATGGGCATCGACGCGTCGATGTCGATCTCGATCATCCGCGGCGGCAGGCTGTGGGGACTGATCGCCTGTCACCACTACAGCCCGCGTCGCCTGCCGCGCCACCTGCGGGCGATCTGCGAATTGTTCGGGTCGATGTTCTCTCTGCAGCTCGAAGCGCGCGAGCAGGGCGAACAGTTCGAGGAGCGACTGGCGAGCCGGATGGTGCTGCAGAACCTGATGCTGAATCTCGCGAGCGCCGACGACTACGCGATCGGCCTGACCCGGCAGTCGCCGAACCTGCTCGACTACATCCACGGGGGCTCAGGCCCGAACGGTGTATTCAAGGGC
>JBBRRW010000412.1:0-1718 GCA_038245975.1 Burkholderiales bacterium
GACCGCGAACATCGTGCCGCGCAGGCCGCATTCGCCGATGGTGCCGGCGATACCCGCGCGCGGCGCGATGATGCCGATCTTCAGCGGCGTGTTCTGCGCGATGGCCGGAAAGCTCATCAGCGGCTGGGTCGCCGCGACGACTCCCGCACCGCCGATGACCTTTAGTGCTTTTCTGCGATCCATCGTTGTCTCCTGGTCACGTCCCCCCGCATCGACGGGGGTCGACGCGGCCCCGCTTCTGGTCGGCGGCGCCTCGGGACGCCGCGCGTCGCCCACGGGATCGAGCCCCTGCGCTTTATCGGTACGACACCGTCCCCTCGGACCTGCCTCGACGCGGCTTCAGCGTCGATCCACCACACCCCTCGTAAACTTTTCGATCGCATCCAGCAGCCTGTCGCTGGCCTTCGCCGCACGATCCTCGTTGCCGCTGGCGATGGCGCGGGCAATGCTCGCGTGCAGCGTCGCGGTCAGCGGCATGACGGCCGCGACGCGGTGATGCGCATACCAGAAGCGCCGTGACAGCGAATGGATGAGCCCCATCGCGTTCTCGGCGAAGTCGTTGTGCGCCGCGCGCGAACACAGCACGTTGAAGCGCCGGTCGACCCGCATGAACGCCACGTCGTCGTTGGCCTTCGACGCCTGGCCGAAGCGCTCGGCGAGCTCGATGAATTCGGCGCGCTCCGCGTCGCTGGCGCGGCGCGCGGCACTGCGCGCGATGAGACGCTCGATCTCGCGCCGCAGTTCGAGCAGCAGCAGCTGCTGCGTGACGTCGATGGCCGAGACGATGATGCCGCGGCGCGGAAGGATCGTGACGAGCTTCTCGCGCGCGAGCCGGTGCAGGGCCTCGCGGATCGGCGTGCGGCCGATGCCGAGCCAGGTCTGCAGATCGGACTCCGACACGGCGCTGCCGGGCGCGAGCCGCAGCGTGATGATGAGTTCCTCGATTTCCGCATAGGCCCGGTCGGTCAGGCTGGGGGTTGGAACGAATTCGGCGAGTTTGGCGCGTGGCTTCATCGATCGGGGCACGGTCGGAAAGGCCGGAATGGCGATTCGGTGGCTGCTGTTCGCACAATCCCCGGAACCTTGACGAAGGCCTGATCGACATCTAATATATCAGCACTTCGAAGCGACCCGCATTGGGGATAACCATCATGATGACCGAACGCCAACGCAGATTTCGCCAGCAGTACGTCGAACAGATCAGCCCCTGGTACAGCGGGCTGCTGCACATCGGTGTGATGTACGCCGCCGGCATCGGCGCGATCTGGTGGTCCGTCAGCCGCATGCAGAACCCCGGCTGGGAGTGGCTGCTGGTGATTCCGGTGGCGATCGGTGGCAATTTCGTCGAGTGGGCGATGCACAAGTACGTGATGCACCGCCTCGTCGACGTGTTCGCGCTGCGCGCGATCTACGACCGCCACGTGCGCCAGCACCATCAGTACTTCACCGACAACGAATACACGATCGACACGGTGCAGGAGTTCCGCATCGTGTTCTTTCCGTGGCGCGTCCTGACCGTGCTGGCCGTGGCCGGCGCCGTCTTCGGCAGCCTCGCCGCGTGGGCGATCAACGCCAATGCCGGCTATGTCGTGTTCATCACGATGATCGGCCACTACATGGTCTACGAAACCTTCCACTTCTGCTGTCACGTGCGCGACAACTGGTTCGTGCGCAACCTGCCGTTCGTCAACACCATCCGTCGCCACCATGCCGCGCAC
>JBBRRW010000413.1:0-1701 GCA_038245975.1 Burkholderiales bacterium
ACGTAGGGCGAGTAACCGAAGACCGGGCCGCGGGTGGCGGCGTAGCCGGCACGGTAGGCGGCGAGGACGCCGCACAGCCGTTCGGCCCAGTCGCTGGGGCGAAACGGACTGCCGCTGCGGGTGATGCCCTTGATGACGAGCATGCAGGGCGTGCTGGAATCGGACATGGATGGCGGGCTGCGCAGGGGCGACGAGGATCGCCTTCGGCACAGCCGATGGGCCGGGTGGACATCGAAGGGAAGGCGCTCGTCGCGACGGACCACCGGGTCGACGCGAGCGCGGTGGACGGTCGAAATGATAAGGGTGGGGCCGTCCGTCCTTCGGGGATGGCGGGACTCGCCGGCAATGGGCGGCGCGATGAAGGCACTTCTGACAATCCGGCTGCAGCGGCTCGTCGCGTCGTGGCGCGCCGGCCTGCTCGCGCATCGCGACTTCCGTCTGATGTGGCTGTCGTCGACGGTTACCAGCTTCGGCGGCCAGATCACGATGCTCGCGTTGCCGCTCACCGCCGTCATCCTGCTCGACGCCAAGCCGGCGCAGATGGGCACGCTGGTCGCGCTCGAGGCGCTGCCGTTCTCGCTGTTCTCCCTGCACGCCGGCGTGCTGATCGATCGTGTCCGCAAGTTGCCGATCATCCTGGTCTGCGAGGCGGTGATCTGCCTCGCGTTGCTGACCGTGCCTGTCGCGGCGCTGCTCGACGTGCTGTCGATGCCGCTGCTGTACGGCGTCGGCTTCGTCCTCGGGACCGTCTTCGTGTTCGTCGGCAGTGCCGCGCAGGTGTACCTGACGCAGCTCGCAGGACGCGAACGGCTGATCGCCGCGAACAGCCTGTTCATCGGCGCCGAATCCACGGCGCGCCTGACCGGACCCGGCCTCGCGGGCCTGCTGATCCAGTGGCTGAGCGCGCCGCTCGCGATCTTCTTCGACTGCCTGACCTTCGTCGCGTCGCTGCTGCTGCTGACGCGGATCCGCCACGTCGAGCCGCGTCCGGTGCCCACGGACGACGCCAGCGTCGGTCCGAGATCCGCGAAGGGCTCGCCCTGGTGCTCGGGCATCCGATCCTGCGGCCGCTGACGTTCGTGTCGCCGTCGTGGTTCATCGTCTTCCAGGGATGGATCACGCTGCAGACCCTGTACGCGACCCGCGAACTCGGACTGACCGCCGGCAAGCTCGGTGCCGCGCACATGGTCGGCGGCGCAGGCGCGTTGCTGTCGTCGGTGCTGGCCCGTCACTTCTCGCGGCGTCTCGGGACCGGTGTGTCGATCCTGATCGGCGTCGCGTGCTCTTCGGGGTCGTGGCTGATGCTGGCGCTGATGCCGCGGACCGGCCACGCGTTCGCGACGCTGGGCGCGGCCCTGTTCGTTTTCGACTTCGGGATCATGCTGTACTGGATCAACTACGCAAGCCTGCGACAGGCCGTCACGCCGAACCGCCTGCTCCGCCGGATGACGGCGACGATGCGCTTCTTCACGGTGGCCGCGGCGCCGCTCGGGGCCCTGGCCGCCGGCCATGCCGCGGAACTGTTCGGGCTGCGGCAGACGTTCGCGGGGATGGGCGTGCTGGTCATGGGCATGGTCGCCCTGCTCTACCTGCGCACCGACCTGCGCCGCGTGCCCGACGTCTCGCTGATCGAGGCCCGGCACGCGGATCCGGCCGGATATCCGGCCACCCCGACGCCCGGACTGGCCACGGCGAAGTGAT
>JBBRRW010000414.1:0-1671 GCA_038245975.1 Burkholderiales bacterium
CGGCCGCACACCTGCGAAGAACAGATCGGGTTCGAGGTAGATCTGACCGTCGGTGATGCTGATGACATTGGTCGGGATATACGCCGACACCTCTCCTTCCTGCGTTTCGATAATCGGCAGCGCGGTGAGCGAGCCGCCGCCACGTTCCGGGCTCAGATGCGTCGACCGTTCGAGCAGCCGCGAATGGATGTAGAAGATGTCACCCGGAAAGGCCTCGCGCCCCGGCGGCCGGCGCAGCAGCAGCGACAGCTCGCGGTACGCGCGTGCATGCTGGGTCAGGTCGTCGTAGACGATCAGCACGTCGCGCCCGGCTTCCATGAAGTGTTCGGCGATGCTGGTTGCCGCATAGGGCGTGATGTAGGCCAGGCCGGGTGGCTGATTGCCCTCGGTGACGACGACCACGGTGTAGTCCATCGCGCCTTTCTCGCGCAGCGTCGCCACCGCTTTGGCGACCGCCGACGCGCGCTGCCCGATGGCGCAGTAGACGCAGACCACGTCCTGCTCGCGCTGGTTCAGGATGGCGTCGAGTGCGATCGCGGTCTTGCCGGTCTGACGGTCGCCGAGGATCAGCTCGCGCTGGCCGCGGCCGATGGGAATCAGCGCGTCGACGACCTTCAGGCCGGTCTGCAGCGGCACGTCGACCGGCGCGCGGTCCATGATGGCGGCGGCGGGCCGCTCGATCGGCAGCCGGGCTGTTTCATCGATGGGGCCGAGACCGTCGAGCGCCCGGCCGAGCGGATCGATGACACGCCCCAGCAGCGCCTGGCCGACCACCACGTCCATCACGCGCCCGGTACGCCGCACCTCGTCGCCGGCCTGCAGGTGCCAGTACTCGCCCAGCAACACGACGCCGAGCTCGTGTTCGTCGACGTTGAACGCGATGCCGGCCAGGCCACCGGGGAACGTCAGCAGTTCATCGAAGCCGGCACCGGGCAGTCCGCTGACGCGGGCGATGCCGGTGGTCACCTGCGTGATGGTGCCGACCTCGCGCGGCACGAGCGCGGGCGCGAACGCGGCGCGCGCCTGCGCCAGCGCGGCGAAGCCGCGATCGAGCGCGCTCGCGGCGAAGCCGCTTTCCTGGGAGCCCTGTGACGGGTTGTCAACTGCACTCATGCGACGACCGGGTCGGCGCGAGGCGCCGGCGCGGCGCCGGCCTGGGGTGCATCGGGGTTCTTGGGCGCCGCGACCGGCAGTGCTGCGGGCGCCAGAAGCACGGCCACTTGGCGCTCGAGATCGCGCAGGTACTCGGTGATGGTCCAGGCCAGCTTCTGCCCACCGGCACTCAACTCGATGCCACAGACGGCATCGGCCACGGTCTCGAAGCGCAACGGCACGTCGGCAGAGAAGGTCGCGTTGATCGATTTCTGGATCGCTGCCTGCTGGTCGGCAGGCAGCTCGAAGTGGCTGCGCACCAGGGCGGGTCCGGCGCCGTGCTTCAGCGCCGCCTCGAGCTGCTCCTTGGCAGGGGCGGGCAGTTCGCTCAAGTGCCGCATGAAGACCTCGACCATGCGTTCTTCCAGGTCCACGTTGGCCAGATCGGTCAAGGTCTTGCGCGCGACGGCGAACACCTCGTGCGCCGCACGGCCGGCGATCAATTGCTGCAGGTGCGCAGCCTGAGTGGCGAGCGACTGCTGGCGCTGCACCGCCAGCGCAGCGGCTGCCTTCTGGGCC
>JBBRRW010000415.1:0-1669 GCA_038245975.1 Burkholderiales bacterium
AGCATCGTCAGCACCGCGAGCAGGATCACGAACCAGCCCGAGTGGCTGGTCTGCGCTGTGCCCGCGTTCCATCGCGCATCCCAGCGTTCGTCGGGCGTGAGCGCGAAGCGCAACGCCTCGATGAAGCCGGCGAAGGTCGGGATCAGGGTCCAGAAGAACAGCACGTAGAGCCACGGCAACGTGCGGCCGGCTCCGACGAGATAGAAGCGATGGAGGCCGAACGTACCGCCGAGCGCGGCGAGCAGCGTCGCGAGAGTCTTGTTCTTGAATTGCATGGAAGCGTGGGGCTGCCCGTCAATGGGGAATGATCTCGAACGCGAGGAACTGCGTCACCTGGCCCGGGTTGAAGTTGTCGTCCGAAACCAGCACCAGCGTCCGATGCCCGTTCGCGAGCGTGGGGCCGAAGCATAAGCCCTCCAGGTTGTCGATCGCGATGCCGAGCGTGTCGAAGTCCAGCACCAGCCGTTTCGTCATCGGCACGAATGGCAGCGCATCGCCCGGCACGCCGACGAGCGCAGCGACCGCCTTCACGTCGGTCGCCGTGCGCCAGTCGGCTTCGAAGAGCCGGATGCGCCAGCCCGCGCCGAGCACCAGCGCTCGTTCGAGGACCAGCATGCGGGTGGTATCGATCGCGAGGATCTCCGCGACGCCGTTCAACGCGTGCCACATCGTCCACGCACCGATCGAAGGGATGGGATCGACGCGATACGCGAACTGCGCCGCGAGCGGTCCGAAGCCGTGTGCCGCGTCGCGGTCGTGGCGCGAGATGCGCGCCCACGCGCCGTCGCTCATCGTCGGCATCGGACCGTCCTGCAGCAGCGGGCCTTCCATCGAGACCCACAGCGAGCCTCCGTCGATGGACAGGCTCGCGCCTTCGAAGACCAGGTTGTCGCGTGGTCCGCGCGGGTTGTCGACGATGCGGAACATCGGGTCGAGCGGCACGTCGCCGACGTAGCGCCCGTCGACGGATGCGCGACGGACGAAGGGATCGACCCGGCGCGCGGCGCTGCGGCGATCGCCCTCGCTGGTCCACCACAGGTCGCCTGTCCGCGGGTCGTAGCGGACGGCTTCGGCATCGGCCGCGCCCGCCGGGAACGGACTGCCGTCGGGTCGCTGCAGCGTGACGACGGTCTGCAACGCCACCTCGTCGAAGCGTCGTTCGTCGATGGACAGGCGGGCCGTGTAGAAGCGGGTCGGCGCGAACGCCGACCGGTCGTCGCTGATCAGGTAGTAGTCGTCGTGCGCCGGGTCGTAGTCGATCCCCGAGAGACCACCGACCATCGTGCCGCCGAACTGCAGTCCGTGCTCGAGCCGCTGCCGACCGATCAGGCGAAGCGAGAAGCCGGCCTTCGCGGACGCGTCGGTCGTCTCGTCGACGCGCCCGGCACGCGGCGACGTCGATGCACATGCCACCAGCGATGCGGCCAGGCACGCGACGCCGGCGGCGCGCCACGCGATGCCTCTCTTCGTGGTCGGGACAGGTGATGCATCCATCGACATCGCGCGTTCGAATCGGCCGGTCGATCGTGCCGACGATCAACGCGGCGCGTAACGGATGCGATAGACGGCGCCGGCCTGGTCGTCGGAGACGAGCAGCGACCCGTCGGGCATCGGCAACACGTCCACGGGGCGGCCCCAGACCGTCTCGTCGCCGCGCAGCCAGCCTTCG
>JBBRRW010000416.1:0-1668 GCA_038245975.1 Burkholderiales bacterium
CCCGCATTTCTCACGAGTCTGAAGCGCATCGGGGCCTCTGACAGTGTAAACTTGTTTTGTGAGAACGAGTTATGCCGATTCGAGGTGGTTCCCCGATGCTGACAGAGTGTAGCGCGAACGAGATCGATTTTGGAAGAGCGGGCGGGCGCCGGGTGGTGGCGGATTTCGATGGCGGCATGGTCTCCTCGGACGCCGGCGCTCTGCTGCTTGGGGAGACGGACAAGGCCATCCGGCTCGTCGATCGCTTTGCCGCCTGCTTTCGCGATCAACGCCATCGCCCCTACGTGTTGCATGAAGTGAAGACCTTGGTCGCGCAGCGGGTGTTCGGGCTGGCGCTGGGCTATGAGGACCTCGTCGACCATGACGAGTTGCGCCGCGATCCCGTTCTCGGCGTGCTGCTCGGCAAGCTCGATCGCGCGGCCGAGACGCCGGCGCCTCTGGCCGGCAAGAGCACGCTGAACCGGCTGGAGCACGCCCCGGTCGAGGGCGGAACTGGGCGTTATCATAAAATTGGCCATGACGGCGCGGCGATCGAGGCTTTGTTCGTCGACTTGTTTCTCGACGCGCACCGCAAACCGCCGCGTGAGATCGTGCTCGACCTCGACGCCACCGACGATCCGCTTCATGGCCATCAGGAAGGCCGGTTCTTTCATGGCTATTATGACTGTTATTGCTACCTGCCGCTTTACGTTTTCTGCGGCCGGCATCTTCTCGCCGCCAGGCTTCGGCGCTCGAACATCGACGGCAGCGCCGGCGCGATCGAGGAGACAGCGCGCATCGTCGGCCGGATCCGGGCGCGCTGGCCGAAGGTGAAGATCGTCTTGCGCGCCGATTCCGGCTTCGCTCGAGAAGCGTTGATGGTCTGGTGCGAGGCTCACAAGGTCGATTACGTCTTCGGCCTCGCCCGCAATGCGCGTCTGGAGGGGCGCATCGCGCAGGCGCTGGCCGAGGCACGACGGCGGTCGGAGGCCTCGGGCGGCAAGCCGGCGCGGGTGTTTCGGGATTTCCTATGGTCGACCAAGGATTCCTGGTCACGCCGCCGCCGCGTGATCGGCAAAGCCGAATGGACTGGCGGGGATGCCAATCCGCGCTTTCTCGTCACCTCGCTGAAGCCCGGCGCCTGGACCGCCAGGCCGCTCTACGAGGATCTCTATTGCGCACGCGGCGAGATGGAGAACCGCATCAAGGAGGCGCAGGGCGATCTCTTCGCCGACCGCACCTCGGCAGCGACGATGCGGGCCAACCAGCTGCGCCTGTGGTTTGCCTCGATGGCCTATGTCCTCCTCTGCGCGCTGCGCCGGATCGGCCTTGCTCACACGCAATTCGCCGCCGCGACCTGCGGCACGATCCGGCTGAAGCTGTTGAAGATCGGCGCGCTGGTGAAAATCAGCGCGCGCCGGGTCAAGATCGCCTTCGCGTCCGCCTGTCCGTCCGCGGCGGAATGGCGTCTCGCCGCGACGCGGCTCGCGCATGCTCGTGGCTCCCCAGCTTGACACGCGAAGCTGCGACGCGCCTCTCTCGCGGTATCCCCAAAGGCCCACTGGAGACACGAGGAAGCCGAGCCATTGCCGAAGACGATCGCGCAGTCCGCGCCACCCAAACGCACGTCACGCGTCAACATCGCCGGCAAATCGGCCAGATGACCGCCAATCGCGTGAGAAATGCGGG
>JBBRRW010000417.1:0-1656 GCA_038245975.1 Burkholderiales bacterium
ACCCAGCTGACGTTGCCCTTCTTGTTGACGCCGAACCCGAGCGAATAGCCGAAGCTGCTGGACTCGCGATAACCGTCGCGATTCTTCGCGAAGTCGCTCTGCTGGTCGGTCCACGCGAGCCGCCATCCGGATCGCTCCAGGCCTTCGAGCGGCGACAGTCCCACCGTGTCGAGGCGCGTGCGCAGGAAGCCACCCCAGTCGTACGGCTGGATCCGCGACAGCTGCTTCGTGACCTCGTCGAAATCGTACAGCAGCGGTGCAACACGGCCGTCCTCGACGCCGAAGAAGCCGCGGGCGAAGTCGTCGAGCGATCGGCCTCCGTTCGACTGCTGACGCATCCGCGTATCGATGTCCAGCCAGATCAACGCGCCTTCGTCGTAGTAGTCCTCGAAGCGCTGCCAGCTTCCCCAGTCGAGCCCGGTCTGACGGCCCGCGATGATCTCGTCGTGCGTCGTGTCCTGCAACGGTCGCCATGAGCGACCCGGCAGGGTCGACAGCGCGGCCGCGGTCCAGGCGAACCATTCCCGCATCTCGGCCACGTCGACCAGGCCGGACCGCGCGGCCAGCACCCTTCCCCAATACTGCGTCTGGCCTTCGTAGACCCACAGCAGGCTGTTGCGCGTCGGCACGTTGAAGTCCGCCGCCCAGAGGTCGCGCGGCCGGCGGAACTTGCCGTTCCACGAGTGCGTGAACTCGTGTGGCAACAGGTCGCGGACGACGGAGGACTTGTCCCAGTCGCTGAAGTAGCCGGCCTTGGACTTGTTTTCGCTCGACTGATGGTGTTCCAGGCCGCCCCATGGATGCTCGTCGTCCAGCGCCAGCAGCAGGTCGTAGTGCGCGAAGTGGCGCGCGCCGAAGAGCCGGTCCGCCTGCTTGACCAGATTGCGATGCGCGTCGATCTGCGCGTCGGTCGCGACCAGCGATTCCGGGTCGTTCGCGAAGACGTCGAACATGATCGGCCGCGCGCTACCCGGGTCCAAGTCGAAGCGCTTGACGTGCTTGCCCGCGAAGACCGGCGAGTCGATCAGCGTCTCGAGCGACACGCGCTCGAAGCGCAGGTCGTCGCTCCGTGAGTCGATAGGACGCAGCGCGCTCGCATGCTGCCAGCCCTTCGGCAACCGCAGCACCGCGTCGACCTCGATTCGCGACGCGTGGAAGCCGGCCGGCGCGAGGACCGCGCCCTGCCATTGCACGCCCATGAAGTGCCGTCCCAGCGTCGGCGTGTAGCCGCTGTCGTCCTCCGGCAGCACCTGCTGGAAGTCGATCTCGATCGTCGAGATGCCCGCCGGGACGTCCACCTGGAACGCGTGGAGATTGAAAGGATCGCGCGTCCAGTCGAGTCGCTTTCCGCCGGCGAGGATCTGCAGTCCGGCGAGTCGCTTGACTTCATTGGTTGGCCCATGCTCGCCAGGGATCCATTGGGGATACAGCAACGTCAAGCGGCCCGGAAGCACCGGCAGGGTCTCGCGGATCCGCAGAAGCCGGTGATCGATGTCGGTCGCGTCGACCCGGAGAACCACAGGACCGTGGTAGGGAACGTCGCGTGGCGCGGGCAGGTTCTGGGCGCTGCCGGATCCGGCGGCCACGAGCAAGGCGACGGCAGCGAAGAGGGCAATGGACTTCGCGGCAACGGACTTGGTCATGATCATTTGGTCT
>JBBRRW010000418.1:0-1640 GCA_038245975.1 Burkholderiales bacterium
CCTGGGCTTCGCGTCGCTGGCCCGTCCCGAGCGCGCGATGGAGATCGTCAGGCCCAACATCTATCGCATCGCGGCGAGCAGTGCCGCGCTCTGACGACGCTGGACGACCATGTACATCCCGAAGCACTTCGCGCATGACGATCGCGCCCATCTGCTGGAGGTCATGCGCACGCACAGCTTCGCGACGATCTTCACGACCGTCGACGGCGAGCCGTTCGCGACCCATGCGCCGGTGCGCGTCGACGAATTCGACGGCGGCGCCCTGCAGATCGAAGGCCACGTCGCCACAATGAATCCGCATGCACGTGCGCTGGCCGACGGCGCGCGTGCGATGGTCGTCTTCCAGGGTCCGCATACCTACATCTCGCCGACGCTCTATGCGTCCGCGGGGCGGGTGCCGACCTGGAACTACATCGCCGTGCATGCGACGGGCGGCGCCCGGACTGTCGACGCGCCGGAGGCCAAGCGAGCCATCCTGCAACGGCTGATTGCCGATCACGAGCCGGCGTTCGCCGCGCGCTTCGACGCGTTCGACGATCGGTTGCGCGACGGCCTGCTCGGCGCCATCACCGGCTTCCGCATCGTGGTCGACAAGCTCGAAGGCAAGTTCAAGCTCGGCCAGAATCGCCTGGCCGACAACCGGCCCGAGATGCAGGCGGTGCACGAGGAAGGCGATCCGGATCGGCGCGCCATTGCGCAATGGATGAAGCGTCTCGGCTACTGGACCTGACCCGGTTAGCGCCGTCGCATGCGTTGCGTCAGCGACCGATGTCGTGACGCACCGCCCAGCGCTTCAGGGACCATGCAATCGCGGCTGCCGCGAGCACGGCGCCGATCAACGCCAGCAGGCGACCCCAGTCCGGATGCTCGAGCCACGCGTCGAACTCCGTCGCCACGCCGGCCATCAGCGCGATGACCGGCAGGATGCCGATGGCCGTGCCGAGCACGAAGTCGAGGAAGCCGATGCGCGACGCACCGGCCATGAGGTTCTGCAACGTGAACGGAATCGGCGTCAGCCGCATCAGCGCGACGGCGACGAATCCGCGTCGCACGAGCGTGCGGTTGAAGGCCTCGAGCCGGGATCCCGCCTTCCTGGCGAGCCAGTCGTCGACCATGTCGCGCGCGGCATAGCGCCCGATGGCGTAGACCACGGCGCCGTTGGTCATCATGCCGGCGAATGCGTAGAGCACGCCGGGCCATGCGCCGAACAGCAGAACCGTCGCGCCGATCATCAGCGTCGCCGGCGCGGCGACCAGCCCCGACGCCACGTGCAGCGCAACCACGACCAGCGGCGCCAGCAGCCAGCCGCGCGCCTGCTGTTCGTACGCGGCGAGGCGGCGCGGGTCCAGCATTCCGGCCAGCGGCGTCACGCTCCAGGCCACGGCCAGCGCGATCAGCGTGAGGACGATCAGGACGGCGGCGACGAAGCGCGCGTGTGAGGTACGCGGCGCCCGGGCCGAATCGGTGGGGAATGGCATCGCAGGAGTCTAGCGCCGGCCGCCCGGCTCGCCACTGCGGCAGCCGGACGCGACCCGCTATTCGCCGAGGTAAGCGGCCCGCACCTTGGGGTCGTCGAGCATCGCCGCCGCGTTGCCGGTCATCGTGACGAGGCCGGACTCCATCACGTAGCCCCGATCGGC
>JBBRRW010000419.1:0-1635 GCA_038245975.1 Burkholderiales bacterium
GGCCGGTCGCTGAGCGCGACAAGTGCCCTGTCCGTAAGGCATTCTTGGGGTTGCGACACACCAAGCATTGCCGACGGGAAGGGCACTTGACGGATGAACGTTACCAGCACGACACGGGCGCGGATCGAGACCGGCGGGGTCGGGGTTGTCGCGCATGTGGGACTGCACGCGTTGGGTCGTTTCGCGGACACGCTCGGGTTGGGCGCCGCGTTGTCGGCAAGGATCGTGCCTTCGGGTGAGCGGTTCCCGTTCCATGATCGCGGGAAGGTGTTGGTGCACGCGATGCTCACCCTCGCGGCGGGCGGCGACGCGTGTTCGGATGTCGAGTTCCTGCGCGCGCAGCCGGCACTGTTCGGGTCGGTGCCGTCGGACTCGACGTTGTATCGCACCTACCGTCAGATCGACGCGGTGACCCTCGCGGGGTTGTGGGACGCGATGGCCGAGGCCCGCGCGGATGTCTGGGCGGCAGTCGATGTCGGCGAGCGGGTCGTGTTGGATATCGATGGGTCGTTGATCGAGATCCATTCCGAACACAAACACGGGACGGCACCGACCTACAAACGCGGGTTCGGGTTCCATCCGATGTTCTGCTTCGCGGATCTCACGGGCGAGACATTGGCTGCACGGTTACGGCCCGGGAACGCGACCGCGAACAACGCGGCCGATCACCTCACGGTGCTCGACGACGCGATCGGCCAGTTACCGGCCGAGATCGCAGTCGGCCACCGGCCCGGCGACGACCCGGCTGGCGTGTCCCGGCCGGTGATGGTCCGTGCTGATTCGGCCGGCGCGACGGCCGGGTTCGTGTGGGGATGCCGCGCCCGTAACGTCGGGTTCGCGGTCGTGGCCCGCAAGAACAGTCAGATTCATGGGGCGATCTCGAAGATCGAACTCGACGACGATCGTTGGCAGTTGGCGATCACCCAGACCGGTGACGAACGGTCCGACGCGGCGGTCTGTGACGTGACCGATCTTGTTGACCTGTCCGCCTGGCCTCCCGGCATCCGGCTGATCGTGCGGCGCGAACCGTTGCATCCCGGCGCGCAAACATCGCTGTTCCCGTCGCTTGAGTTCCGCTACTGGGGTCACTACACCGACCAGTCCGGCGACCCGGTCGCGCTCGACGCGCACATGCGCGCCCACGCGCATGTCGAGGACCACATCCGACGGTTGAAAGATTCCGGGCTGGACCGGTTCCCGTTCGTTGATCTCGACGCCAACCGCGCCCGTCTCGCGATCGTCGCGTTCGCCGCGGATCTCGTGCGTTGGTTCCAACTCGTGTGTTTGGACGGGCCGCTCGCCGTCGCGGAACCGAAAACGTTGCGTTGGCAGCTCTGGCACGCCCCCGCCCGCATCGTGCGCCGCGCCCGCCAACAGATCGTGCGGATCCTCGACGACTGGCCCACCGCCGACGCGTTACTCCGCGCCTACACGCGCATCAACCTTCTCACCTGAACACACCCGCGCCCACGAACGTGGCGGGAGCTTGACCACGCACGCCCGAACACGTCCCGACACGGCCCCCACCGTGCTCGCGTCGCTCGCGGACCGCGACAAGCCCGAGCACAGCGCGCCGTCAAGCGCTCTCACGCACGCTGAACACCACTCAGCAGTTCCCGTGAACGATCGGGGCTA
>JBBRRW010000420.1:0-1626 GCA_038245975.1 Burkholderiales bacterium
AGGCCGATCGCGCCGCGAAGTCCGTTCATCGCGACCCCCGCTGCAGATCGGCGCGTTCCAGGCGCACGTAGAGTTCCTGCACGTTCTCGCGGTGGAGCGTGGGGTAGAGACTCCACGATGCGAAGGCCGGGAGATCGCCTCCAGCGACTGCCGCCGACAGTCCGGTCCCTTTCGCATACAGCGCGTGGACCTTCTGCTTAAGCGCGCGCAGGTAGGCCAGGGTCTGGCGCGCCTCGGCCTGCGTCGCGATCGGGCCGTGTCCAGGCACGATCAGCGTGGCGGGAATCTTCTGGAGCCGCTCGAGCGCGGCTATCCAGCCATCGAGGTCGCCGTCGCGCAGCCGGGGGATGCGGCCGAGCGACACGAGTCCGCCGGCGAACAGGACGCCGCTGCGGCGGTCGAACACCGCGAGGTTGCCGGGGGCGCTCGCGAGGCCGAGATACAGCAGCTCGATGTCGCGGCCGCCGACGTCGATCGTGGTGGTCCCGTCGATCAGCCGGTCGGGGACGACGACCCGACTGCCGGCCATCGCGTCGTCGCCGAGCGTGACCCGCAGGCGCTTCAGGCAGGTCTCGCAGCGCTGCGCGATCAACGCGGCCGCATCGCGATGCGCGAGCACCGGCACGCCACGGTCCTGGAACGCCGCGGCGCCGAAGTGGAATTCCTGGATCGGGTCGGTCAGCACGACCAGCGCGACCGGCAACGAGGTCGACGCCGCGATCGTCGCGCGCATCCGCTCGCCGAAGCGATACGAGATCCCGGCATCGATCACCACCACGCCGCGCTCGCCGACCAGGTAGCCCAGGTTGCCGACGAAGCCACCGTTGGCGGGCTCGATGTCGCCCTGGTCGGCGATCAGCGCATAGACGTCCGGTGCGACGCGGGTCGCGGTCTGCGCGCCGGCGGCCGTGGTCGTCAGGATCGCGAGCAGTTGCACGATCGTGCGGACGCGGCCGCTGAACGATGGACGAAACGAATGGGCTCGGCTCGGCGTCATGACCAGGTCCGGCGCGTCACGCACGTTGAAACTCCGCGCTATCCTTGGTACTGCCGGTCGGGGCCATAGCCGCGCCGGCGATGGGTCGCAGACCTCTCTCGGACGATCGGAGAACCGCTTGAACGAACGACACGCACCGCATGCCGCCGACGAAACGCCCGGCCCCCACCGTCATCCGTTGCGACTCCTCGCCGGACGGGTCTTCATCAAGCGCGCGCTGCGGTGCCTGGTCGCGCTCGTCCCGCTGCTCGCGCTCGTGGCGACCGAACGTTCGCTGGCGCAGCCCGCGCCGCCGACGCTCGCGGTGCTCGACTTCGACCTGCTGGACGATCAGCGCGAGACGGTGCCCGACAACACGCTCGGCCCACGACTGTTGTCGATCCGCGACCAGCTCGCCGAAGCGCTGACCCGCGAAGGTCTCTACACCGTCGTCGACAACGCGCCCGCGAGGGGCATGATCGACGGCCTGCGCGCGACCCAGGACCTGCACGCCTGCAACGGCTGCGAAAGGACCATCGGCCAGGCCCTCGGCGCGGATCGCGTCCTGGTCGGCTGGGTCCAGAAGGTCAGCAACCTGATCCTCAACATCAACGTGCGGATCGAGGACGTCGCGACCGGCCGGGTCGTGG
>JBBRRW010000421.1:0-1614 GCA_038245975.1 Burkholderiales bacterium
CAGCCCGAACCGGCCGTCGTCGAATCCGAGACGCCGATCGCCGTGTTCGTCGCCAGCCTGGCACCGATCGATCCCGTGGCGGAGAAGGTCGTCCCGCTCCATGCGGATACAGGCGCTCCGTCCCCTGCCGACGACCGGGCCGAGCTGCCGGGTACCGAGCCCGCACCGCCGCCCGCCCTGCGCGCCGAGCCGTTGCCGATCGACGCCGTTCACGATGTCCCGGACACACCGGCGCCGCACGACGCGCCGATCGCCGAGGCGATCGTGGCACTGCCCGATGAACCGGTACGCGACCTCTCGCCGGTCACCGGGACGACGCCCACCTGGGCCGTCATCGATTCGCCTTCCACGGCAACGATCGTCGCCGACGACCCTTCGCCGCACGACGCGGAGACCCCGACTTCGCACGCAACCATGGTGCGGGCGGCCCGTCCGGGTCCATCGCGCGGCCGCTCGCTGGGCATTGCCGCCGCGGTGCTGGTCGTCGTCGCGATCGGCTGGTTCATGGCGACGCGCACCGACCGCAGCGCGCCGGCGACGACCGTGGCCGATGCCGCTTCGACCGGTCGCGAGGCGACGCGCGAACCGGCTGCACCGTCGCCGGACGCCCTCCCGGTGGCACCGGCCGCCTCGATGCCTCCGACGTCCACCACTCCCGGCGAAACCGGTAGCGCTTCGGTGGAAAGCGTCAAGGCGCCCACGGCCGCAGCGATCGTGACCGAACCGGGCGCCGCAGCGCCCGTACAGGCCACGCCGGCGCCGACGGCGCCGCAGGTCACCCAGCCGCCGGCGCCGACCCCTACGGCCGAAGCCCAACCCCCCGCCATCGCCCGCATCGACGTTCCTCGCGTCGTGGCGGGCAAGCCCTTCCAGTTGTCGATCAGGCTGGCGACGTCGGCCTCCAGCGAGGTCACCAGCCTCGAGCAGAAGGTGGTCGACAGCACGCTGACCTCGGCGAAGGGCACGACCTCGCGGCCCGTGTCATCGCTCAAGCGCGGGGCCGGTGGCGCGCTGCTGGTTCCGATGAACGCGATCGCTGCGGCATCCACCACCACGGTGCAGTTCGCGCCGGTCGACGCGCGCGGCGTTCGCGGCGTGCCTCAGCGCGTCACGATCCGGGTCGACGGCGCACCGGCCGCGCCCTCGGCTACGGCAGCGGCCTGCACGCGGAACACCTGCGGCAGCGTCGCGTCGGTGCGCGAATTCGAAGTGGACGGGCGCACCGGCGGACGTCCGCCGAAAGGCTACGAACTGATCATCCGCATGGACGACCGGTCGATCCACACGCTGATCCAGACGACGCGCGTGCGACCGGGCGCGCGGGTGCGTATGGTGGGCATCCAGTTCGTCCCGATCGCGGGCGACAAACGCTAGACGCGCGGCGCACTGCTGCCATGGCGTCCGTGGCGCCCACACGTGCCGCGTACTTCACCGACCGCGCGTCTCAACGCGACGGCCTCCCCGTCACGAGCGGCGGTCCTTGAGGTTCATCCGCTCGAGGATCGCGCGGTAGCGCGGCTCGTCCCGGACCAGCGTCCATCGGCTGTCGAGCGGTACGAGCGTCATGCGCACGTCGCGGACCGCGAGTCCGCGTTCGAGCGCAGCGAGCGCGGC
>JBBRRW010000422.1:0-1609 GCA_038245975.1 Burkholderiales bacterium
ATCGGCGCCGGCGGATTCGAATTCGTCTATATCGCGCTGCAGGCCGCGCTCGGCCAGGCCTCGCATTACAACGTCGGCGATGTCTTCCACACCGCGATGTACGCGCTGATGGGCATCGGCGCGATGCTCCTGACGGCGACCCAGCCGATGCTGGCGTGGCTGCTGTATCGCCACCCGGATCGCACGCAGCCCGTCGCCTATCGCCGGGCCGTGCTGATCGGTCTGGTGCTGACCTTCGTGCTCGGCGCCGGCGTCGGGACCGTGCTGGCCGGCCTGCAGCCCCCGGGCGGAGGCCCGACGGTGCCGCTGTTCGGATGGTCGCTCGCCGGTGGCGACCTGAGGCCGGCCCACTTCGTCGGCATCCACGCCGAACAGGTCCTGCCGGTGATCGGCTTCGCGTTGTCGTCGGTTTACGGCCGCGCGGCGGGCAAGGGGGTGTGGCTCGCGACGCTCGCCTACCTCGGGGCGTTCGCCGCGCTCGTCGCCTGGGGCCTGCCGCAGTCGCTCTGAGGCGCCGCCGCAACCGGACCTTGCGCTGCGCGAAACGCGGGTACACTCCGTCCCCATGCCCAACCACACCGCTGCCTTCTTCTACTACTACTTTCCGCGCCACAGGGCGGGGACGAGACGGTAGCGCGCGCAGCAACCGAATCCGAAACCGCCAGATCGCTGGCGGTTTTTTTTTGCCGTCGGCATCCCGCACCCCTCAAGGCCCGGCCCGGCCTGTCGAATCAGTACGCTCAGGAGTCCATCATGCCGATCAGCACCGACGACCTTCGCATCCGCGAAATCAAGGAGCTCACCCCGCCTTCTCATCTCGTGCGCGAGTTCCCGTGCTCGGAACGCGCGTCGCGCACCGCGTTCTCGGGACGTTCGGCGATCCACCGCATCCTGCACGGCGCCGACCAGCGCCTGCTGGTGGTGATCGGCCCCTGCTCGATCCACGACACCGTCGCCGCGAAGGACTACGCCCGACGCCTCGTGGTCGAACGCGACAGGCATGCGAAAGACCTCGTTATCGTGATGCGCGTCTACTTCGAGAAGCCGCGCACCACGGTCGGCTGGAAGGGACTGATCAACGATCCCGACCTCGACGGCAGCTTCCAGATCAACAAGGGCCTGCGCTCGGCGCGCGAACTGCTCGCCACCATCAACGAGATGGGTCTGCCCGCAGGTTGCGAGTATCTCGACGTCATGACCCCGCAGTACATCGCCGACCTCGTCGCGTGGGGCGCGATCGGCGCGCGCACCACCGAGTCGCAGGTCCATCGCGAACTGGCCTCTGGCCTGTCGTGCCCGGTCGGCTTCAAGAACGGCACCGACGGCAACGTCAGGATCGCCATCGACGCGATCAAGGCCGCATCGCAGCCGCACCACTTCCTGTCGGTCACCAAGGGCGGTCACTCGGCGATCGTGTCGACCAACGGCAACGAGGACTGCCACATCATCCTGCGCGGCGGCAAGACGCCCAACTACGACGAAGCCAGCGTCGCCGCGGCCTGCGAAGAAATGGGCAAGGCCGGTCTCGCGCAGAAGCTGATGATCGACGCGAGTCACGCCAACAGCGAGAAGCGGCCGGAGAACCAGATCAAGGTCTGCGCCGAGATCG
>JBBRRW010000423.1:0-1606 GCA_038245975.1 Burkholderiales bacterium
GGCGGCCGGCGCGGCGCTCGGCTGGCAGGGCTACGTGCCGCACTTCCGCGGCTGCGGCGGCACGCCGAACGTCGCGCCGCGTTTCTATCACTCGGGCGACAGCGCCGAAGTCGACTGGGTGCTCCGGCGCGTCGCCGCGGAACGCCACGGCGATGCGCCGCTGTTCGCGGTCGGCATCTCGCTCGGCGGCAACATGCTGCTGAAGTGGCTCGGCGAGCAGGGCGACGGCGCGCGTGCCATCGTCACCGGTGCGGCCGCGATCTCGGCGCCGATGGATCTGGCGGCGAGCGGCGGCAGTCTCGGACGCGGCTTCAACCGCATCTACGCGAAGATGTTCCTGCGTACGCTGAAGGCGAAGAGCCGGCTGAAGCTGGCCCGGCATGCCGGCCTGTTCGATCGCGAACGCATGGAGGCCGCACGCGACCTGCATGCGTTCGACGATGTCGTGACGGCACCGCTGCACGGCTATCTCGACGCGGACGACTACTGGCTGCGGGCTTCGAGCAAGCCGCTGCTACGGCGGATCGCGGTACCCACGCTGATCCTCAACGCGCGCAACGATCCGTTCCTGCCGGCTTCGGCGTTGCCGCGCGACGACGAGGTATCGGCTGCGGTCACGCTCGATTTTCCGTCGCACGGCGGCCATGTCGGCTTCTTCGACGCCGGACCCGACGGTGCGCAATGGATGCCGCGGCGGGTGATCGGCTTCCTCGCGCATCGGACCGCGCGTCACCCCGCGGAATTTCCAGGCGCCAGCGCATGAGACCGCGGCCTCGCTATCATCGCGGTCACGACGCTCGCGCGCCTGGATACGAGGCCGGCGTCGCGCGGTCCCATCCCCTTCCCCGACATGGACGTACGCATGGATGAGCTGGTCAGGCAGGCGCTGGCGAAGTGGCCCGACGTTCCCGACTGCACGGGCTGGCTGGCGCTCGACGCGCGCGGCCGCTGGCGGGTCGGCGATGCCGCAGCGGGACCGCGGCAGCCGATCACGCATGCGGCGATGATCGCGTTCATCAACCGCAACTACTGTTCTGCCGGTCGATGCTGGATCTTCCAGAACGGACCGCAGCGTGTGTTCGTAGAACTCGAATACACACCGTTCGTGTGGCGGCTGCATCCGCGTGCCGGCGACGGGTGGGACGTGATCGCGCACACCGGCGTCACGGTGACGCCGTCGGCGATCTGGCTCGACGACGAAGGACGCTTCCTGATCGAGGCGCGCGCGACCGGTGGCGAGACGATCGTCGGCGTGGTGCACGATCACGACACCGCACTGGTCGCCGACCTGCTGCGTGACGCCGATGGCGACGTGCTCGACGACGAGACGATCTCCCGCCTGGCGACGGCCGGTGTCGCGCAGGGCGCACCCGAAGCGCGGCTGCACCTGAAGCTGGCCGACGCGACGTCGCTCGATCTACCGTTGCTGCGGATCGCGTCGCATCTGGTCGGTGCCCGGTTCGGCTTCGAGCCACGGCCGTCGCTGGCGCTGCGGGTCGACCTCGATACCCGACGCTGAGCGACTCTCGGTGCGGGTGGTCTCCACACGCACGAGACTTCGCACGCCGCTCTCCTTCTCGGCCTTCCGCAGCTCTTCGGCGCGCAC
>JBBRRW010000424.1:0-1587 GCA_038245975.1 Burkholderiales bacterium
GTATCCGTTCACGGCCTACGCAGCGACTTGATCGGAGCGTGACGTGCTGACGTTGGGGCCGGCGGCGGGCAGTAGCGAGGGCGGTGGCGTCCCGTCGAGCGCAGCTCGGCAGGCGTCGTAGATGAAGTGAAGAACGTTGCGCTGCTGCTGACGGAGGGTCGCATGGACGGACAGAATGCGTTCGATGAAGCGACTCCCCTCTTCGGAATGTGTGCCGTAGCTTGTTTTGCGACACAGGACGCCGTGGCGAACGGCGCGCTCGGCGGTGTTGTTCGTCGGCTCGACGCCCTCGATGTAGAGGAAGGTCCAGAGCGCGTCGGCGCGTTTGAGCAGCTTCGCGCACGTCCGGGCGGTCTTGAAATGAGGCACGGCGGCGCCCTCGGCCAGCAGCGCCTCGACGCGGCGCTGGACCGAGCGCATGTAGACCCGGAAGGTGGAGCGCGCGAGGGTGCCGTCGCGCACGCGGTGCCACCACAAGAACATTCGCTCGGTCTCGGCGAGCAGGGCGTTGCCGATGCGCTCGGAGTCGCAGCGGCGCTCGGCGATCTTGACGAAGTCGCGTATCAGGTGCGCCCAGCAGAATTGATGCTTCGCGACCGGCCACCAGTTGTAGGCCCCGTGCCGATCACTGACGAGGACTCCGTTGGCTCTGCCGAGGATCGCGCGGGCCGCGTCTGCGGTGCGCCGCGTCTGCACCATGAAGACGGTGACCGTCGCGGTCACCACGGTCCAGAGCCAGGCCCTTCGACGCGCCTCGCGCCAGCCGGTTTCGTCGGCGTGTTTGACGGCCGCTTCGACCACGAAGGCCTTCGCCTCCTCGACGGGCGCCGCAAGGGCCTTGCTTGCGATGCGCTGGCAACCGACAACCGCCCCCACCGACATGCTCAGCCCGAACACGTCGCGCATCAACTCAGGCACGGCGCGCTTGCTCAGGCGATAGACCCCCATCAGCGTGGCCGCCATCGCCACGACGCTCGGACCGAAGGCGCCCGTCGGGACACCGCTCGGCAGCGTAGCGGTCGTGCGGGTGCCGCAGGCGCAGTTGAGCGAGTGCACCTCGTACTCCGTGACGATGGGCACAATGCGCGGCAGCTCGAACACTTGATGGCGGCGCGGCGCGGGATCCGCGCCGACCAGCGCCCCGCTGCACCCACGGCAACGCTTCGGCCGCAGCACGACGACCTTGTCGACCTTGTCGAGAGGGACCAGCGGACGCGCCTGCTTCTCGTGTCCCTCCTGCCCGCCGGGACGTCGCCCGCTCGCCGGCTTCTTGCGCGGCGGTGGCGCACCAGGCGCATCGCTCGACGGGGGCTGCGATGAATTGCGCGACGAACGGCGCGCCTGCTCTTCCAGCTTCGTCACCCGCGCGAGCAGCGCCTCCACCTGCGCCGTCAGCCGGGCGATTACAACGTCGCGTTCTGCGACCTGCCGCTCCAACTCATCAATTCGCTCGTCTCTCCAGTCGCGCGCCACGACTCACTGAATGCCCGCGCAGCGATCTCATGGAAAGAACTTTCGACTGTCGATCGCATGATCGCGCGCACACAGTGCGGCATGGAACACATGGACTCACCCGTGAACGGATAC
>JBBRRW010000425.1:0-1577 GCA_038245975.1 Burkholderiales bacterium
GCGAGGGCCATCGCGGTCGCCGCGGCGAGCGTGATGCCCTTGTAGGCGGGGCCGAACAGCATGTCGTAGCGCAGGCCGTGTTCGCGCTCGGCCGCGACCAGGGTCATCGCATAGAATCGCCCGAGATCGCCGACCGAGGCGCCGCTGTCGAAGCGACCGGTGTTGAAGAAGTAAGGCGACCGACGGCCGGCCTTGGTGGTGAAGTCCCCGAACGCGAGCGCCTGGCGCTTCAGTGCGAAGTCGATGAACTGCCGGCGATGATTCGTCAAAGCGCTCTCTTTCATTGCGTCCTGCACGCCGCCCTCCGGCATCGACGCCTGCTCGAATTTCAAGATCCACTAGCCCCGCTGGACACCATGGTCGCCAAGCCCCGATCACCGACGATCCTGCCGCGTGCGCGCGATTCGGGCACTCCCAAGGCGGCCGACGTGGCGCGCGCCCGCAACGTCCGTATTATCTCGCTGAACATGAACGGTATCCGCTCCGCGGCGCGCAAAGGCGCCTTCGAGTGGCTGGCGACGCAACACGCCGACGTCATCTGCGTCCAGGAATTGAAGGCGCAGCAGACCGACATGACGGCCGAGCTGCTTGCGAATGCTACGCACACCGGCTGGTTTCATTACGCCGAAAAGAAGGGTTATAGCGGCGCCGGGCTGTACGCGAAGCTGCCACCGGCCTCCACGCACGTCGGCTTCCGGTCGCAGGAATTCGACGCCGAGGGACGCTACGTGCGGGCCGACTTCGACCGCGCGCCGGGGACGTCCGGCGGCGGATTCGACCAGCTGTCGGTGATCAGCCTCTACATGCCGTCGGGCTCCAGCTCGCCCGACCGCCAGGAAGCCAAGTTCCGCTTCCTCGAAGAGTTCATGCCGCATCTCGCCGCGTTGAGGGACGAGAACCGCGCGACCGGTCGCGAATTCGTCCTGTGCGGCGACTGGAACATCGCGCACCGCGAGATCGACCTGAAGAACTGGCGCAGCAACCAGAAGAACTCGGGCTTCCTGCCCGAGGAACGCGCCTGGCTGTCGCGCGTGTTCGACGAGCTCGGCTGGGTCGACGTCTATCGCCGGCTGCACCCCGACACGACCGGCGAGAGCTACACGTGGTGGAGCAACCGGGGCCAGGCGTGGGCCAACAACGTGGGGTGGCGCATCGACTACCAGATCGCGACGCCGGGGATCGCGGCGCGCGCGACGCAGGCCAGCATCTGGAAGGAGACGCGCTTCTCGGACCACGCGCCGCTGACGATCGACTACGACTGGGACGGCTAAGAGCGGCGACCTGCGCCGGACGGCGCGTCATTGCGAATCGGCGGGCCGGCCCACCAGCTTGAGCGCGAGCACGAACGTGTTCAACCGCTGCGCCATGAATCCCGGCCGCGCGACCTGCGCGTCGCCGAACTCGAGGACGACCGGCTTCCACAGGCTGTCGGACGGCCAGGCCGGTCCCGTCGACAGGGCCGGAGTACCGGTCCGCGCGAAGGCGACCCAGCGGTCGGCGAGCCCCTGCCAGGCGCGTCGGTCGGGGTCGGCCAGCGGCGATCGCAGGCAGTCGCAGAGGTCGGCGGTCCCGAACAC
>JBBRRW010000426.1:0-1566 GCA_038245975.1 Burkholderiales bacterium
CAGTTCAAGCCGCGCGAGTTTCGCGTGCTGGCGTCGCAGTCGGTGATCGACCTGTTCCTGGAGGAAGAGTCGCAGAGCCTGGCGTTGCTCGGCGACTTCATCGGCAAACCGATCTCGCTGCAGGTCGAGACCATTTACATGCAGGAGCAGTACGACATCATCCTGTTGTAGCGTCCCTGGTCCCTGGCCACCCGCACGCGACCGCGGCGACCGGCATTCCCGCTGGGGTGCGCGACCTCCATGCAGGATGCCGAGTCGACGGTCAGCGCAGGTGGCCCCCGCGCGACAAGCTGTCGAACAGGCCGCCCGCGAACGACGAGCCCACCGACGAGCCGAAGCGGCGCGCGAGGCGTTCCGTCAGGCTCTGCCGCTGGGTGTAGTCGACGACGTCCTCGGCCTTGACCACGTCGCGCGCGACGCTGTCGACCGTGCCGTAGTCGTCGGCCAGCCCGAGCGCGATGCTCTGCTCGCCGGTCCAGAACAGGCCGCTGAACAGGTCTGGCGTTTCCTTCAGACGCGTGCCGCGGCCATCGCGGACGACCTTGATGAACTGCTGGTGGATGTCGTCGAGCATCGCCTGCAGATGCGCCTTCTGCTCCGGACTGATCGGGCTGAACGGATCGCCGATGCCCTTGTTCCTGCCCGCGGTCTGCAGACGGCGCTCGACCCCCAGCTTTTCCATGATGCCGGTGAAGCCGAAGCCGTCCGACAGGACGCCAATGGAGCCGACGATGCTGGCCTTGTCGACGAAGATGCGATCGGCCGACGCGGCCGCGTAGTAGCCGCCCGACGCGCACATCTCGTCGACGACGACGTAGAACGGCTTGTTCGGATAGGCGACCCGCAGGCGCTTGATCTCGTCGTTGATCATGCCGGCCTGGACCGGACTGCCGCCGGGGCTGTTGATGCGCATGATGACGCCCGCCGTCGCGCTGTCCTTGAAGGCGGCGTTCAGCGAGTCGTTGATCTTCTCGGCGGACGCGTCGCTGTCCGCGTCGATCACGCCGCGCAGGCTCACGAGCCCGGTGTGGCGCGCCGACAGGCCCTTGTCACCGCCCTTGGTGCCGCCGCTCCACACCGCGGCGACGACGATCAGCAGCACCAGCAACCAGGCGACGCGGAAGAAGATGCGCCAGCGGCGCGCGGCGCGCTGTTCCTGCAGCGTCGCGAACATCAGCCGCTCGAGCACGTCGCGTTCCCAGCCGACCGGTGCGTTGCGCGGGATGGAGCCGTCGGAGGACATCGGGGCGGACGGGGGCGGGGGGAAAAGATCGTCGGACATGAATCGGATTCAGAAGGTTGAAGTCTTCACTGCGGACCAGGGTGCCCGAGCGGAAAGACATGGCGGTCGGGAAGCCAGAAGATCGTGTCGTCCCGCTCTTCGGTCACGATGATCCGAAGGCCCTGACCGCGACACGGACCTCCGGTGCAGCGGCCGCTGTCGGGCGCGTAGACGGCGCCATGTGTGGCGCACATCAAGTATAGGCCGCTGCGATCGAAGAACCTGCCCGGCTCCCAGTCGAGCTCGATGCCGGCGTGGGCGCAACGGTTCAGGTAACCGCGCAC
>JBBRRW010000427.1:0-1562 GCA_038245975.1 Burkholderiales bacterium
CATCGTGCACAGCGCGTAGCGACCGCCGCTGCGATGCAGCTGGTACATCGCCGTCGTGACCAGCCGCGCGCCGCTCATGCCGAGCGGGTGGCCGAGCGCGATGGCGCCGCCGTTCGGATTGACGCGCGGGTCGTCGTCGGCGACGCCGAGTTCGCGCAGCACCGCGAGACCCTGGCTCGCGAACGCCTCGTTGAGCTCGATCACGTCAATCTGGTCGATCGTCAGGCCGAGCCGCTGTAGCAGCTTCTTCGACGCGGGTGCCGGGCCGATGCCCATGATGCGCGGCGGCACGCCGGCGGTGGCCATGCCGACCACGCGCGCCTTCGGCGTCAGCCCGTGCGTCTTGGCCGCCGCGCCACCCACGATCAGCAGCGCGCACGCGCCGTCGTTGACGCCCGACGCGTTGCCCGCGGTGACGGTGCCGTCGGGCCGCACGACGCCCTTGAGCTTCGCGAGTGCCTCCAGGCTGGTCGCGCGCGGATGCTCGTCGCGCTCGACGACCAGCGGTTCACCCTTCTTCTGCGCGACGGTGACCGGCGTGATCTCCTGCGCGAGCGTGCCGTCGGCCTGCGCGCGCGAGGCCTTGTTCTGGCTGGCGAGCGCGAAGCGGTCCTGGTCTTCGCGGCTGACCTTGAAGTCGGCGGCCACGTTCTCGCCGGTCTCGGGCATCGAGTCGACGCCGTAGCGCGCCTTCATCAGCGGGTTGACGAAGCGCCAGCCCAGCGTCGTGTCGAACACGGTGTTGGTCCGCGCGTATGCGGACTCGGCCTTCGGCATCACGAACGGCGCGCGGCTCATCGACTCGACGCCGCCGGCGATCATCAGGAAGTTGTCGCCCGCGGCGATCGAACGGGCGGCGGTGCCGACCGCATCCATGCCCGAGCCGCACAGGCGGTTGATGGTCGCGCCCGGCACGTCGACCGGCAGCCCCGACAGCAGGCCGGACATGCGCGCGACGTTGCGGTTGTCCTCGCCGGCTTGGTTCGCGCAGCCGTACACGATGTCATCGACCTGGCTCCAGTCGAGCGACGGGTTGCGAAGCATCAGGGCCTTGATCGGGATCGCGCCGAGGTCGTCGGCGCGCACCGGTGCGAGCACGCCGCCGTAGCGACCGATCGGCGTACGGATGGCGTCGCAGATGAATACGTCGTTCATGGGAGTCTCTCTCGAATCGCTGCTGCGAATGGGGTTGCGGGCGCGGGGCCTGGCGACACCGCGAGGCGGGCGCTGATTCTGCCATGTACGCCGGGCGCCTGGGTTCGCGCAGACCGGGTGGCGGCAGGGCCGACCGATCGCGTGCGCGCGCCGTCGACAACGGTTTCGCGCTGCCGCGCGTTGCTGTCTTTCCGTGTGCGGGCGAAGTCTCGCCGGGACTCCGCGGCGGCACTTCACGCGGGCTTCACACCGCCTTCTCAGGAGATCGGTACAACGAGGACCGGGACCTTCAGCGCGTGGACGCCGTCCTGAACGGCCGGGTCGTCCACGGCACAATGCGGCGATCGATCGGGGGACGGCATGCGACAGCGGTTCGGGGCGGCAGCAGGCGGGCGGGCGGCAGTCGG
>JBBRRW010000428.1:0-1543 GCA_038245975.1 Burkholderiales bacterium
ACATCCGTGCCCGCCACCCAGGTCGGCGCCGACTGGTAGGCCGCCGGTTGCATGTCCACCGAAGCCACGTTCCTGCCGATGCTGACGACCACTTCGATGGGCACGGCGACCGGGCGCCCGAACCAGCCGAACCATCGACTGTACGACACGATCAGCCGGATCTTCCCGTCGGGCGTGCGGACCACGTCGGTCACCGAGCCCAGGGTCACGTCGTTATCGTCGACGACCGGCCGACCGACGAGGTCGCCGATGCGGATCTTCTGCGGAAAGCGGCGCTTGAATTTCCCTTCGGGGCTTTCGTCGCGCGGCTGGGTCTGCGGCGGGTCGATGTTCGCCGAGTGACTCATGGTCTTTGGCATCTCGTCGTGGGTGGCTTCGGTCATCGTCAGATCCCGCTGAACCAGTTGTTGCCCATCGCCGAGAAGAAGCTCTCGCGGAACGTGTTCGTGACTTCGATGCCGGTGACCCACTTCGCGTTCTTGAAGCCGAGCTTCGTCGACGTCCGCAGGCGCAGCGGGAAGCCGAACGGATCGGGCAGGATCTCTCCGGCGTACCTGGTCGCGAGGATGGTCTGCGGATGCAGCGCGGTCGGCATGTCGAGGCTCTCGGTGTAGCCGTCGGCGCAGTCGAAGTTGATGTACTTCGCGGTGAGGTCGGCGCCGATGCGTTCGAGGAACGTGCGGAAGTTGATGCCCGACCATTGGCCGATGTAATCCCACCCTTCGACGCAGATGTGCCGGATGATCAGCTCCTGCTCGGGCAGCGCGTAGATCTGCTCGGCGGTCCACGCCTTCCTGTCGCGGATCATGCCGGACAGTTCGAGCTTCCACGTCGTCGGGTCGACCGGCTTGACCCACTCCACGTCGTAGTGCGCGTTGTAGCGCGGCGGCTTGAGCACCTGCGACGCGGCGTAGGTCGGCGCCAGATGGTTCGGCCGGAAGATGGCCGCCTGCACGCCATCGTTCCACGACGACACGGCGCGCAGCGCGGTACGGACCGAACTGTCGTCGGACACGTCGCAGCCCGACAGCATCGACAGCGCACCGAGGCTGAACGCGCCCTTGAGCAGCTTGCGTCGTTCGATCTGCCGGATCAGCGCGCGGTTCTCTTCGAGCACGCCTTGATCGATGCCGCCGGTGGGGCGGAAGAGGGAGTTCGACAGCGGACGAATGATAGCCATGGCGGTCTCCTAGCGGGTCGCTTCGGCGGGCGCGAGGACATCCGCGACGACGGGTCCATCGGCCACCACGGGACCACCGGTCAGCATCGTGACGATGGTCTTCGGGACCAGGACGGCGAGCGCGACGTGGACCGCGATGAAGCCCGCGATGGCGGTCATGCTGAAGAAGTGCACGAGCCGCGCATTCTGGAAGCCGCCGAACAGCGCGAGCAGCTCGGAGAACTGGATCGGTTTCCAGATCGACAGCCCCGACACCAGGCTCAGGATGCCGGCCAGCATGACGCCGATGTACAACAGCTTCTGGATCGCGTTGTAGCGGGTCGCGTCCTCGTGCGCGAGGCGGAAACGCAGCGAGTCCGCGAT
>JBBRRW010000429.1:0-1519 GCA_038245975.1 Burkholderiales bacterium
GGTCCGGCCCGTGCTGCCCGACCTCGGCGACTCCGCCAGCGACGACCTGTCGCCGATGACCGAGCGCAAGCTCGGCGACGAGATCATGCGGCAGGCGCACGAGGCCGGCGACATCATGGAAGACGCCGAGTCCACCGAGTACCTCAACGCGTTCGGGGCCGGCCTCGTCGCCCACGTCGGACCGGGCAACTCGGCGCAGAACTTCCAGTTCTTCTTCGTCAACGATCCGAACGTCAACGCGTTCGCGCTGCCCGGCGGCTACATCGGCATCAACTCGGGCCTGATCGTCGCGACGCAGTCGGAGGCCGAGCTCGCGTCGGTGATGGCGCACGAGATGGGCCATGTGCTGCAGCGTCACATCGCGCGCGCCATCGCCCGCGAGAAGCAGACGACCCTGATCGCGCTGGCGGCGATGCTGGTCGGCATCATCGCCGCCACGAAGGGACGCACCGTCGACGGCGGGCAGGCGACGATCGCGGCGGGGCAGAGCTATGCGCTCCAGGACCAGCTCAACTTCGGCCGTGACGCGGAGCGCGAGGCGGACCGCGTCGGCTTCCAGATCCTGCAGGACGCGCACTACGACGTGAACGCGATGGCCACGTTCTTCGTGCGCCTGCAACAGGTCACGCGACTGTACGAGACCGCGACGCCCGCGTTCCTGCTGACCCATCCGCTGACCACCGAACGGATCGCCGACATCCGCAACCGCGTACGCGAGTCGCCGTATCGCCAGCGCCCGGACAGCCTCGACTTCCAGTTCATCCGCGCCCGCATGCGGGTCCTGCAGGACACCACCGGCCAGGGCCTGCGCGATACGCGCGCCGCGTTCGAGGACCAGCTCAAGACCCGTTCGTACACGAACGAAGCGTCGGTGCGCTACGGCCTCGCGCTGACGCTGCTCAAGCAGGGCGACGCGAAGGGCGCGCAAGGCGAAGTGGACGAGGTGCAGAAACGCGTCGGCGCACCCGATGCGATCGTCGCCAACCTGATGATCGACGTGAAGCAGGCAGCGGGCGACACGCCGGCCGCCGTCGAGCTTGCGCGGGTCGCCCGCGAGCAGTTCCCGCAGTCGCGGATGCTCGCGCAGAACTATGCCGACGCGCTCCAGCACGCCGGCCGGCACGACCAGGCCATCGCCTTCCTCCGCGATCAGCTGCGGCTCTATCGCAGCGAACCCATCCTGTACGAGCTGCTCGCCAAGAGCTATGCGGCGAAGGGCGATGCGATGGTCTCGCATCGGCTGCTCGGCGAAGGCTATCTGGTCCGCGGCAGCATCCGCGCGGCACTCCAGCAGATGCAGA
This sequence comes from Burkholderiales bacterium, assembly GCA_038245975.1. GTDB lineage: Bacteria > Pseudomonadota > Gammaproteobacteria > Burkholderiales > Burkholderiaceae_D > CAHJXF01. Next base: position 1,302 of record JBBRRW010000429.1, read on the forward strand.
TCGCGCGGACCAGCGCGCCTGCGAACGCGGACTTCTACGAGGTCTCGCAGATCGATGCGCGCGTGCGCGAACTCCAGGTGCGCGCCGAAGAGCTGCGGAAGGCCGAGAAGGAGAGCGGCGTGCGAAGTCTCGTGCGTGTGGAGACCACCCGCACCGAGAGTCGCTCAGCGTCGGGTATCGAGGTCGACCCGCAGCGCCAGCGACGGCCGTGGCTCGAA
>JBBRRW010000430.1:0-1507 GCA_038245975.1 Burkholderiales bacterium
AGAGCATTGAAGACGAGGCCATGGGCGAACTGTAAGCGAGCCGGACTCCCCGTTGCCGATTCGTCGCGCCGGCTACGACATCGGCCGCGACGTCGACGCTACCGAGGCAGGACCGAAGCGACACCGTTCCGTGACGACATGTCGGTCGGCCGGCTCGACACTTCCGCATCGCTTCCCGACCGCCACGCCCCATGAAACCCACGTCGATCCGCCCGGCGACCTGCCTCTACGCCATCCGGCTGCTGAACCCGGATGCCGCCGGGACCGGCGGCATCGTGGGCCGGCTCGAACACGTGCTCAGCGGCCGGCAGCACCGTTTCCACAGCGGCGCGGCACTGCTCGCCTTCCTGGTGCTGGAACAGTCGCGAGGCAGCTGCGCTGACGAGCCGTCGGCGCCCCCTTCGCTTTCGAACGATGGTCCCCGGACCGACTAACAGGAGACATCCCATGCACTGCAAACTGTCAACACGACGCGCACTGACCGCCTTCGCGCTAGCGCTGATCGGTAGCCTGCCGGTCAACGCGCTCGCGACGATCGATCCGGCGCCGCCGTCGATCGTCGACCATGGAAGCTTCATCACCGACCTGGTCGCTCATCGCGACTGGTACAAGTTCAGCAACCCGAGCACGACAATCGGGCTGTCGTTCGAGGACGCGCTCACGCAGTTCGCGCCGCTGGGCTGGATGGCCGCGAGCCTGAGCGACGTGCAGGCGCTGCAGGGCGGGTTCGGCTGGTCGGCGGACACGGCGACCTTCAGCCTGAACGACAACTACGGCCTGACCGACGCGATGGCGTCATACCTCGGCTACACCGCGACGTACTTCGTCGACGGCGGCCTGACGACCGATGTTTACCAGACCATCCAGGGCGTGACGTCGGAAGCATTCTTCTTCGGCGACGCGTTGTCGCGTGGCGTGACGACCAGCGAAACCCAGATACGCACCATCGTGCGCGACGGCGTCTACTTATTCGGCGACTTCGTCGACGGCGGCAACGGCTTGCTGGCCGAAGGCGCCAGCGATAGCGCCTACGGCGTCTGGTTGACTCGCGACTCGATCCCGCCGACGCGCACCCTTCCTGAACCGGGCAGCAGCCTGCTGTTGCTGGTCGGCCTGTCGGGCCTGCTGGTCCGCCGCCGTGCGTCGATCGCGAAGACCGTGCTCCGGCATCCGGCCGCGACAGCGAGCGCACCGTCATGACACCGCGCTTCCATCGGGCTTCGCAGATCCGTGTCCCCGAGACACGCCGCCGCACGACGGTCGTCGTGCTTCCCGCGCTGCTTGGTGGTGGCCGTCGTGGCCTGCCTGGTGGCGGGACCGACGTGGGCGGCCGACGACCCGCAGGTGCAGCGCCTCGCAACCTGCCAGGACGCATGGAACGACTGGAAGGAAGGCGATCCGCGGCTGAAGCAGTTCGTCGCGTGGTTTGAGTCGCGCCTGCGCCGCAACGACGACGGAGCGGCGTTCACGCCGAAGTCGCCGCTGTCGGCCTTCGGCCTGCCGGTGA
>JBBRRW010000431.1:0-1468 GCA_038245975.1 Burkholderiales bacterium
CCGAGGAAGGTCGAGAAATTGTGGAAGAAGAGGGCGAATGCGACCGGCTCGCTCTCCGGCGGCGCGTCGTGTGGCCACAGCAGCACCGCTTCGACGGCGGATGCGGGAGCGAACAACGCACGTTCGAAATCTTCCGCCGTGGAGACGACCTGGTCTTCCAGCTTCTCGTAGCGTGCGAGCCCGACGACGAGGCGATGCAATGCCGCCAGGTCGTGCGGTTCGGCGCGACGGATGAGCGATGCCGACGGCAACGCGCGTTCCGATCCGTGGGGCGTCGGCGTCAACGGCGTCAATCGACCAGACTGCGCGCCTGCGCGACCTGTCCGCGATAGGCGTCGAAGATGCGCCGCAACGCGTCGGCCATGTACACCTCGGGCGCCCAGCCGAGTTCCTGCATCGTGTTCTCGATCTTCGGGACGCGGCTCTGCACGTCCTGGTAGCCGGCGCCGTAGTAAGCGCCCGACGTGGTCTCCACCAGCGCGACCTGCTTCGCGCTGTCGGCGTACTCGGGATACTCGGCCGCGAGCTTGAGCATCATCGTCGCCAGTTCGCGCACCGAATAATTGTTCGACGGGTTGCCGATGTTGTAGATCTTGCCGCTCGCGATGCCGCCTTCGTTCGCGATGATCTTCATCAGCGCGGAGATGCCGTCGTCGATGTACGTGAACGCGCGCTTCTGCGCGCCGCCGTCGACCAGGCTGATCGGTTCGCCGCGCACGATGTGACCGAAGAACTGCGTGATCACGCGGCTCGAGCCTTCCTTGGCCGTGTGGATCGAGTCGAGTCCCGAGCCGATCCAGTTGAACGGCCGGAACAGCGTGTAGTCGAGGCCTTCCTGCTGTCCGTAGGCCGCGATGACGCGGTCCATCAGCTGCTTGGAGCACGCGTAGATCCAGCGCGGCTTGTCGATCGGGCCGTAGACCAGTTCGGACGCGTACGGGTCGAACTCGGCGTCGCGGCTCATGCCGTAGACCTCGGAGGTCGACGGGAAGATCACCCGCTTGCCGTACTTGACGGCCTGCCGGACGATCGGCAGGTTGGCCTCGAAGTCGAGCTCGAACACGCGCAGCGGCTCGCGCACGTAGGTCGCCGGCGTCGCGATGGCGACCAGCGGCAGCAGCACGTCGCACTTTTTGACGTTGTACTCGATCCACTCCTTGTTGATCGTGATGTCGCCTTCGAAGAAGTGGAAGCGGTCGTGGTCCAGCCACTCGGACACGCGCTCGCTCTGCATGTCCATGCCGTAGACCTCCCAGTCGGTGGTCTCGAGGATGCGCTTCGACAGGTGGTGTCCGATGAAGCCGTTGACGCCGAGGATGAGGATTTTTTTCATGGGTGTTCTTGGAGAGGGGTAACGATCGGCGCGGCCGCAGTGTTCGGCGCCTTCGCTTCGAGAGGTCGGGCGTAGCGCCCGATCGGGATCATCAGCAGGTAGACGAAGGTGGCATAGACGGCGATGCCGGTCCGG
>JBBRRW010000432.1:0-1461 GCA_038245975.1 Burkholderiales bacterium
CGAAAAGGACTACATGAATGCTGCGCAGCTGCAGTTCTTCAAGGTGCGCCTGCAGACGATGGAGCAGGACATCCTGCGCAACGCCGGCGAGACCACCGAACATCTGCGCGAGTCGATCATCGTGCCGGACCCGGCCGACCGTGCCACGATCGAGGAAGAGCACGCGCTCGAGCTGCGTACGCGCGACCGCGAACGGAAACTGCTGAAGAAGATCCAGCAGTCGATCCATCGCATCGATTCGGGCGACTACGGCTATTGCGAAGAGACCGGAGACCCGATCGGCGTCCCGCGCCTGCTGGCGCGCCCGACGGCGACGCTGTCGCTCGAAGCGCAGGAACGCCGCGAGATGAAGCAGAGGATGTTCGGCGAGTGATCGCCAGCTGCGGCTCATGAAAAGCGGCGCCTCGGCGCCGCTTTCTTTTGCTTCAGAAGAACTTCGTCGCGCCGAGGTACAGCCCGCGCCGCGGGCCGAACTGCGGCGCTCCCACCCCGATGCCGCTCCCGTCGCGCAACTCGTAGCTGCGATCGAACAGGTTGATCACGGCGACCCGCCCTTCGACCTTGCCGAGCAGGCCGGTGTCGATGGTCTGCGCCGCGCTCAGGTTGACCTGGCCGTACGACGGCAGGTGCGCCGTGTTCGCGAAGCCGTTGCGCAGGCCGCTGCCGAACAGCAGGTCGGCGCCGAACCGGGCTCCCCCCCACTGATAGGACGCTCCGGCCGACGCGGTGAGCCTCTGGTCGTGATCGAGATGTACCCAGTGATTCGCGATGTAGGCCAGTTCGTCGGGACCGAAGTTGAACTGGCCCGTCACGATGCTGCGGCCCTCGGCGCGTGACACCGACGCGTTCGCGTACAGCGCAAGGTTGTTCGCCTTGTAGCTCGCCGACACCTCGACGCCGCGGATGCGGCCCTCGTCGAAGTTGAACGCCGAGTAGATCAGCGCATTGCCGAACTGCCCTTCGTCCTGCAGGTTGCGGACCTTGCGATAGAAGCCGTCGATGCCCACCGTCAAAGACGGCGTGAGCTGATGCGAGAGGCCGATGTCGAAATAGTTGGAGCGCTCGCTCTTCACCGACGTGTCGGCATCGGACGGCAGCGCGTTGGTGGTTCCCGCGAATTTGGCGACCGACGTCGTGTCGATCTTCTCCGTCGGCGGCGGCGTGAAGTAGCGCGAATAGCCGAAGTGCAGTCGCGTGTCCGGTGACAGGTCGTAGACCAGACCGAAGCGCGGGCTGAGCTGTTTCTCGTTGACCACCGTCGAGACGTGGTCGAAGCGGGCGCCGAAGTTGATCGTCAGCGGCTTCACCGGCTGCCATTCGTCCTGAAGGTAGAACCCGTAGGTGACACCGGACAGTCGCGAGTTGTCGACGATCGAGAGGGGCGTCGTGCCGGTCTGGTTGCCGTCGGCGTCGGCTGCGAACACGGTCGACGCGTTGGCGACGGTGAAGCGTTCGCGCTGC
>JBBRRW010000433.1:0-1456 GCA_038245975.1 Burkholderiales bacterium
GCCTGCTGGCCGATGAAGCGCGCCGCCTGACCGACGCGGACCTTCGCGGCCGACGCGATGCGCCGCCGCTCGCGCGCGTCCGGCGACGCGGCCTTGACCGCTGCGAGATAAGCCATCGAACGGGCCTGTTCGAGATGCATGAACATCTCGACCATGCGGTGCTGCAAGACCTGGAAGCGCGCGATCGGCTGGCCGAACTGCTTGCGGGTCTTCGCGTACTCGAGCGTCGCCGCGTTCATGGCGTCCATCACGCCGACCGCTTCGGCGCACAGCAGCGCGATACCGTAGTCGGTGACGGCATCGAGCAGCTCGCGCGCCGCGGCGCCCCGGGCCAGCAGTCCGTCGGCGCCGACGTCCACGTGGTCGAAGAAGATCTCGGCGACGCGCTGACCGTCGAGTGTGCGGAGGTCTTTGCGCGTGATGCCGCGCGCATCGCCGTCGACGACGAAGAGGGCCAGGCCGTCCTCGCCCGGCGACAGTCGCGCGGACACGATCAGGCGATCGGCCTGCGCGCCGAACAGGACGACGCTCTTGCGGCCGCTCAGCGTGTAGCCGCTGCCCGATGCCTCGGCCTTCAAGGCCACGACGGACAGGTCGTGCCGCGACTCGCCCTCGCCGAGCGCCGCGGCCATCTTCAGCGATCCGCCGGCGACCTCGTCGAGTCGCGAGCGCTGCGCGTCGTCGCCCGCGCGCTTGACGAACTCCGCGGCGAAGATGGTCGCGAAGTATGGCTCGGCCATCAGGCCGCGACCGAGTTCCTGCATCACCAGCAGCAGGTCTACCGCGCCGCCGTCGAAGCCGCCCTGGGCCTCGGGCATCGGCAATGCCGTCAGTCCGAGATCGACCAGCTTGGCCCACACCTCGTCGCTCGTTCCGGTCTTCGACGAGACGATGCGCTTGCGCGTGTCGAAGCCGTAGTCCTTCTCGATCAGCCGGCGGACGGTGTCGGCCAGTTGCGTCTGTTCGGAAGTGAATTCGAAGTTCATGTGCTGTCCCCTGCCGCGTTGAGCGGAGCGCTGGTCGCCCCGGGTGTCGACGTCCTCAGATGCCGAGGATCATCTGCGAGATGATGTTCTTCTGGATCTCGTTGGATCCGCCGTAGATCGAGGTCTTCCGGTAGTTGAAGTAGTGCGGTGCCAGCGGCGCGGCATCGAGGTCGACCAGCGAGTCGTCCTGTACGTCGGCGCTGCTCTCGAGCAACGCCTGGTCGAACGGCATCGCCAGCGGACCGGCTGCCTCGAGCATCAGTTCGCTCAGCCCCTGCTGGATCTCGGTGCCTTTGATCTTCAGCATCGACGCCTCCGGACCCGGGCCTTTCTTCGCGCCTTCCTGCGAGACGACGCGCAGCACGGTCATCTCGAGCGCCATCAGCTCGATCTCGATGGTGGCGACCTTCGCCGCGAACAAGGGGTCTTCGAGCAACGGCCGGCCATTCTTGGTCTGCTCGCCGGCCAGC
>JBBRRW010000434.1:0-1438 GCA_038245975.1 Burkholderiales bacterium
ACCTGCCGCAGCGTCCGCTCGGCGGCATCGGACTGCGACGGGTCGAAGGCCGCGAGCCGCGCCAGCAGCGGCGCCACCGCGAGATCGACGACCACGTCGCCCAGCACGCCTCTCTGCGCGGAGAGGGTGGCGATCGCGGTTTCGATCTGCTCTTGCTCGGTGGACATGAACGCCGTGGATAGCAACAATGCACGTCGTTCATCGCGCGCCGGCGCGACCGTTCGCTTGCGCGGGCGGCGGAGCGCCGGCTTGTTTCACCGACGGAGGTCGGCGCACAATGCGACCCCGGCTTCCCGAGGTCACCGGCGCACTGCCGCGGCCGGCACTGGCCCCCTTTACAGGATCAGCAATGCAAGGTGTTCTGTTCGGCCTCTTCAAAGACATGACAACCGCCGAGCAGGCGCTGAATGCACTGCTCGCCATGGGCATCTCGCCCGAAGCGGCGACCCTCCATCACCAGGACATCCCGGTCGGCAATCGCGAGGAGCGCCAGGGCAAGGCGCGTCCTCAGGACGAGAAGGGCCTGTTCGCCGGGCTGTTCGACTCGCTGTTCAACAGCGGCGGCGAGATGGACGACTCGAAGAACGTCGCCAGCGTCCGTCAGGCCCTGCATCGCGGCGAATACGCGGTGTCCGTCAGCGTCGTCGACGCCGCACAGATGCGCCTTGCCGAACAGGTGTTCACCGAAGCCGGCGCGGTCCTGCAGCTGCACCCCGACGCCTGACCTGCGGACGCGTCAGGCGCGTCTGCTCTTTCGCCTCAGCAAGATCGGCGCAACCGCCGCCCCCGTGCTCCGTCAGCGGCTGCGGACGATGCGGAACGCGACGGTCTCGTAAGGCATCGACACCGAGGCGCTGCCGGCGAGTGCGGGTTCATCGGCGATGAAATCGATCAGCCGGCGCTCGACCTGCCGGCGTTCTGCGTCCGGTAACGCCGCGATGAAGCTGACCGACAGGAAGCGATCGACGATCACCTGTCGTGGCGGCCCGACGTGCGCATGCGCGAAGCGGCTCTCGGCCAGCGGCCCGAAGCCGGTCGCCGGGAAGACGCGGCGCCAGTCGCCCGTGTAGTAACGCGGCACAGCGCCTTCGTAAGGACGGATCAGGTCCGACAGTCGTCGCACCCAGTCCACCGATTCGTCGCGGACGTTCCACGCCAACGCCAGTACGCCGCCCGGCCTGAGCACGCGAGCGATCTCCTGCAGCGCGGCCGCGGTCGCGAACCAGTGGAAGGCCTGCGCGCAGACCACGGCGTCGACGGACGCGTCGGCCAGCGGCATCGCCTCGGCCGTTCCGGATCGCGCATCGACGCCCGGGAAGTCCGCGGAAAGCCGCGCCCGCATTGCTGCCACCGGCTCGATCGCGATCACCGTGGCGCCGGTGGACGACAGGCGGGGCAGGAACTTGCCGGTTCCCGCGCCGAGGTCGACCACCGTCGT
>JBBRRW010000435.1:0-1430 GCA_038245975.1 Burkholderiales bacterium
GCAGGCCCGGGCCAACTCCGGCGCGGACCCGGACGCGCCGACGGTCACCGTCGCGCTGTCGACCCCTTCAACGCGTCTCGGGCGAGCGCTTCGGGAACAGCGGCCCGAGCATCGCGACCAGTTGCCCGAAGATCTTCGGTGTGCCGGCCAGCACGTCGCCGGTGTGCAGGTAGTCGGGGTCGCCCTGGAAGTCGCCGATCAGACCACCGGCCTCGGTGACCAGCAGCGCGCCCGCCGCGATGTCCCACGGCATGAGGCCGATCTCGAAGAAACCGTCGAGCCGTCCGGCGGCCACATACGCGAGGTCGAGCGCCGCGGCGCCGGGACGCCGGATGCCGGCGGTCTGCCCCGTCATCAGGCGGAACATCGCCAGATAGCGGTCGAGCGTCTCGAGGTTCTTGAACGGGAAGCCGGTGCCGAGCAGCGCTTCGTTCATGCGATGGCGCTTGGAGACGCGCAGGCGGCGATCGTTGAGGAAGGCGCCGCGGCCCTTGGTGGCCACGAACAGATCGTTGCGGTTCGGGTCGTAGATCACCGACTGCGTGATGACGCCGCGCTCCATCAGGCCGATCGAGATGCAGTACTGCGGAAAACCGTGGATGAAGTTGGTCGTGCCGTCGAGCGGATCGATGATCCACAGGTGCTCGGCCTCCTTGTCCATCGCGACCTGTCGGTCGGGCTGAGCCTCCTCCGCGGTGCCCTGCGCGCCGGCGGATCGCCCACTCTCCTCTGCTAATATCCGATGGCTCGGATAGGCGGTCAGCAGCACATCGATGATGGCTTTTTCCGCGGCCTCGTCGATCTCCGTCACGAAGTCGTTGTGCTGCTTGCGACTGACCTTCACGCGCTCGAGATCGAGGCTGGCGCGGTTGATGATGGAGCCGGCACGGCGGGCGGCCTTCACGGCCGTGTTCAACATCGGATGCAGGGATGACATGGCGTGTGGGCGAAGGATGCGGGGCGACGGGCGTTTCGGCGGCCATGCTGCGCTGGACTCCAGCGACGCGTGCGGCAACACCGACGATGTAAAGAACGTCGAAGCGGCCAGGCACGGACGGCGGCGCTGCGGAAGCCGATGATTCTATCCGACCCCATCCCGCACCGGCCTTGAACCCCGTGCCGCGCGACGACGAAGCCTGCATCGCATCGACTGCGGCGATCGGAACGGCTTGGTCCGCGACATCGTCCCCGAAGCCTCTCGATCGCATCCGCATCGTGCTGGTTCACCCCAGCCATCCGGGCAACGTCGGCGCGACGGCGCGCGCGATGAAGGTGATGGGCTTGTCGCGGCTCGCGCTGGTCGCCCCGCGCTTCGCCGACGTGCTGTCGCAACCCGATGCGCTGGCCTTCGCGAGCGGCGCGGTCGACCTCCTGCAGCGGACCTCGGTCCATGCGACGCTGGCCGACGCGCTCGCCGGCACCGTCCACGC
>JBBRRW010000436.1:0-1413 GCA_038245975.1 Burkholderiales bacterium
GGGTCAGCGCGGACCCCCTGAACAAGGGCGTGCTGTTCCTCATCGCGCTCGATCACACGCTCGGTACCGCGTGGACGCTCGGCACCGACTACTACAAGTTCACGTTCCCGGCGAGCGCCGTCGCGCAGCCCAACGGCCTGGGGCCGGTCACGCTGCTGGCCAGCAAGACGGGCGATCGCAGCACGGCCTCGATGTACTTCGGCGACCTGCAGGGCAACCTGTGGAAGTTCAACACCGGCACGGGCGACCCGTCGACCTGGACACCCGCGCTCGGCACCGTGACAACACCGCTGCCGATCTTCGTCGCGAAGGACGGATCGGGTAATCGCCAGCCGATCACGGCGCGCGTCGAACTGGCCAACGGTCCGTTCGGCAGCACGCTGGTGTTCTTCGGGACGGGGGAGTATCTGGGCGCGAGCGATCTCACGCTGCCGGGGGCCGTGCAGTCGGAATACGCGCTGCTCGACGTCAATCCTTCGGTGCTGATCGATCGTTCAACCAGTCTCGTGTCGAGGACGGCGGCCGCCGCGACCTGCCCGTCGGGCACCGCCCCGGGGTCGACCTGCCTCGGCGTCACCGGTGCGGCGTTCTCGTACAGCGGCGCCCTGGCCAAGAAAGGCTGGTATCTGGATTTCCCGACCAGTGCGACGCTCGGTGAGCGGAGCGTGACCAAGCCCGCCGTGCGGACCGGTCTGCTGACGTTCACCACGCTGACGCTGTCGAACGACCTGTGCACACCCGGTAACGGCAACGTCTATCAGGTCAATGCGCTGACGGGTCTCGCCGTCCCCGGCACGGGAAGCATCATCGGCTACTCGTCGACCGTCGGCATCCCCGGGCCGCCGCGCGTGGTCGACCTCACGCTGACCAGCGGGCAGACGCAGGCGACCGGCGAAGCGATCAACCTCAAGACGCAGACGACGCTGGTGTCGGGCACGGCCGGCAAGATCGGCAGTTTTGGGTCGCAGACGCCGATCAAGGTGCCGCCGACGCAGCAGATCAACTGGCGCGAGATCACCAACTGGAACGACAAGACGGGCCATTGATCGTGAACACATCGCAGCGCATGCCGGACCTCTTCCCACGCCACCGTCGCCCCGCGCGGCGGGAACGCGGCTTCACGCTGATCGAGCTGATGATCACGGTGGCGATCGTCGCGATCCTTGCGGCAATCGCCATCCCGTCGTACCAGGACTCGGTCTGGAAGGGCAAGCGCGCGGAAGCGAAGGCCGCGATCTTCAAGATGCTGCAGGCCCAGGAGCGCTACTACACGCAGAACAACAAGTATGTCGATCCCACCTCGCTGGCGGCGGCGGATCGCGGGGCCTTCCCCGCGGTCTCCGGCGACAACGCCGCCAACTCCAAGTACACGATCAGCGTGGTCAAGACCGGCGTGACGGGCAACTGCACGGA
>JBBRRW010000437.1:0-1398 GCA_038245975.1 Burkholderiales bacterium
AGTGCGATCGTGCCGAAGCAGATCGGCAACACGGTCGTCCTCGCGGACCAGATCTTCGATCACGCGAAAGTCGCGCTCGTCGACGACATCGCGCGTCTCGGCCTGCCGCCCGGCAACCCTTTCATCGCGCACGACGGCGGCTCGGGTCGGCTGTCCTACTACTACCTGTGGCATTTCAGCGCGGCGGAACTGTCCCGGTCACTCGCGGTCAGCGGCTGGGAAGCCGAGATCGCGATGACCTTCTTCTCGGCCTTCACGTCCCTGGCCGCGATGATGGCCGTCGCCGTACGCTTCAGCGGCCGGGCGGGCGCGGCGCTGTGGGTCGTCGCGCTCGCCGCCTCCTCGTCGTCGCGCATTCTGCTGATCTGGCTCTTCGGCGGCGCGGCGCTGGACACGGTCGTCAGATCGCCGGGCGGCTTCGGCGGGTGGTTCTTCCAGTCGTCGTGGGTGCCGCAGCATCTCGCGTCCACCTCCTGCGTGCTGCTGGCGCTGCTGCTGATGCAGCGGCTGTCGAACCGTCGCAGCCTGCTGGCCATCGGCGTGCTCGGGACGGTCGCCGCCGCGGCCTTCGAGAGCTCGACATGGATCGGTGGGGTCGTGTTCGCACTGGTCGCGGTCGCGGTGGTGCCGTTACTGTGGATCCGCGCAGAACGCGCGCGCCGGCTCGGCTTCGTCGCGGCGCTGGCCGCCGTGGCGCTGCTGACACTGTTGCTCGCGTGGCCGTTGCTCGCCGACCAGCTCGCGTCGTCTGCGCTGCGGAAGACCGGCTCGCCGATCGCGGTCCGCGCGTTGGTGGTGCTCGGCAACGCGGTGCCGGATCCCTGGAAGACGGTGCTCGATGCGCCCGCCTTCTGGCTGCTGATGCTGCCGATCGAGCTGACGGCCATCTATGTTCCTGGTCTGTTTGTCCTGCTCCGGTCGTTGTGGACGCGAGGGTCGTCCCGGTCCGCGTCCACTGATGCCGTCCCCGCGTTCGCGGTCGCGACCGTGGCCGCGCTGCTCGCGTCCTGGTTGCTGGCCAGCACGCTGGCCGACAACAACGACCTCGCGTGGCGGGCCGTGCTGCTCGCGTCGACGCTGCTGATCGTCTTCGCGGGCGTCGGACTCGCGGGCTGGATCGGCGAGCGCCGCTGGCTGCCGGCCGGCCTCGCGTTGTTCGCCATCGTCCTCGGCGTGCCGGAGACCGCACTGCAGGTCCATCGCAACTGGATCGGTCACGACCGAGCAGAAGACGCAAACTTCGCGCAGGCGCCGAGACTGTGGGCCGCGGTGCGCGCGCATGCGTCCGGCGACGAGCGCATCGCCAACAATCCGCTCGCGCTTGCCGGCATGACGCCGTGGCCGGTCAACATCGGCTGGAGCCTGCTCGCGCACCGGCGGTCCTGCTACGCGGGATGG
>JBBRRW010000438.1:0-1367 GCA_038245975.1 Burkholderiales bacterium
GCCATCGCGGCGTCGATCAGCGGATAGCCGGTCGCGCCGCGGCACCACGCGTCGAACAGCGCGTCGCCGCGCGCGCCGCCCTGCCAGACGATGCGGTCGAACTGCGGCTTGAACGCCGCGCCGTTCGCGAGGTCGGGCCGGTGCTGCAGGATCTGGAAGTAGAAGTCGCGCCAGATCAGTTCCGACAGCCAGGTCTCCGCGCCCTTGCTGCGATCGGCCTGGCGCGCGAAGTCCATCGCGCAGCGCGCCAGCGCGCGGATCGAGATCGTCCCGAAGCGCAGATGCACGGACAGGTAGGACGTGCCGTGACGCCCCGGATAGTCGCGGCCCTCGGCGTAGTCGCCGATGCGCTCGGCGAACGCGTCGAACAGTCGATGGGCGCCCGCCATGCCGGGCGGGATATCGATCTGCGCGAGGTTGGTCTTCGCGAAGCCCATCGCCTCGAGCGTGGGCACGGCCTCGTCGAGCGCGGCCGGCACCGCGGCGAGATGCGCGGCGTAACGCGCGACCGGATAGGCCGTGACGTGGAACGGCGTCACGGTCTTCAGCCATGCGCGCTTGTACGGCGTGAAGACCGAGAAGGGCGTGCCGCCCTGCGTGAGGATTTCGTCCTTCTCGAACAGGGTCTGGTCCTTGAAGTCGAACAGCGCGCGCCCGTCCTTCTGGAGCGCATCGCCCACCTGCCAGTCGCGCTCGATCGCGGCCGGCTCGTAGTCGCGGTTGACGAAGACCGCAGCGGCCTTCAGCGCTTGGGCGATCTGCGGAACGACGTCGCGCGCGCGACCGTGGCGCACCAGCAGCCGTGCCGCATGACCCGGCGACGCGTCGCGCAACGCGTCGGACAGCTCGATGACGCTGTCGCGGATGAACTCCACGCGGCGGTCGTGCTGCAGCCTTTTGTCGAGCAGCGGTTCGAGGATCTCGGTGTCGAAGACGAACAGGCACCACACCTCCCGGCAGGTGCGCAGCGCGTGATGGAGAGCGGCCTGATCGTCGACGCGCAGATCGCGGCGAAACCAGACCAGCCCGCGGTCGTATTCGGGGGTGTGCGACGTCATGGGGAGCTTGGAGAAGTGGGGGCGTGCGGCGGCCCGGGCGGCCCGGAAAGGGATCGGCGATTGTGCCGACCGGACCCGCCGTTTACAATGCGGCAATGTCCGATCACGCACCTGCGGACGGCAAGACGGAAGGGTCCGGCCCGGATGCGGCAGCCGCGTCGAACGACCCCTCGACTCCGTCCACGCTCAGTCTCGCGAACCACTTCCTCATCGCCATGCCCAGCATGGCCGATGCGCGCTTTTCCGACACCGTCGTCTACCTGCTCGAGCACACGCCCGAGCGCGCGATGGGGGTCGTCATCAATCGCC
>JBBRRW010000439.1:0-1338 GCA_038245975.1 Burkholderiales bacterium
CAACGCCGAGAAGTACAACCTGGTCATCATCGGCGACGGCTTCACGGCCGGCGCGGACCAGACCGCGTTCAACAGCTTCGTGCAGAACACGGTAATCCGCGACCTGTTCAGCGAGACGCGCGACGGGGCCTATCGCGAGGTGATGGGCGCCTTCAACATCTTCCGCATCAACGCGAACTCGACGCAGAGCGGCATCACGACCGTGGACGCGAACGGCACCGTCGTCACCACCGTCAACACTTTCCTCGGCTACCGCTTCAGCGGCATGTGGAACCGCTGCTGGATGGAACCGGGACCGAGCAGCGACGCGACGCTGAACGCGACGCTCAATCGACTGGTGCCGGGATGGACGCACGTCTTCATCATCCTCAACACGCCGTCGTTCGGGGGCTGCAACCGCGGCGACCGGCTGGCCATCACGATGGGTGGCAGCTGGACCGTGGCAGCGCACGAGATGGGCCACATGATCGGCGGCCTCGGCGACGAATACACGGGCGCGGCGGACTACACCGCCGGTGACCCGAGCGCGGTCAACCTCGCCAACACGTCCGACCGCTCGAAGCTGAAGTGGAAGATCTTCGTCAACCCGACGACGCCGCTGCCGACGCCCGTGGCTACCGGCGATCCGGTCGAGGATGCGGGCACGTATGCGGGCGCCACGATCGGGCAGACGAGTTATGCGACCGGCCTCTTCCGTCCATCGTCGAACTCGCGGATGAACAGCAATACGCCGGAGTTCAATTCGGTCGGCTACGACCAGATGCGCAGCGTCGTCGGTCAGAAGATGGATCACCGCTATCGCGACGTGCATGCGGGCCGCTTCACCGGGCACGCGAACTCGGACGTGATGATCCACGAGGAGAACTCGCTGTACCTGTTCACCGGGCAGACCGACACGCTCGGGCCGGCCTGGGTCAGGACGATGCCGGACCCGGTGTGGGACGCGTACCGCCCCGGCGACCATTTCCTCGTCGGCGACTTCGACGGCGACGGCCGGCAGGACCTGTTCGTCTACAACATGACCGACTGGGACAAGCCCTACTTCGCACTGCTGAAGTCCACCGGCAACGGCTTCACCGGCGTGCGGCGCTTCGACCGCGACCTGCCCGGCTGGGGCGAGATGAAGCCCGGCGACCAGTTCATGGTCGCGGACGTGGACGGCGACGGCAAGGACGACCTCGTCGTCTTCAACGGCAACGACTTCTCGGTCGGCTACCTGCTGATCCTGCGCTCGACCGGCAACGACCTGCAGTTCGTGCGCCGCTACGACGACACGCTGCCCGGCTGGGGATCGATGAAGCCCAACGACCGCTTCTTCGTCGCCCGCTTCAACCGCGA
>JBBRRW010000440.1:0-1333 GCA_038245975.1 Burkholderiales bacterium
CCGGTGTCGCCGTGGAACACGCTCACCAAGGGCTACCGGACGCGCAACAACAAGCGCACGCAGACGATGATCGTCGCGCGTCGCAAGAAGTAAGGAACGAGCATGACGCGTTCACTCAAGAAGGGTCCGTTCATCGACCACCATCTCGCCGCGAAGGTCGAGAAGGCGGTCGCGACGAAGGACAAGAAGCCGATCAAGACCTGGTCGCGCCGCTCGACGATCCTGCCCGACTTCATCGGCATCACGATTGCGGTGCACAACGGCAAGCAGCACGTGCCGGTCTACGTCACCGACCAGATGGTCGGTCACAAGCTCGGCGAGTTCGCGCTCACCCGCACCTTCAAGGGCCACCCGGCCGACAAGAAGGCTGCGAAGAAGTAAGGATGGCCACCATGGAAACCAGATCGATCGTTCGCGGTGTTCGCCTCTCGGCCGACAAGGGCCGGCTCGTCGCCGACCTCGTCCGCGGCAAGAAGGTCGACCAGGCGATCAACATCCTCAACTTCACGCAGAAGAAGGCCGCCGGGATCATCAAGAAGGCGCTCGAATCGGCGATCGCGAACGCCGAGCACAACGACGGCGCCGACATCGACGAGCTGAAGATCACGCAGATCTACGTCGAGCAGGGCACGACGCTCAAGCGCTTCTCGGCACGGGCCAAGGGACGCGGCAACCGCATCAGCAAGCCGACGGCGCACATCTACATCACCGTCGGCAACTGAGGCGAAAAGGACACCATGGGACAGAAGATTCACCCGACGGGATTTCGCCTCCCGGTCACGCGCAACTGGTCGTCGCGCTGGTACGCGTCGAACAAGAATTTCGCGACGATGCTCGCCGAGGACCTGAAGGTCCGCGAATACCTCAAGGGCCGGCTCAAGAATGCCGCGGTGTCGCGCATCCTGATCGAGCGTCCGGCCAAGAACGCGCGCATCACGATCTACTCGGCACGTCCGGGCGTCGTGATCGGCAAGAAGGGCGAAGACATCGAGAACTTGAAGGCCGAGCTCACGCGCCGCCTCGGAGTTCCGGTCGCCGTCAACATCGAAGAGGTCAGGAAGCCGGAGATCGACGCGCAGCTGATCGCCGACTCGATCACCCAGCAGCTCGAGAAGCGGATCATGTTCCGCCGCGCCATGAAGCGCGCGATGCAGAACGCGATGCGTCTGGGCGCGCAAGGCATCAAGCTGTTGTCGTCGGGCCGCCTGAACGGGATCGAGATCGCGCGCTGCGAGTGGTATCGCGAAGGCCGCGTGCCGCTCCACACGCTCAAGGCCGACATCGACTACGGTTTCTCGGAAGCGAAGACGACCTACGGCGTCATCGGCGTGAA
>JBBRRW010000441.1:0-1307 GCA_038245975.1 Burkholderiales bacterium
GCCGACGATCAACGCGGCGCGTAACGGATGCGATAGACGGCGCCGGCCTGGTCGTCGGAGACGAGCAGCGACCCGTCGGGCATCGGCAACACGTCCACGGGGCGGCCCCAGACCGTCTCGTCGCCGCGCAGCCAGCCTTCGGCGAAGACCTCCTGCTTCCCGGCGGTCGACCCTTCGATGCCGACGTGGACGATCCGGTAGCCGCTCTTCTTCGAGCGGTTCCATGAACCGTGCTCGGCGATGAAGACGCCGCCGCGATAGGCCGCGGGATAAGCCTCGCTGGCCGTCGACGCCGGTGCATAGAAACGCATGCCGAGCGCGGCGACGTGCGCGCCGAGCTTCGCGCGCGGCGGCGTGAACTGCGCGCAGGCCTTCTGCTGTCCGAATTCGGGATCGGCGATGTCGCCTTCGTGGCAGTACGGGAAGCCGAAATGCGGAACCGCAGCCGACCTGGCGGCCACACGATTCAACTCGTCGGACGGGACGTCGTCGCCGAGCAGGTCGCGGCCGTTGTCGGTGAGCCAGAGCGATCCGTCGGCCGGGTTCCAGTCGAAGCCGACCGAGTTGCGGACGCCCTTCGCGACGACGGCCTGTCCGCTGCCGTCGGTCTTGATCTTCTGGATGTTGTAGTAGCGGTCCTCGTCGCGTTCGCAGACGTTGCAGGGCGCGCCGACCGGCACGTAGAGGTCGCCGTCGGGACCGAAGGCGATGAACTTCCAGCCGTGATGGGTCTCGGTCGGGAAGCGGTCGGTCACGACGACGGCGGACGGCAGGCGGTCGAGATCGCCGTCGACCTTGTCGTAGCGCAGGATGCGCGACACCGCGGAGACATACAGCGAGCCCTTGCGGTAGGCCACGCCGACCGGCATCTGCAGGCCCGATGCGATGGTTCGCACGTCCGAGGCATGCCCGTCGTCGAGCGTCACCGCGTAGACCTTGCCGGCGCCCTGAGTGCCGACGAACAGCGTCGCGCGACCGCCGTCGAAAGGGCCGAGCGCCATCTCCCGCGCGCCGGGCACGCGGTCGCTCACGAGTTCGATGCGGAAGCCCGGTGGCAGCTTGATGGAATCCAGCGCGGTGGCGGAATGGGCGAGCGGGGCGGCCGCAGCCGTCGCGACGGCCAGCAGCATGCGAATGTTCGGGAGCATGGGGTTCCGGTGGGGCGAAGGGGGTCGAACGACAGACCGCGCGATCGGCCGGTCGTTCGCGCGGCGTCCGAAAACGAAACGCCCCGCGGGTGGCGGGGCGCTCGCCGTGCGGCGGACCGGCGGGTCCGTCAGACGCTTCAAAGGGTCGTGATCAGTTCC
>JBBRRW010000442.1:0-1302 GCA_038245975.1 Burkholderiales bacterium
GGTGTCGCGCGTGCTGTGCATCGCGCTCGTCGCGGTCGTGACCATCGATCCGTGGGCCGTGATGGGGTCGGGCTTCTGGCTGTCGTTCACGGCCGTGGCCGCGATCTTCTACGTGACGTCCGGTCGGCTCGAAACCGTCGGACCGGGCGACAGCCGTACTCGCCGCACGCTGCAGGCGGTGCGTGTCGCGGTCCGCGTGCAATGGGCGGTCACGCTGGCGCTGACGCCGCTGACGCTGCTGTTCTTTTATCAGGTCTCGGTCATCAGCCCGGTCGCCAACGCGATCGCGATCCCGCTCGTGAGCTTCGTCGTGACCCCGCTGGCACTAGCCGGCGCCATCCTGCCGTCGCTCGTCGGCACCTGGCTGCTGCAGATCGCGCACGCCCTCGTCGCGTGGCTGGCCGTGTGGCTGCAGTGGCTGAGCGCGTCGCCGCTGGCGGTGTGGTCCGGCGCCGCGCCCGGCGCCTGGGCGTTCGCCAGCGGGATGGTCGGCGTCGCCTGGTGGCTCGCGCCGCGCGGCCTGCCGCTGCGCTGGACCGGCCTGCTGTGGATGGTGCCGCTGTTCGCGTGGCCGCCCGACCGGCCCGCGGCCGCGACCGTACGCCTCTCGGCCCTCGACATCGGCCAGGGCACCGCGGTGCTGGTCGAGACGCGGTCGACCAACCTGCTCTACGACACCGGCCCGGCGTATTCGCCCGACAACGATGCCGGCAACCGCATCATCGTTCCCTTCCTGCGCGCCCGCGGCATCGGCCTCGTCGACACGATGATCGTCTCGCACAACGACAACGACCATTCGGGCGGCGCGCTGTCGGTGCTGCAGGCGGTCGCCGTGCGGCAGGTGCGCAGTTCGCTGGCGCTCGACAGTCCGATCGTCCGCGCATCGCCGCTGCATCGCCGCTGCGAGTCGGGTCAGTCGTGGACCGTCGACGGCGTGCGCTTCGACCTGCTGTCGCCGCCGCCCGACGTCTATCTGCCGCGCGAAGGCAAGGCGCTCGCGAAGCCGAACGCACGCAGCTGCGTATTGCGCGTCGAAGCGCAGGGACGCGTGATGCTGCTGACGGCGGACATCGAGAAGGCGCAGGAGACGGCCCTCGTCGAGCGCCATGCGGCGGCTCTCGTCAGCGACGCGATGCTGGTGCCGCACCACGGCAGCCGCACGTCGTCGACCGACGCGTTCCTCGATGCGGCGCGACCGGCGCTGGCCATCGTGCAGGCGGGCTACCTCAACCGCTTCGGTCATCCGCGACCCGACGTGATGGCGCGCTACGCCGTACGCGGCATCGACGTGCTGCGCAGCGA
>JBBRRW010000443.1:0-1290 GCA_038245975.1 Burkholderiales bacterium
GATCGACCGTTCCTTCGTCAGTCGGGTCGACAGCAGCGCGCACCATCGCGCGCTGATCGAGGCGACCATCCGCGTCGCCGGCAGCCTGGGCATGAGCACCGTCGCCGAAGGCATCGAGACCGAGGCGCAGGCCGCCGCGATCCGCGCGCTCGGCTGCGACAAGGGCCAGGGCTACCTGTTCAGCCGGCCGCTTCCGGCCGATGACGTGTCCGCTTGGCTGTCGGACGGAGGCATGCTCGCCGCCTGAGCGCGGCGCGTCGTGCGGCCGCCGTACGCCGATGGACCGATCGATGCGAATGCGGCACGCGCGACCCGTGCCGATCGATCGGGGTCGGCCATTCGACGGAAGACCGGACCCCGTATGAAACGATCGACGATGCGCAGCCTCGCGACCCTCATCCTCCTGGCCGCGCCGTGCGCGACGGCGTTCGGGCAGCAGCCTGCGGAGAACCACCTCGACACGTTGCCGAAGGTGTCGTCGTCGACCACGACGGTCACGCCGATCTTCAGCCAGCTGCTGGTGTTCTCGATGCCGAAGGGCTTCGCGCCGGTCGGCTCGTCCACGCGCTTCGGCAAGTACACGCAGCAGTCGGTGCCGTTCGGCCAGACCGTGAGCCGCTGGACCGAGATGATCACCGTGGCCGCCGAGAAGGACGCGGCCCGGATGCCGCGCGTCAACGCGCAGAAACTGGCCGAAGGGATCGCCGGCTTCTTCCGGAAGAACTGTCCCGACTCGTTCGGCGTCGCGTCGTTCGGTCCGCTCAAGGTCGAGCGCTACGACGGGTTCGCCACCGTCATCAGTTGCGGGATCGTCGACGCCGCCACCCCGCAGAGCGAGGCGCTATTGCTGGTGACGATCGCGGGCGAGAACGAGATGTTCACGCTGCAGTGGGCCGAGCGCGGGCCGCCGTCGAAGGTGGCGCTGCCGATCGACCCGCAGAAATGGCAGGACCGGCTCGCCCGCATCGCGCCGGTCCGGCTCTGCGCGATCGTGCCGGGCGAATCGCCGCCTTATCCGAGCTGCATGCAGAATCGCTGAGGCGGCATGGTTGTCGGCCGCGGGCGGCCAGACAGACGCGTGGCTAGGCGATGCGCGATGCTGGTCGACGCGGTCGCTTCACGGCGTGCATCCGCAGGTCCGGGACAGGCGTTGCAGGCCTTCGTCGTGGATGCCGCGCGCGGCCAGGCCGGCCGTGGTCTGCGCGAGATATTCGGCGCAGGTGCCGAGGAAGCCGGCGCCGTTGCGCAGCACGTCGGCCACTTCGGTCTCGCTGAGATGACCGGCGAAGC
>JBBRRW010000444.1:0-1290 GCA_038245975.1 Burkholderiales bacterium
CTGGTCACGGTCCTGCTCGACGTGCTCGGGTTCGGCCTGATCATTCCGGTGCTGCCGTCGCTGGTCGGCGAGTTCGCCGGCTCGCGCGATGCGCAGGCCTACTGGTACGGCATCCTGGTCGCGGTCTACGGACTGATGCAGTTCGGCTGCGCGCCGCTGCTCGGTGCGCTGTCCGACCGCTACGGCCGACGGCCGGTGATGCTGTTCGCGATCGCCGGACTCGGCCTCGACTTCCTGTTGATGGCGGTCGCGCCGTCGCTGGGCTGGCTGCTGGTCGCCCGCATCATCGGCGGCGGCACGGCGGCCAACTTCTCGGTGGCCAGCGCGTACATCGCCGACGTCACCGCGCCCGACCAGCGATCGAAGGCGATGGGCCTGATCGGCGCGGCGTTCGGCGTCGGCTTCATCTTCGGTCCGGTGATGGGCGGCCTGCTGAGCGGCATCGACCTCCGGCTGCCGTTCTACGTCGCGGCCGCGCTCGCGCTGGCGAACGTCGCATACGGCTACTTCATCCTGCCCGAATCGCTGCCGCTCGATCGACGCGCGCCGTTCGTCTTCGCGAAGGCCAATCCGTTTTCCGCGCTGAAGAATCTCGTCGAGCTGCGCGGCGTGGGCGGGCTGGTCTGGGTGTTCGCGTTCACGATGCTGGCGCAGTTCATCCTGCATTCGACCTGGGTCCTGTTCACCACCTTCCGCTTCGGCTGGACGCCGAACCAGAACGGTATCTCGCTGTTCTTCGTCGGCATGACGGCCGCCCTGGTGCAGGGCCTGCTGCTCGGCCGCCTGCTGATGCGTTTCGGCGAGCAGAGGACCGTCCTGTTCGGCCTGATCTCCGCCGCGATCGCAATGACGCTGTATGCCTTCGTCCAGCAGGCCTGGATGCTCTACGCGATCATCGTCGGCAATGCGCTGAGCTTCGCGGTCGGGCCGGCGCTGCAGGGGTTGATCTCGAAGAACGTCGATGCGCGTGCGCAGGGCATCACGATGGGCTCGCTGAACGCGGTGCAGAGCGTGATGTCGGTGCTCGCGCCGCTGATCGGCGCGCCGCTGCTGGCTGCGGTCAGTCATTACCCGCAGAGCGACTGGCGCGTCGGCGCGCCCTTCTTCGCGAGCGCCACGCTGCAACTGGTATCGATCGCGCTCGCGGTCCGTCATTTCCGCCGGCATCCGGCCGGCGCGAAGGACGCGACGCCGGCTGAGGCCGGCCGCGCGACGGCCTGATCCTTTCCGACTTTCAACGCCACCGTCCCCTCGCATGATGAGCACGCATTCCAAGATCCTGATCCTCGA
>JBBRRW010000445.1:0-1270 GCA_038245975.1 Burkholderiales bacterium
CCGACGAAGTGTACGGTCGCGTCGATCACGTCCGTCGTGCGGTCGCGATGCGGCGAATGCCCGCAGTCGTCGAGCTTCACGAGCACGGTGTCGTGCAGCACGTCCGCGATCCCGTCGATGTGCGCCATGCTGCCGTAGGCGTCGTCGCGGCCCTGGATCGCCAGCACCGGACAGGTGATGCGCGACAGCAGCGGCCGGATGTTCCAGTCCCGGAACGCCGGTGACAGCCACACGTCGTTCCAGCCCCAGAACGCGGAGTCGACGTCGGCGTGATGGCGCTTCAAGCGTTCGCGCAGGTCGGTGCCGAGATAGGCGTCGCGCGCGACCGCGATGCTCCTCAGGCCGCCCGCCTCGACGTCGAGATGCGGCGCCAGCACGACCAGACCCGCGACCTGCGACGGGAAGCCCGCCGCATGGATCAGCGCGATCGATCCGCCGTCGCTGTGACCGAACAGCCAAGGCCGCTCGACCGCCGCGTCGATGTCGAGCGCGACGAGCAGCGCGGGCAATAGCCGCTCCGCCTGGCGATGCATGAAGTCGGGTTGCCAGTGGACCGCGTGCGGCCGCGGCGTCGATGTCCCGTAGCCGGGGCGCGAGTAGACCAGGCCGCGGAAGCCGAGCGCGGTGCACAGCCGGTCGGGGAAGTCCTTCCACATCGCGACCGAGCCGAGGCCTTCGTGCAGGAAGATCATCAGCGGCGCCGACGCGGGACCGTCGATACGCCGGTATTCGATGTCCAGTGCCTCGCCGTCGACCGTGACGGACACGCGCGGGTTAACGCCGGCGAGGTCGCGATCGCTCATCGCCCGCCCGGCAGGTTCGACCGCTCGCGCAGCTTGAAGCGCTGGATCTTTCCGGTGGCGGTCTTCGGCAGTTCGCCGACGAACTCGATCTCGCGCGGGTACTTCACCGGCGCGAGCCGCGCCTTCACGAAGGCCTTGAGCGTCTCGCCGAAGTCGTCGGTCAGCGCGTCGCGATCCTTGACGACGACGTAGGCCTTGGTCCGCGTCAGTCCGTTCGCGTCGGGCACGCCGATCACCGCGGCCTCGAGCACGGCCGGGTGCAGCATCAGCGTGGACTCGACCTCGAACGGCGAGACGTACTGGCCGCTGACCTTCAGCATGTCGTCGCTGCGACCGGCGTAGACGTAGTAGCCGTCGGCATCGCGCAGGTACTTGTCGCCGCTCTTGGTCCAGTGGCCCTGGAAGGTCTCGCGGCTCTTGGTGCGGTTGGACCAGTACATCAGCGCTGCGCTCGGGCCGTTGATGTA
>JBBRRW010000446.1:0-1268 GCA_038245975.1 Burkholderiales bacterium
CATGCATCTCGAACAGGCCCGTTCGATGGCTTATCTCGCAGCGGTCAAGGCCGCGTCGCCGGACGCGCGCGAGCGGCGGCGCATCGCGTCGGCCGCGAAGGTCCGCGTCGGTCAGGCGGCGCGCTTCATCGGCCAGCAGGCGGTGCAGATCCACGGCGGCATGGGCGTGACCAACGAGCTGCCGGCCGCCCATCTGTTCAAGCGTCTGACAATGATCGAACTGACGCTGGGCGACACCGACCATCACCTGCAGCGCTTCATCGCCGCATCGGGCGACGCGGGCACGACGGTTGCCGCGGAGTCTGCCGATACCGCGGGGACGCCCGCCGCGATGGCGGCGCCGCTGCAGCGCGCTGCGTGAGGACGATGGCGGCAAGCGGACCGCGCTATGCCTTCGAGGACTTCACCGTGGGCGGCGTCATCGCGTGCGGCCCGCGCACCGTCACGGCCGAGGAGATCATCGCCTTCGCGCGCCAGTTCGATCCCCAGCCCTTCCACATCGACGAAGAGGCCGCCCGGCATTCGATCTACGGCGGCCTGATCGCGAGCGGCTGGCACACCGCGGCCCTGGTCATGCGCATGGGTTGCGATGCCTACCTGCTCGACTCGACCAGCGCCGGGTCGCCGGGCATCGACGAGCTGCGCTGGCTCAAGCCGACACGCGCCGGCGACACGATCCGCGCCGACCTCGTGACGCTGGAGGTGCGACCTTCGAAGAGCAAGCCCGATCGCGGCGTGGTCATCTCCGAATGGCGCGTCTACAACCAGCACGAAGAACTGATCATGACGATGCGCGGCATGGGGCTGTTCCTGCGACGCGACGCATGAGCTGATCCACGCATTCATCACAAGACGAGGGAGACACGCATGCGGACATTCGAATCGGTCGCGGAGCTCGAGGCGATCATCGGCCAGGAAGTCATCGTCGGCGACTGGATCACGATCGACCAGGACCGCGTCAATCAGTTCGCGGAGGCCACCGACGACCGCCAGTGGATCCATATCGATCCGGTGCGCGCAGGCCAGGGTCCGTTCGGCGGACCGATCGCGCACGGCTTCCTGACCTTGTCGCTGCTGCCGTATCTGATGGGCGAGGCCTTCTCCATCCGCAACACCGTGATGGGTGTGAACTACGGCCTCAACAAGGTCCGCTTCCCGTCGCCGGTCCCGGTCGGCAGCCGCCTGCGTCCACACTTCAAGCTGCTGTCGCTCGAGCATCTGCCGCCGCAGATGGGCTTTCCCGGCGCCCAGCTGGTGTGGGAGACCAC
>JBBRRW010000447.1:0-1253 GCA_038245975.1 Burkholderiales bacterium
CGGGTCCAGGGTGAGCGCCTTGTCGACCAGCGGCTGCGCGCGCGCGCCGGCCTCGCGCATGTCGACGCCGAAGCCGTAGTTCGCCTGCGACAGCCAGGTGGTGGCCACGCCGGCGTAGGCCCGCGCGTAGGTCGGATCGGTATCGATCGCATGCTGGAAATAGTCGCGCGCCTTGCGGATGCCTTCGATCGAACGCTGGGTCTGGAACGCGTTGAGTCCGAGCAGATACAGCTCGTAGGCGTCGAGCGGGTTCATCTCGGAAGGCGGCCCCTCCGCCAGGCCGAGCGCCTTCAGCGCGCCGGATGCGATCAGGTTGGGCATCTCGGCCAGTCGATCGTCGGGCTTCGTGAAGACGCTGGTCCACACCGCCTTGCCGCTCGCGACCGCGAGCAGGCGGACTGCGACACGGATGCGGTCGTTGCTGCGGAACAGCTCGCCGAGCAGCGCGTAGTCCGCGTTGAGTTGCTGCTTCAGCGCGCGCAGCCCGGCGCTCTCGTCGGTCATGCGCCGAACGGTGAAGGTCGAGTTGAGCGCCAGCACGAGCACGTTCGTGGAGCGCTCGAAGCGATGGATGACGTCGTTCGCCAGCCCATCCGCTGCGGCCTGTTCGATGCTGCCGTCGGAGCGGTCGGCGAACGGCAGGACGGCGATCCGCACCGCCCCGTCGATCGCAGGCCCCGATCGCCACCACCACACACCGGCGCCGCTGGCGATGGCGGTCGCGCCGAGACCTGCGCCGAGCAGCCAGCGACGGCGCGCGGCGGGCTGGCCGCGCGCGCCGGGGCCGATGCCCGACGCATCGGCGAGCGGAAGCGCGACCCGGCTCGGCGGTAGCAGCGACGGGATCGGGGCGACGTCGCGCCCGATGGTCGGGATCGACTCGACGGCGGCGATCAGCCGGTAGCCCTTGCGGGGGACCGTCGCGATGTAGTCCGGCGTCGACCGGTTGTCGCCCAGGATCTTCCGCAGCTGGGCGACGCTTTGATAGACCGAACTCTGCGTCACGACCACGCCCGCCCAGACCGTGTCGAGCAACTGATCGGGCGTGACGACCTCGCCAGCCCGGCGCGCCAGCGTGACCAGCAACAACATCTTCCGCGGCTCGAGCTTGTTCACCGACCCGTCGCGCGAAATCTCGTCGACGGCCGGATCGACCGTCCACTCGCCGACCCTGAAGCGGCTGCCGCCGGCGGCAGCGGGCGGTCGCGCCAGCGGATCCGTCGCGTCGTTGCTCATTCGGACACCTGCAACTC
>JBBRRW010000448.1:0-1243 GCA_038245975.1 Burkholderiales bacterium
CACCAACTTCTTCATCAAGGAAGCGCACCACCCGGCCTTCGTGTCGTGGCACCAGGACTCGACCTACTGGGGGCTCAGCCGGCCCGACGTCGTCACCGCGTGGCTGGCGCTGACGCCGAGCAACGCCAGCAACGGCGCGATGGGCTTCATCCCCGGCACGCAGAAGGCCGACCAGATCCCGCATCACGACACGTTCGCGAAGAACAACCTGCTCACGCGCGGCCAGGAGATCGCGGTCGACGTCGACGAGAAGACCGCGGTCACGGTGGAACTGGAACCGGGCGAGATCTCGCTGCATCACGTGCGGGTCGTGCATGGCTCGCCGGCCAATCCGTCGAACGATCGCCGCATCGGCTTCGCGATCCGCTACATCCCCACCAGCGTCGCGCAGGTGGTCGGCGAGGACAGCGCGACGCTAGTCCGCGGGACCGACCGCTTCCATCACTTCACGCTCGAACCGCGGCCGACGCGGGACATGGACCCGGCGTTCGTCCAGCTCCACAAGGACGTGACCGAGCGCAACGCGAAGATCCTCTACAGCGGCACGGCCGTGAAGAGCTACAACGAGCCCGCAGCGCTGCCCGACCGCGCCGCCTGAAGGTCGTCATGCGCATCGACAAGGCAGAGGCTTTCCAGCGGCTCCATCGAGGTCCCGACGTGCTGATCCTCGCCAACGCGTGGGATGCGGCCAGCGCGCGGGTCTTCGAGGTCGAGGGGATGCGGGCGATCGGCACCGGCAGCGCCGGCGTCGCGTTCAGCAACGGCTTTCCCGACGACGAGCGGATGCCGCGCGACGTGATGCTCGCGGCGATCCGGGCCATCGTCGACGCGGTCGACGTGCCGGTCACCGCCGACCTCCTGTCGGGCCTCGGCGCGACCGACGACGCAGTTGCCGCGACCATCCGCGAGGTCATCGCGATCGGTGCGGCGGGCGTCAACATCGAGGACGGTTCGGACGCGGGGCTCGCCGACCTCGTGGCGCAGACCGAGCGCATCCGCATCGTCTGCGAGACCGCGCGCGCGGCCGGCGTGCCGATCGTGGTCAACGCGCGCACCGATGGCTACTGGCTCAAGCTCGAAGGCGAGGGCCAGCGCCTGCGCACCAGCATCGATCGCGCCAACCGCTATCGCGAGGCAGGCGCCCACTGCCTGTTCGTGCCGGGCGCCGCCGATCGCAAGACCATCGCGACGCTGGTCCGGGAGATCGACGGACCGCTCAACATCCTCGCGGTCCCGGGCTGTC
>JBBRRW010000449.1:0-1238 GCA_038245975.1 Burkholderiales bacterium
ACCTGCAGGCAGCGCAGGACGTGAACCGATTTTCGCGGATGGTCTGATGAACGCCGTGCTGATCGCGACCGGACTGGTCCTGGGTATCGGCGCGTCGCCACACTGCATCGCGATGTGCGGATCGCCGTGCGCCGCGTTGACCGCGGGCGGGCGACGCGACGCGACCGGCTTCCACCTCGGCCGCATCGCCGGATACATGGCAGGCGGCGCGGTGGCCGGCTCCAGCGTCGCACTGATCGGGTTGTGGACCCAGGCCGCGCCGGTGCTGCGTCCGTTCTGGATCCTGCTGCAACTGGCGTTCCTCGCGATCGGTGTCCTGTGGCTCTGGACCGGGAAGCCGGTCCGGCGAAAGACCACGGCCCTGGCCGGCGGCGTCCGGCCGCTGCGCAGGATGTCGCCGACCAAGGCATCGGCCGCGGGACTCGCATGGGTCTTCTGGCCGTGCGGGGCCTTGCAGGGCGCGCTGCTGATCGCGGCGCTCGCCTCGGACCCGCTCGGCGGTGCCCTCGTGATGGGCGCCTATGCGCTCGGTTCGCTGCCCGCGCTGGCTTTCGTGCCGACGGCGTTCCGCCTGCGGACCGCAGGGCCGACGTGGATCAGACGGTCCTTGACGCCGGCGGTCGGCATGCGCATCGCGGGATTCGGGCTGGTCGCGATGTCGGCGACCGCATTGCTGCACGGCATGTGGACGAAGATCGCCGCGTTCTGCCTGTCCTGAAGACGACGCTGCGCCGTGCTCAACGCAACGCGACGAGCAGCGCACCCTGCACGATCAGCCGACGGCGCTCGACCGCTGGTCTGCGTTGGTCGAGGAGTTCGGCCAGGTGCGCCGTGGGATGCAGTGCGGAACCGAGCCCCTCGAAGACCGGGATACCGCAGTGGCTCTCGAAGGGTCGGAGAAGCGCCGGGGGCATGCCTTCGCATTCGACCGCGTCGTACAGGCGACCCATCGCCTCGGCGATGCGAAGCAGTGTTTCGTCGGTCGAGGGCGTGCGCCACATCGGTCCGATCGCGGCCACGTAGGCACCGAGTGCCTCCGCGGCCTCGCGGATCAGCAACGCGTTGGCCGAGCCGGTCTCGCACATCAGGCCGATCCTCTTGCCGCGCAATGGCAGCGACGTCGCTTCGTCGCCGGTACTCGCTTCGAGACCGATCGCCGCGGCGAGGATCGCGACCGCTTGCGGGTCGCTCCGCTTGGCGGGGGATGCTGCTGATTCGGTCATGGACAGGGTGAGCAC
>JBBRRW010000450.1:0-1221 GCA_038245975.1 Burkholderiales bacterium
CAAGCTCGCCGCGCTGCAGAAGACGCTGAAGGCGCCGCCGGTGTTCGGCGGCAGCGACGGCGACCTGCTCCTCGTCGGCTGGGGCAGCACGATGGGGGCGATCGAGGAGGCCGTCACCCGGCTGCGCGGCGAAGGCCTCGCCGTCTCGTCGATGCACCTGCGCTTCCTGCAGCCGATGCCGTCGGGCATCCGCGAGATCCTGGCCCGCTTCCGCCACGTGATGACGATCGAGGGCAACTGGTCCGACAAGCTCGAGGACGAGCTGATCGACGAAGACAACCGCCGCTATTCCGCGCTGGCGATGATGCTGCGCTCGCGCTTCCTCGTCGACATCGACTGCTGGAGCGAGGCGCGCGGCCAGCCGATCAAGCCGGGCGACATCTGCCGCGTCGCCCGCGCCGCACTGTTGAGAAAGGGCCGTCCGTCATGAGTGCACTGAGTCATTGCGTCATCAAGCTCCACGAGGAGCACCACGCGCTCGAGGATTACCAGGGCGGCGTGCCGCGCTGGTGCAACGGCTGCGGCGACAACGCCATCCTGGCGGCCATGCAGCGCCTGTGCAGCGAGGAGAACCTGGCGCCCGAGAACACGGTGTTCGTGTCCGGCATCGGCTGCTCGAGCCGGCTGCCGCACTACATGAAGACCTACGGTTTCCATGGCATCCACGGCCGCGCCTTCCCGGTGGCCGAGGGCATCAAGATGGCCCGGCCCGACCTCAACGTCTTCGTCAGCACCGGCGACGGCGACTGCTGCAGCATCGGCGCGGCGCACTGGATCCATGCGCTGCGCTACAACATGAACGTCACGGTGATCCTGCACGACAACCACGTCTACGGGTTGACGAAGAAGCAGGCGTCGCCGACCAGCCCCCGGGGCTTCAAGAGCAACACCACGCCGTACGGCGCGACGCTCGAGCCGATGAACCCGCTGACCGTCTCGCTCGGCGTGCAGGGGGCATCCTTCATCGCCCAGGCGGTCGACTGGGTGCCGGAGGTGCTCTACGACATCGTCCGTGCCGCCTTCCGCCACCGCGGCTTCTCGTTCGTGCGCGTCCTCCAGCGCTGCCCCGAGTTCATGCCGAAGGCGTTCGACCCGTGGCTGCACGATCCGCAGCGGACGATGCTGCTGACGCACGCCGACGGCCTGCAGCTCAGCCCGAGCCTGTCGAGCGCGTACCGGAATCAGCGCGTGCACGACCCGCTCGACATCGACAAGGCGCGC
>JBBRRW010000451.1:0-1219 GCA_038245975.1 Burkholderiales bacterium
GATGTCGACGCCGACCTCGCCCGACACCGTCTCCTTGTCGTTGACGCGGATGACGATGCGGTTGGTGTCGACGTAGTCCACGACGCCGCCGCGCCTGGCGGCGACGACGGTGCCCGAGTCCTTCGCGGCGACGCGCTCGACGCCGGTGCCGACGAGCGCCTTCTCCGGACGCAGCGTCGGCACGGCCTGGCGCTGCATGTTCGCGCCCATGAGCGCGCGGTTCGCGTCGTCGTGCTCGAGGAAGGGCACGAGCGAGGCGGCGACCGAGACGATCTGGGTCGGCGCGACGTCCATGTACTGGATGCGCTCGGCCGAGGTCAGCACCGATTCGCCGTTGTCGCGGGCCGAGACCAGCTCGTCGATGAGCTTGCCGTCCTTGTCGAGCGTGGCCGAGGCCTGGGCGATGACGTACTTGCCTTCCTCGATGGCCGACAGGTAGTCGATCTTGTCGCTGACCTTGCCGTCGGCGACGCGGCGGTACGGCGTCTCGAGGAAGCCGTACTCGTTGAGCTGCGCGTAGAGGGCGAGCGAATTGATCAGGCCGATGTTCGGACCTTCCGGCGTCTCGATCGGGCAGACCCGGCCGTAGTGCGTCGGGTGCACGTCGCGGACTTCGAAGCCGGCGCGCTCACGCGTCAGGCCGCCCGGCCCGAGGGCAGAGACGCGACGCTTGTGCGTGATCTCGGAGAGCGGGTTGGTCTGGTCCATGAACTGGCTCAACTGCGAGGCGCCGAAGAATTCCTTCAGCGCCGCCGAGATCGGCTTCGAGTTGATCAGGTCGTGCGGCATCAGGGCTTCGGTTTCGGCCTGGCCGAGACGCTCCTTGACCGCCTTCTCGATCCGGGCCAGGCCCGACCGGTACTGGTTCTCGGCCAGCTCGCCGACGCAGCGCACGCGCCGGTTGCCGAGGTGGTCGATGTCGTCGACCTCGCCGCGGCCGTTGCGCAGCTCGACGAGGATCTTGACGACGTCTAGGATGTCCTCGTTCGAGAGCGTCATCGCGCCTTCGGGCGCGTCGCGGCCGACGCGGGCGTTGAACTTCATCCGACCGACGCGCGACAGGTCGTACGTGTCCGCCGAATAGAACAGGCGATGGAACAGCGCTTCGACCGCGTCCTCGGTCGGCGGCTCGCCGGGCCGCATCATGCGGTAGATCGCCACACGGGCTGTCCACTGGTCGACCGTTTCATCGGTGCGCAGGGTTTGCGAGATAAATGCA
>JBBRRW010000452.1:0-1197 GCA_038245975.1 Burkholderiales bacterium
AGCCGGCGCCGCCGGTGACCAGGATGTGGGAGGGCATGAAGGCGAGCGGGACCGCGAAGGACGAAGCCACGATGCTAACCGGTCGCGTCCAGGAAGGACCCGATCGTCCGGTTCAGGAAGGCCGCATCGTCGGCGCTGGCCGCGGATGCGGCCAGGTGGCCGGACGCGGACGGGATCTCGACGAACGTGGCGCGGGGGATCGCGGCGGCCGCCGCGCGCGCGGCGGCGGCGGGGTTGAACAGGTCGAGCGGCGGCGCGAGCACCAGCGTCTCGGCGGCGATCGCGCACAACGCGGCCGCGGTGCCGTCGTGGCCCGGCGTCGTGCCGACGTCGTGCGCTTCGTAGGCCCACGACTGGTAGAGGTAGTCGTGCGCGTCGAAGCCGTTGGCCTGCTGCTGGGCCGCGAGCGTGTCGAAGCGGTCGTGGATGGCGTCGAGGCCGGCGAGCCCATCGACCGCTTCGGGCGTGCGCATCAGCAGCGCGTTCATCAGCCCCGCGTATGCCCGCCAGCCGCGCACCGGACGTGCTCTGAAGCCGTCGCCGGTCCACGCCGGGTCGGCCATCAGGCAGGCGCGCGCGGTCTCGGTCACCAGCGCGGCCCACGGCGCGGTGCGCGCCATCGGCGTCATCGCGACCAGCTTCCGCATGAACGCCGGATGGCGCACGCCCCATTGCAAGGCCTGCATGCCGCCCATCGACGTGCCGACGATCGCATGGACGCGATCGATGCCGAGGTGTTCCGTCAGCAGGCGATGCTGCGCGGCGACCATGTCGCGCAGCGTGAAGCGCGGGAAGCGCATGCGGGGCTGCCGCGCGCTGTTCGACGGCGACGTCGACAGCCCGTTGCCGATCGGGTCGGGCGCGACGACGAACCAGCGCGCCGGATCCAGCGCCTTGCCGGGGCCGATCAGGCAGTCGAGCCGATGATGGGTCGCGGTCAGCGCCGCGCACACCAGGACGACGTTCGATCGCTCCGCGTTCAACGTACCGTGCGTGACGAACGACTGCCGGTAGTCGACGATCGCCTCGCCCGATTCGAGCACGAGGTCACCGGCACGGTATTCGCGATGCGGCGCGTCGACGTGGTCGGGCGCGAGCGGTGGATGCCGACCGCCTTCCGCGTTCACGGCAGCACGACGACGGTACGGATCCCTTCGCCGCGCGCCAGCATCGCGAAGCCGTCGTTGATGTCGTCGA
>JBBRRW010000453.1:0-1196 GCA_038245975.1 Burkholderiales bacterium
ATCGCGGCGGCCTGCGCCTCGGTCTCGATGCCTTCGGCGACGGTGCTCATGCCCAGGCTGCCGGCGACGCGGATGGTCGCCTCGATCAGCGCGCGATGGTGCGCGCTGCTGTCGACCCGACTGACGAAGGAACGGTCGATCTTCACCGTGTCCACCGGCAGCAGGTGCAGGCTGGACAGCGACGAGTAGCCGGTGCCGAAGTCGTCGAGCGCGAGCGTGAGTCCGAGCGCCTTCAGTTCGTGCAGACGCGCCTGCATCGCGTCGTCCTGCACCGCAAGGCTCTCGGTCACTTCCAGTTGCAGATGCGCCGCGTCCATGCCGGTCGTTCGCAGGATACCGGCGACGGTGGCGACGAAGCCGGGCTCGCCGAGTTGCGCGCGCGACACGTTGACGGCCAGCAGGCGCGGCGCCCCGGCGTCGAGCGCGTGGCGCCACGCCATGAATTGCCGGCACGCGGTCTCCAGCACGAAGATGCCGAGCGCACCGATCAGGCCGGTGGTCTCGGCGATGTCGATGAACTCGATCGGCGGCACGACACCGCGGACCGGATGACGCCAGCGGACCAGCGCCTCGACGCCCGCGCCACCGTCGAAGGGACCCCGGCCCTGCAGGCCGACGACCGGCTGATAGACCACGAAGAGTTGCTGCTCGGCCAGCGCCGTGCGCAGCTCGGCCTCGATGCCGCCGCGCCGCGCGGCCTGCACGCGCATGCCGGGCTCGAACATCGCGTAGCGGGCGCCGCCGGCACGCTTGGCCTCGTCCATCGCCATGCTCGCGTCCTGCAGCAGCGCGTCGGCATCGATCGCCACGCGCGGTCGCGACACGATGCCGATGCTGACATTGCAGTGGAGCACATGCGCACCGATCCGGTAGGGCAGCGCCAGCGAGTCCAGCAAGCGGCCGACGACCACGTGCACGTCGGCGGGATGGCGCAGGTCTTCGAGCAGCACCACGAACTCGTCGCCGCTGATGCGGGCCGTCATCTGCTCGTCCTCGACCGATCGTCCGACGCGGTCGCTGGGTCGCAGCGCGGCGCGCAGGCGGCCGGCCATCAGCGCCAGCACCTCGTCGCCGGCCGCATGACCGAAACTGTCGTTGATCTGCTTGAAGCGGTCGCAGTTGAGATGCAGCACCGCGAACGCATAGCCGGGGTCGATCGGCTCGCGTTCGAGCACCGTCTGCACGCGCTCGAGCAG
>JBBRRW010000454.1:0-1189 GCA_038245975.1 Burkholderiales bacterium
CAGGACCTGCATCAGGTCGTCGTAGCCGACCACGCGGCGGTCGGCGCCATAGTGGTGATGCAGGTCGATCAGCACGGCGCGACCCTGCACGCAACGCTCG
Organism: Burkholderiales bacterium; assembly: GCA_038245975.1. Taxonomy (GTDB): domain Bacteria; phylum Pseudomonadota; class Gammaproteobacteria; order Burkholderiales; family Burkholderiaceae_D; genus CAHJXF01. Next base: position 101 of record JBBRRW010000454.1, read on the forward strand.
GCCATGTTCTCGATGCCGAGCGCCACGGCCTTGGAACTCGATCGCATGCTGGTCGACGAAGGCGCCCCGGCGTCTTCGCCCGCGCTCGGACCGACCACGTCGCTGCCTGCCCTGAAGCCGTTGTAGTAGACCGGCTGCGGGCGACCGTCCCCGTCGACATCGAAGAGCTGGCCGACATGCGCCAGGCTGTCCCATTGCGTCGAGTACTGCAGGTACATCAGCACGAGGTCGTCGCAGATCACGTCGGTCTGCGCGGCGTTGTCGCTGGCCAGGCGGTAGTTCATGTTCGGCTGTCCGTTGCGCAGCGTCGGCCGCAGCACCGGCGGATGCCGGCGCGGGTTGAGCACGTTGCCGCCGGGACAGTCGAGCGGCAGACTGAGGCAGAAGGCCAGCCCCTCTGTCACCTCGGCCACGCCCTGCCGCACCTTCTCGGGGGTGATCAGGTTGATGCGGCCGTGCTGGTCGTCGGGACCGAAGTCGCCCCAGTTGGAACCGGGGGGTCGTCGCTTCCAGCGCGGGGATGGGGTCATCGGGATCTCCGGTCGTTCGGTCGTCGGCCGCGATGTCGGGCCGTGGCTTTGCGCATCGTCGCATCGATCGTGAGCGAATCGGGCGCAGGTCCGCAGTGGAAGCCCGGCAGCTCGCATGCAACATTGCGGTTGTCTTGCCGTGGCTGCTACCCCACCATCTCGCGACCCGAGACGGCACAACGCGTCGATCGGCGATCCCACGGTCCGGAGCACGACGATGCCGAACAAGATCGACCACGTGTTTGTCCTGATGCTCGAGAACCGGTCGTTCGATCATCTGCTGGGGCTGTCCGGAATCAAGAGCATCGTGCCGCCGCCCGGCCTCCTGCCCGGCGCGGACGACCAGCTGACGCAGGACCCGAAGCACGAATTCGCGGACGTGGCCCGTCAGGTCAACGGCGGAAAGATGGACGGCTTTAAGGCCAGCAGCGGGCGCGTCGCGATGCAGGGGGTCGACCGCACCGGCATTCCGGTCATCGCGCAACTGGCGAGCCGGTTCCTGTTGATGGACAACTGGTTCTCGTCGATGCCGGGCCCGACCTGGCCGAACCGGCTCTTC
>JBBRRW010000455.1:0-1187 GCA_038245975.1 Burkholderiales bacterium
GACGATCAGCACCACGGCCCAGAAGATCAGCGACAGGACGCCGAACAACGCCTGCTCGGCGAGCGCCGGGCCGGCCGCTCTCAACGATTCACGGAACGCGTAGATCGGACTGGTACCGATGTCGCCGAACACGACGCCGAGGGCACCGAGGGCCATCGCCGCTCGGACCGGATGAGCGGCGACGGCAGGGGTCGATGCGGCGGCGACGGAAGGCATGGCGTCGGGAGCGGGAGCGCTTGAACGGGGCGACCGATAATAGCCTTTCGCCTCGATCCGCTCGCACCGACTCGTGCGCCGGGCCGTGGACGCCCGACCGATCGAGCGCGGCGCACCAAGATGCTATCGGCGTCACGTTGGGTATTCCCTCGCGCTACTTTGTGGCACGATCGCCCCGCGCAATCCCGAAGTCGTGCGGTAGCGTCGGGCGCGACCGGTACCGCGCGGGGTTGCGTCCCGCCGGACGAGCGCACCGCATGCGGGGGAAGGGACATGGCACAGAGCGCCCTGCTCGCCGAGCGACTGAAACAGGAGCTGAGGTCGCGCGGCATCACGTATGCCCACGTGAGCACCGCGATCGGGCTGTCGGAAGCGAGCGTCAAGCGCATGTTCTCCAAGCGCGACCTGACGCTCGGCCGCCTCGACGCGATCTGCGCGGTCGCGCAGATCGAGCTCACCGACCTGACGCGCGGCATCGATCCCGAGGACCGGCTGCTTGGCGAGCTCACCGACCGGCAGGAAGCAACGCTCGTCGCCGACCCGGTGCTGTTCCTCGCGGCCACCTGCGCGCTGAACCTGTCGAGCTTCGAACACGTGCTCGAAACCTACGAGATCGACGCGGCACAGCTCGTCAAGGCCTTCGTCAAGCTCGACCGGATCGGCTTCCTGCGACTGCTGCCGAACAACCGCTATCGTCTGCTGGTGGCGCGCACCTTCCGCTGGCTGCCCAACGGGCCGATCCAGCGCTACTTCCGGCAGAACGCCAACGCGTACTTCGACAGTGCCTTCGACGGCCAGAACGAATTCATGGTGCTGCTCAACGCGCGGCTGTCGAAGGCGCATGCGGCCGCGTTGATCGATCGCCTGCAACGCCTGGCCAAGGACGTGTCCGAGCAGCACATCGACGATGCGCGACTGCCGCCGGCGCAGCGTCATGCGATGAGCCTGCTGCTGGCGGTGCGTCCCTGGCA
>JBBRRW010000456.1:0-1183 GCA_038245975.1 Burkholderiales bacterium
CTCGCGTCGTCGCTGGCGATCGTGGCCACCGTGCCGCCGCAGCACATGTACGGCTTCGAGTCGTCGTTGCTGATGGCATGGCAGAGCGGCACCGCGATCGTGGCCGAACGCCCGTTCTATCCCGCCGACATCGTGGCGGCGTTGGCGCGCATTCCGGGACGCCGGATGCTGGTCACGACACCCTTCCATCTGCGCGCGCTGATCGACGAAGGCGGTGCGCTGCCAGCGGTCGACCAGGTCGTAAGCGCCACCGCGCCGCTGTCGCGGGCGCTCGCAGCCAGGACCGAGAAAGCCTTCGACGCGCCGGTGCGCGAGATCTACGGCTGCACGGAGACGGGTCAGCTGGCGACGCGACGCCCGACCGCCGATCCACGCTGGCAACTGCTCGGCCGCATCGACCTGACGCTGGATGCCGCGGGCAACGCGATCGCGAGCGGCGGCCATGTCGAGCAGCCGACGCCGCTGGCGGACGTTCTCGAGATCGATACCGCCTTCGCCGTGTCGCGGCGCTTCTCGCTGGTCGGTCGTGCGGCCGATCTCGTCAACCTCGCGGGCAAGCGCACGTCGCTCGGGCATCTGTCCGTTCAGCTCAATGCGATCGACGGCGTGATCGACGGGGTGTTCCTGATGCCCGAGGACGACCAGGCCGACCGGGACGGCGTCACGCGTCTCGCCGCGATCGTCGTGGCGCCGACGCTCGATGCCCCGTGCCTGCTCGCGGCGCTGCGCGAACGCATCGATGCCGTGTTCCTGCCGCGCCCGATCCACTTTGTCGACCGCCTGCCGCGCAACGCGACCGGCAAGCTCACGCACGCCATGCTCGCGCAGATCCTCGCGTCGAACGAAACGCGGCGCGCGGAACAGACCGGCTGCGTCCCCGCCGGCGGAGTCGCGCGTCGATGATCCGTCTGCCGTTGCCGATCGACCCCCGGCATCCCGCGTTCGCAGGCCACTTCCCGTCACGGCCGATCGTGCCCGGCGTGGTGCTGCTCGACGAGAGCCTGCGGGCGATCGTCGGGCATCGCCGCGCCACGCGTGCGTCGACCGGACCGACGACCTGTCGCATCGGCGCGGCCAAGTTCCTGTCCTTCGTCGGCCCCGGCGAACCGCTGCGGCTGGAGTTCGAGGCGTCGACCACGCCGTCGAACCACGACGGCTATCGACTGCGGGTCTTCGCCGGCAC
>JBBRRW010000457.1:0-1172 GCA_038245975.1 Burkholderiales bacterium
GCAGCACCGCGCCGCTGGCTGGTCACCGGCGCGGCCGGCTTCATCGGCTCCAACCTCGCCGAGGCGCTGCTGCTGCTCGACCAGCACGTCGTGGGCCTCGACAACTTCGCGACCGGGCATCGTCGCAACGTCGACGAGTTCCTCGCGACGGTCGGACCCGAACGCGCGGTCCGCTACACGATGATCGAAGGCGACATCACGCGACTCGACGATTGCCGCCAGGCCTGCGAAGGCGTGGACTTCGTGCTGCACCAGGCCGCGCTGGGCTCGGTTCCGCGCTCGCTCGAGAATCCCATCGCAACCAACGCCGCGAACATCGACGGCTTCCTCAATATGCTCGTGGCGGCGCGCGACGCGCGGGTCGCGCGCTTCGTCTACGCCGCATCGAGCTCGACCTACGGCGACCATCCAGCGCTGCCGAAGGTCGAGGCGCACATCGGCCGGCCGCTGTCGCCGTACGCGGTCACGAAATACGTCAACGAGCTGTATGCCGACGTGTTCGGGCGCAGCTACGGCCTGGCGACGATCGGACTGCGCTACTTCAACGTCTTTGGCAAGCGCCAGGACCCGGACGGCGCGTACGCGGCCGTGATCCCGAAGTGGATCGCCGCGTTGCTGACCAACACGCCCGTCGCGATCAACGGCGACGGCGAGACGACGCGGGACTTCTGCTTCGTCGACAACGCGGTGCAGGCCAACCTGCTGGCGGCGACCGCCAGCGACGAAGCCAGCCTCAACCAGATCTACAACGTGGCAGTCAGCGGCCGCACCTCACTCAACGCGCTGTACGACAAGCTGAAGGCCGGCCTGCTGGCCTACGCGCCGCAGGTCGCATCGCACGAAGCGAGCTATCGCGACTTCCGGGCCGGCGACGTCCGGCACTCGCAGGCCGACATCGGCAAGGCGGCGCGGCTGCTTGGCTACGTGCCGACCCATGACCTCGACGCGGGACTCGCCGCGGCGATGCCGTGGTACGTCGAGCACCTCACGCGCTGACGGCCGAACGCTGGACACCGAACACCGACGGTGGCGCTAGCGTCTTCCTGAAGAGGCCGGTGCGGCCACCGCATCCGCTTCGGCCGGTGACTGCCCGGCCGAAGTGGCGTGGGCAGGTTCTTCGGCGGCTGCGGCTGTTCCTGCGGCGCCTTGCCGGCCGAACGGATCGAGATCGA
>JBBRRW010000458.1:0-1165 GCA_038245975.1 Burkholderiales bacterium
CTCGTGGCACTGACCGCCGGCTACAGCATGATGCTGTTCAGCCAGAATCGAGATACGCAAGGCCAGCTCGCCCAGCGAGCGCAATACGTGCAGCAGAACGTATAGCTCAACGGTAGCTATCGCGAGATGGTCGAAGCGCTCGGCAACCTGGCGATCCGCAACCAGGACAAGGCGGTCATCGAACTCCTTGCGAGCCAGGGCATCACGCTGAACGCAGGCGACACGCCCCCCGCCGCGCCGGCCGATGCGAAGAAAGGAGCCAAGTGATGAGCGAACCCTTCGCCCCCGTCTCCCGGTCCGAACTGTCGGACGAAGCAGCCATGGTGAGCGCGTTCCTGCCGCTCGCGATCCTCGGCGCCATGCTGCTGGTCTGGTTCGGTTTCCAGGCCATTCAGTTACGCGCCGAACGCGACATCATCCACAACGCGCTGAAGACGCAAAACAAGCAAATCGAGGAGTCCAAGAAGCTGCGCGACTCCTTCTTCGCGATCGCGCACGGCGCCGAAGTCCTCGCAGACGGCGGCAACGCCAACGCGCGGCTCGTCGTCGACGGCCTGAAGAAGCGCGGCATCACGGTCACGCCCAACCCGCCGGCCCCCGGCGGCGCCGCGCCCGCCGCTCCCGCGAAGTAAGTGCGACCCGGTGAGCGTGCGGCGACACCCCGAGTCGCGCGCGCCGATGGAGGCCAGCGACCGGGCGTGGCGGGCCGTCGCGGCCCCGTGCGGATCCGACGGGTCGCGTCCCGTGCGTGGATGCACGCGAGACCACCGCGACCGTCTGCGATGCCTGAGGCACACCGCTTGCCGATGCCGCCGGCGCACGCCCAGCAATCGGCGCGTTGACTGAGCGGCCGGCGGCCGGCCGTGACCGACGACCCCGACCTGTTCGCACGCGCGCGCTCCATCAACTAGCAGAGCTCCTTCGAAGAGTAGAGAAGACGATCGGTCTGCTCGAACGCGGGGGGCGTCCTCGACCCCAGGTTCACGCAGGGCCTGTCCACTCTCGTCATATCGCTTGTCAAGCTCGCGGCGATGACGGATGAACCAACCTCGCCCCGCTTCGACAAGGCGAAGCACGCGGCGCAACGGGCGCTGGCACTGCACTCACTCGACGACGAGGCCGCGCGTTGCTCGGCAACGTCATGGCCAGAAGACCGCGACCGAGC
>JBBRRW010000459.1:0-1163 GCA_038245975.1 Burkholderiales bacterium
ACATAGAACGGCTGGTCGAAATACGGTTGCACCTCGAAAGCCAGCGTGTACCAGCGCTTGGCCTCGGCGAGATCGTGCACGGGATAGATGGCTGTCCGCAGACCGAGAAACATCGTGTGCTCCTGGACCGTCGGCGGCGCGCGGGGCCGCGACGGATGGCTAGTTTGTGGGGGATACGCCGGTTTCCGCCGCGCCGCGGTCGTTGTCGAACCGCGCGATGAAGCGTTCCATCTCCTGGTGCACGCGCAGCGCCGCGTAGGCGTCGTTGGCGGCGTACAGCAACTGCTTGTCGTCGAGCCTGGGCAACGCCCAGTTCGACGTCGTCTGCCGCTTCGACTTCAGGAAGCGCCGCTCGAACAGCAGCGCCACCGCAGCCCGCACGCCGGTGGAGCTGCGAAAGCCCGCGGCGCGGAACACGTCGTTGAGATCGACGACCGCACGCAGCTCGACGCCGAACTTCGCGCGGATGTGCTTGAGGTCGGAGCTGAGGCCGAAGCCGACCTTCAGCACGGTCTCGGACTGCAACAGGTCGATCAGGAAGGGCCTCCCCTCGCTGCGCCCCACCTGGAAGATGTACGCGTCGGTCGACGTCGCGAACTGCGCGATGTGCGGGCCGTCGCTGACCGCGCCGACGTCGAACAGCGGCTTCGATTCGGTATCGAAGCCGACGGCACCGGCGGCCTCGATCGCATCGCCGGCCGCGCGGAACTGCTCGGCCGTCACCGGCACGTGCACGTGCGCGATCGTCAGGCCCTCGAACGCCGGCAGCAAGGCCATCTGGTCCTTCGACGGCGCCGACCGTCTCATCACTGTGCGCGCACCGTGGCGGCGTCGGCATTCCGGTCGGCGGTGGTGGCGTAGAGGTCCGCGAGGCTCCAGCGGTCCTGCGGCAACTCCGCGCGGATCGCGAGCGGGGCGGCTGCCAGCAGAAGGAAGGGAAGTAGTCGGTTTCGCACGAAGGGACGCCTTTCGATCGATGCGCGACGGCGCAAAGGCGTACATGTTACCGATGCGGACACGGGCGGCGCCAGACGCGGCCGTTTCGGGCCCGGCCGCCCGCGTCGAAGTCCTCACCGGCGTGCCGCGCCGTACCCACCGCCACCCGGCGTCTCGATGACGAACAGGTCGCCGGCCTGCATCTCGGCGCTGCCGACATGGGCGAT
>JBBRRW010000460.1:0-1160 GCA_038245975.1 Burkholderiales bacterium
GGCCAGGTCGTCGGCACGCTCGGCGTCATCGGCCCGACGCGCATGGCCTACAGCCGCATGGTGCAGATCGTCGACATCACGTCGCGGCTGGTCACCAACGCGCTGTCGCAGAAGTAGGCTGCGGACGTCGCTTCGCGTTCTTCGGAGATCGCATGGCATTCGACACGCGCTACGACGACCGCGACGGCTTCGACGTCGCCTTCCTGCGCCCGGGCAAGCTCGACGGCCGCGTCTTCCTGCCGACGCTGGGCGACAAGCTCGCCGCGCAGGTCGCGCCGCTGCTGAGCGACAAGGGCAACATCCTCGACTACCACCACTACAGCGTCGTCCTGCACAAGGCGCGGCGCTTCGCGATCTACAGCGCGGCCAGCATCGACTTCAGCGGCCGCTTCCTGATCCCGCGCAACAAGGACGTCTGGCGCGTCGATCCGCGCATCAGCGCCGACCTGCAGGTCACGGGCGCCTGCTACCAGAAGAACCAGTTCGACCGCGGCCATCTCACGCGTCGCGAAGACCTCGAGTACGGCGCCAACGAAGCAAGCGCGATCGCCGCCGCCGACGACACCTGCCACTGGACCAACTGCACGCCCCAGACCGCCAAGTTCAACGAAGGCAAGCAGCTCTGGGCGGGGCTCGAGCTGCATATCCTGGAGCAGGCGGTCAAGAAGAACCGCTTCAAGGCGCAGGTCATCACCGGCCCGGTGTTCGGCGCGCGCGATCCGGTGATTCCGGGCTTCCCGGGTGTCCGTTACCCGCTGCGCTACTGGAAGGTGGTGGCGGCGATCAACGCCTCCGACAAGCTCTTCGCCACCGCGTACGTGCTCGACCAGCGCAGCCAGATCGCACCCGCGACACGCGCCGCGCCGGAGGTGCCGTTCACGCCGTACAAGACGTTCCAGACGACGATCGCGAACATCGAAGCCCTGACCGGTTTGTCGTTCACGTGCGGGCAGGGCGCCAAGCGCGTCGCGCTGAAGCTCTTCGATCCGCTCGCCAGGACCCGGGCGGTCGGCGGCTACCTGCCGCTCGAGTCGCTCGACGACGTCGTGGTGTCCGCGTAGAGCGGCATGCGAAGATTCCGGCGCGGGCCGTTAGCTCAGTCGGTTAGAGCAGAGGACTCATAATCCTTTGGTCGTTGGTTCGATCCCAACACGGCCTAC
>JBBRRW010000461.1:0-1146 GCA_038245975.1 Burkholderiales bacterium
CACCGAAGCGACGGTGTTCGGTCCCTTCCACGTCGACGACGCACCGGGCTACGCGCTCGGCGGCGACGTCGCGAACGGCGCGATCGGCGCGACCCTGTACGTGCACGGCACCGTGAAGGGCATCGGCGGAGAGGCCGTCCCCGACGCGGTCATCGAGTTATGGCAGGCGGATGCCGAAGGCTTCTACGACGTGCAGCGACCCGACTGCGGTGCGCCGCAGGGTCGGGGCGTGATCCGTTCCGATGGCGACGGCGCCTTCCATTTCCGCACCGTCGTCCCCGCGGCCTATCCGCTCCCCGTCGACGGTCCGGTGGGCCGCCTGCTGAACGCGACCGGGCGTCATCCGTGGCGGCCGGCGCACCTGCATTTCCGCATCCACACGCCCGGCTACGAGACGCTGATCACGCACGTGTTCCGCGACGACGGTCCCTGGCTCGACTCGGACGCGGTCTTCGGGGTCCGCCCGTCGCTGGTCAAGGCGTGGCCCGCGCGGCCCGACGGCAGCCATGTCCTCGATTACGATTTCGTGCTGGCGCCCGCCGCCGACACGCACGTGTGAAGTCCAATGAATCATCACCGGAGAAACGCATGACACAGAACGACCGCGGCATCGCATTCGTCGCACGCGCATTGCTGGCACTGATCTTCCTGGTCGCCGGCCTGCGCAAGCTGCTGGCCTATGCGATGACGGTGGGCTACTTCGGCAAGCTCGGCATCCCGATGCCCGAAATGGTCGTGGCGCTGACGATCCTGATCGAGATCGGTGGCGCGGTGCTGCTGGTCGTCGGCTACAAGCAGACCATCGTCGCCGCGGTGCTGGCCGCGTTCACGCTCGGTGCGGCGCTGATCGCCCACCAGTTCTGGACCGTCACCGACCCGCAGGCCTACAGCGGCCAGCTCAACAACTTCCTGAAGAACGTCGCGATGGTCGGCGGCTTCCTGATGGTCATGGTCGACGGCAGGCGGGCGCGGCGCGCTTGAATGCGGCGTCGAGGATCGACCTCAGCGCGCTGATCGACGAGCGCCCGGTCAGCCGCTTCCAGGCCTGGATGCGGGTGCTGCTCGGCGCATCGGTCGTGATCGACGGCTTTGACGCGCAGGCGATGGGCTTCGTCGCGCCGGCCATCATCCGCGCCGGGGGCGTCG
>JBBRRW010000462.1:0-1141 GCA_038245975.1 Burkholderiales bacterium
CTCAGACGATCGCGACGCTGATGCGATCGCGGCCGTGCGCCTTCGCGTGGTACAGCGCGCCGTCGGCCAGTGACAGCAGCGCCGACCCGTCGTCGGTGCCGCCGTTGAACAGCGCGACACCGACGCTGGTCGTCACGTCGATCGACCGGCCGCCGGCGGCGAAGGCCGGATGGATCGCTGCGACGAGCTTGGTCGCCACGGCGCGGGCCTCGGCCTCGTCGGCGATGTTCTCGAGGATGACGACGAACTCGTCGCCGGCATGCCGCGCGACGACGTCGGTCTCGCGCACGACCTTCTTCAGGCGTTCGCCGAATTCGACCAGGACGGCGTCGCCGATCGCGTGGCCGTGGCGGTCGTTGACGCTCTTGAAGCGATCGATGTCGATGTAGAGCACGGCGATCGGATGGCCGGTGCGGCGGGTCCGCGCCATCGCCTCGCCGAGCTTTTCCTCGAACTGCCGACGATTCGCGAGCCCGGTCAGCGCGTCGAAGCGGGCCAGCCGATCGAGCTCGTGCTGCGTCTTCTTCAGTTCGGTGATGTCGCTCGTCAGCGCGTAGACGCCGCTGACCGCGCCGGCGTGGTCGAAGTGCGGCAGGTACGCCGTCTGCAGGCAGCGCTCGCCGATCGGCAGCTTCAGGGTCTGCTCGAACGACACCTTTTCGCCGGCACACGCGCGGGCCAGATAGTCCCGCCGCCCCGCGTAGTAGTCGAGGCTGACCGCGTCGCCAACGTGCTTGCCGAGCACCGATGGCGGGTCGATGCCGAGCCAGGTGCGATAGGTCTCGTTGACGAAGCGGAAGCGGCCCAGCGGATCGATCTCAGCGATCAGCGCCGGCAGGTTGTCGGTGATGCCGCGCAGACGCTTCTCGCTGTCGGCCTGACGGTTCTCGGCAAGCTTGCGCTCGGTGATGTCCTGGACCGTCCCGTGGAGCTGCACGACCTTGCCATCCTTCAGATCCGCGCTGCCCAACGTGCGGATCCACACCAGCCGGCCGTGCGGCGTGACGAGCGTCAGTTCGAGATCCCAGGGCGTGCCGTTGGCGACGGCTGCGTCCATCGCGGCCTGCAGCAGCAGCCGGCTGTCGGGCGTGAAGAAGCGCATGGCCCGTGACAGGTCCGGCGGTTGGGCGGGGTCGACCTC
>JBBRRW010000463.1:0-1132 GCA_038245975.1 Burkholderiales bacterium
GGTCGGTCGCAACGTGTTCCGCGTGACGGTCAAGGGCAACATCGGGTCGAACCAGGCCGAGACCAACGAGATGGCGTTGCTGCGCAGCGCCGAGGTCGCGCTGCAGAACGGCTTCACTTTCTTCACCAGCGGCGGCTACGCGGCGACGGGCTCGGCCGTGTCGCTCGCCACCAATGTCGTCTCGGTCCCCGCGACGACGATCACCATCGTCTGCTACGGCGATCGTCCGGAGACGACGGCCGTCGTCTACGACGCCGACCGGATCGTCGCGACGCTCGGTCCGAAATACCGCAAGTGACGAGGGTCCCGCCGTCATGACGCGTCGTCCGCCGCCCTCAGCGCCCCGCGAAGCGTGGCCCGCGGCGCGTCGGCACGACGCCGCGACCGCCGGCGGTCGCGTCCACCGGCCCACGACATGATCGCGTTGCTCGAAGCGAAGAAGGCGGGGCTGTTCGCCCGCAACCAGTGGCTGCCGAACATCGTCGCCGGCGTGATCGTCGGGGTCGTCGCGGTGCCGCTGTCGATGGCGTTCGCGATCGCGTCGGGCGCGCGGCCCGAACAGGGTCTGTATACCGCGATCGTCGGCGGCGGCCTGGTGTCGCTGCTCGGCGGCAGCCGCACCCAGATCGCCGGACCGACCGGCGCATTCATCGCGATCCTCGCGGGCATCACCGCGAAGTACGGGATCGACGGCTTGCAGGTCGCGACGCTGATGGCGGGCACGATGCTGGTGCTGATGGGCTTCGCCAAGCTCGGCGGCGTGATCAAGTTCATCCCGGCGCCGGTGATCGTCGGCTTCACGTCCGGCATCGCGGTGATCATCTTCGTCGGCCAGTGGCGCGACTTCCTCGGCCTCCCGAAGGTCGAAGGCGACCAGTTCCACGAGAAGCTGCTGCACCTGATCGAGGTGCTGCCGCAGGCGAACTGGCCGACCGTGGCGCTGGCATTCCTCAGCCTCGGACTGGTGCTTTTCGGGCAGCGCTTCAAGCCGCTCGCGCGCGTACCTGGGCCGCTGATCGCGATGGTCGTCGCCACCGTGTTGCAGGCCACGCTGCACCTGCCCGGCGTGGCCACGATCGGCAGCGCGTTCGGCGGCATCCCGATCGGACTGCCGACCTTCCATCTACCGGAC
>JBBRRW010000464.1:0-1130 GCA_038245975.1 Burkholderiales bacterium
CCGATCACCGGTGAGCCGGCGTTGTGGATCGACTTCCTGTTCAACGCCCAAGGCGAGGACGTCGTCTCGGGCCGACGCAGCGCCCACGGCCATGAAGAACTCGCAACCGTGCTGCCCGGCGTGTGGCATGCGCTGGTCGAGACAGCGGCTGAGCTCGAACAAACTTTCGGCGACATGCAGGACTTCGAGTTCACCGTGCAGGACGCGAAGCTCTCCCTGCTGCAGACACGCAACGGCAAGTGCTCGGCGCAGGCGCAGGCGCGCATCGCGCTCGACCTGTGCGATGCCGGGGTCATCACGGCCGCGGTCGCGCGCGAACGCACCGCGGCGCTGAAGCCGGCGGAACTGGTCAGCACCCGCACCGTATCGCCCGACGACCGGTCGCTCGCGCCGCTGGCGTACGCGGCGAGCGCAAGCAGCGGCGTGGCGGTCGGCGCGATCGTCTTCGACGAAGCCGCCGCCAAAGATCGACATGCCGGTGGTGCCCCGGTCGTACTGGTGCGCCACGACGCCGAGACCGGCGACATCGCCGCGCTCGCGCTCGCGAGCGGGCTGCTCACGCAGCGAGGTGCGCGCACTTCGCATGCGGCGGTCGTCGCCCGCCAGCTCGGCAAGGTCTGCCTGGTCGGTTGCGCAGCGATGCTGTTAGACGATGCCGCCCGCACGCTGCAGATCGGCGAGACGACGCTGCACGAGGGCGATCTGCTGACGCTCGACGGCAACGAAGGCTGCATCTACGCGGGGGCGATGCACATCTCGGTTACCCCGCTGACCGACCTGCAGGCGCGGCTGAAGCGGTTACGGGCGACGGCTCCGAAGGCGGCGACGAAAGCGCGGCGTGTCAAGCATCGTGGCGTGAGAAAGGTGGCCACGCATGGCAAAACCGGCGCAACCTGACGTGGCTTCTGCGCAGCGAAGACCTTGCCCGCCGGGCTGGTTCGCGGTTCGCCAGTGGGTGCGGTCGCGGATCGCCCACACCTGCACGCCCAAGCTACTGTCCATTCTGTGCCGCATCTCGCCCACACCGATCGCGACCCGACGCATCACCCGGGACCTGGATCGCTGCCGCAGGCCGGGTTGCAGCGCAGTGATCGCGCCGATCGGTACCGGTCGCGAGGTCGAGCGCAGCA
>JBBRRW010000465.1:0-1124 GCA_038245975.1 Burkholderiales bacterium
CAACAAGCTGCCGGTCGACAGGATCACCGAGGTCTCGGTCCTCGATCCGTACTTCTATCGCGGCTAGCGCCCGCGCCGGCTAGAAGAACATCTTGGGCAGCCAGAGCACGAGACTGGGCGCGTAGGTGATGATGCCCAGGCTGACCAGGAGGGGCACCAGCCAGGGCAGGATCGCCATCGTCGTGCGCTCGAACGAGAGTCCGGCGACACGCGCCAGCACGAAGAGCACCATGCCCATCGGCGGGTGGAGCAGGCCGATCATCAGGTTGAGCACCATCACCAGGCCGAAGTGGATCGGGTCGACGCCGAGCTGGGTCGCGATCGGCAGCAGGATCGGCACCAGGATCGTGATCGCTGCCGTCGGCTCGAGAAAGCAGCCGACGAAGAGCATCAGCAGGTTGGCGAGGAGGAGGAACACCCATGCCTCCTTGGTGAACGCGAGCACCCAGGCGGCGATGTCGGCGGTGACGCCGGTGGCGGTCAGCATCCAGCCGAAGATCGACGCGGCGGCGACGATGAAGAGTACGGTGCTGGTCGTCTCGACGGTGTCGAGGCAGACCTTGACGAACATCTTCCAGTTGAGCGTGCGGTACCAGGCGAAGCCGAGGATCATCGCCCAGACGCAGGCGGCGATCGCGCCTTCGGTGGGCGTGAAGAGTCCCGTCGTCATGCCGCCGATCAGCAGCACCGGCGTCATGATCGGCAGCAGCGCCTCGAAGCGGTAGATGCGGTCGAGCACGAACAGCAGCGCCAGGCCGACGAAGACCGAGATCTGCGGCGGCGCGCCGACCCGCGCGACCACCGCCCAGAGCAGCAGCGGCCAGCCGACGACGACGGCGAGTTCCCCCATCGCCTTGGCGAAGCGCGAGCCCGAGAACTTGACGTCGGCACCCCAGCCGTTCTTGTGCGCGAAGTACGCGACCGTGAGCATCATCAGGATCGCCATCATCACGCCGGGCAGGATGCCCGCGAGGAAGAGCGCACCGACCGAGGCGTTGGCCATCATCCCGTAGATCACGAACGGCAGGCTCGGCGGAATGATCGGCCCGAGCGTCGCCGACGCGGCGGTCACGCCGACCGCGAACTCGGTCGAGTAGCCGTGCTCCTTCATCGCCTTGATCTCG
>JBBRRW010000466.1:0-1118 GCA_038245975.1 Burkholderiales bacterium
CGCAGCCGCCCGGCTCTAGTGTCCTAGCGATCGAGGAAGCGCGTGACCGCTTCGAGCGATCGCGCCGGCGCCTCTTCCTGCGGCAGGTGCCCGACCCCCGGCAGGGCCGCGAGCTCGGCGCCGGGGATGGCCTTCACGTAGTCGGCGGCATTGGTGAAGGGGATCACGCGGTCCTCCTCGCCCCACAGGATCAGCGTCGGCGCGCGGATCGTCTGCAGCCGTCCGACCGGATCGAAACGGATCGACTGTTCCATCCGCGCGATCATCGACTTGCGCGCGCCGGGCGCGCGGAGCAGGTCGTAGTAACGATCGAGCCGCTCGTCGGTCATCGCCTTGGGGTCGGCGTACGCGGGCGCGAGGCTCATCTTCACGAGCTGCTTCGGCAGCACGAACCGCATGGCCTGCGCGGTCACGCCGACCTTCGGCGTGCGGCCGTACTCGAAGCCCGGACTCGCGAAGCCGTCGGGAGAGATCAGCACCAGCTTGTCGACGCGCTCGGGATGCGCCGCTGCGAAGGTCCACGCGATGCGCCCGCCCATCGAGTTGCCGAACACGGTCGCGCGCCCGATGCCGAGGCGGTCCATCAGCGCGATCAGCACGGCCATGCTGCGTTCGTCGGTGTAGTCGCCGGTGGGGTCGGGGTCGCTCAGGCCACTGCCCGGCAGGTCGAAGCGCACCACGCGATGACGGGTCGCGAGTCCCGGCACCCACGCCTCCCAGGTCAGCAGGCTCGAGCCGAAGCCATGCAGCAGGATGACGGCAGGCGCGTCCTTCGGACCGCTGTCGCGGACGTCGAGCCGCATGCCGGCGACCTCGATCAGGTCCGCGGGCGACGCGAGGTATTTCGCTTCGAGCGCGGCGCGGTCCTCGTCGGGGGTCCAGAGGAAGAATGCGGCCACCACGAGAAGGACGACCACGATGATGACGATGCGGGACAGGGTCAAGGAAGGCACGGGGGACGGCGATCGGGTCTCGGAGGGCGAGCGAAGCGGCTCGAAGCATAGCCGGTCCGCGGCGCGCGATCGACCGGCGCGCGAGGATAGGGCTTCGAGCGGGCAGCCCCGGTTGTCATGCCGACGACGCACGACCTGCTGACCGGGGCCGATTTCGACCTCGAG
>JBBRRW010000467.1:0-1115 GCA_038245975.1 Burkholderiales bacterium
GATCGGGATCGCGAACGGCAGGTTGAAGTTGCCGTTGATGATCTTGCCGATCGCATACGCGCCCTTGTTGCGGAAGAACAGCGACGACAGCAGCCGAACCTGGTGGTTCGGCGCACCTTCGAACGGTTGCGGGAAGCGCAGTGCCGCCGCGGCGACGACGAGCCGCAGGTCGCGATCCAGGTCCTGGAACGGGGTCGCCAGATCGAAGTCGGCGAACGCGCGTTGCAGCGCCGGCAGCAGGCCGTCGGTGCCGGGGTAGTAGGCGCGATAGGCCGGCGGGTCCGCATCCAGATGCTCGGTCGAGATCGTCGGCCGCACGAACAGGAACGCGTTGTTGTAGTAGTTGCGATGCAGGATGCGGCAGCAGACGGAATTGAAGAAGGTCTCCGCGCATTCGGGCTGCAGATGGTCGAGCAGCAGGTTGATGTACTGGAACTTGACCTGCGGCCAGAAGTCCTGGGTCAGCTTGTCGGTATGGAACTCGCGCTCGAGACGTTCGACGGTCTCCGCGACGCGCCGGTCGTAGTATTCCAGTCGTTCGCGCGACGCGTCCTGCGCTTCCTGCCAGCGCGCCTGTTCGAAGCGCTGCTTGGCCTGCTGCGTGATCTCGCGGAACAGCCGGTAGTGCTTGTTGAAGCCCCACAGCACGACCTGCGCGAACGCGAGTTCGAGGCCGCCGCTGCGCTTGACCGGCTGGTTCTTCGGGGCGGGGCTGACGAGGGTCGGGTGGCCGATATCCATCGATCGATTCTAGCCCAGCGCTATCCGGCGCAAAGGGCGGCGGGGCGCAGTGTCGATCGCCTTTGACATCATCGGTGACGGTGCCCGCGACCCTGCGCGTGCCGCTCGCCGACAGGCAGCCACGCCGCAGCCCATCGCGACCGTCGCGATCCCGAACGCGGCACCCGGCAACTCGAGCCAGAGCGCCAGCGACACGAGCACGCCGAACAGAGGCGCCACCGAGACGTATGCACCGGCGCGTGCCGTGCCCAGCGTGCGCGGTGCGGCATTCGAACAACTTCGGGAGGCCGTGAGACCCTCGCATGCCATTCAAGCGATGATCGCTGCATGATCGGCTGGCTCTCCCCGCGCGTGACACGGTTCGAAAATCCGCC
>JBBRRW010000468.1:0-1113 GCA_038245975.1 Burkholderiales bacterium
CCGAGCAAACGCTGTGGCGCGCGCTGCCCGACCTGATCCAAGGCCACCCGTTCCGCATGCGCAACGACCTGTCGGCCGGCTCGTACTTCGGCGGCCGCAAGGCCGAGGACGGGCGGATCGACTGGAGCGCGGGCGCGAAGGTGATCCACGATCTCGTGCGCGCGGTGGCACCGCCGTATCCGGGCGCGACGACGACCATCGACGGCGATGCGGTGACGATAGAGCGCACACGTCTGCCCTATGGCCAGCCACCTTCGATGCCGAACGACGACGGCGGACCGGCCCTCGTCGTCGATTCGTCACGATGCGTCGTGCGTTGTGGTGATGGCGCCTGGTTGCGGATCGTCGCCGCCTCGATGGCCGACACGAAGCTCGACGAGGCAACGCTCGCAGCGCGCCTCGGCAACGGCCGTCATCGCGTCGGAGACGCACTGTGATCGGCCCGACTGGCCTGCCGATCCTGTGAAGCAAGCATCGCGTCGAGGCCCTGACCGACGGCATCTACGCGGTCGCGATGACGCTGCTCGTGATCGAGCTGAAGGTCCCCGACGCCCACAACGTCCACTCGTACGACGAACTCACACGCGCGATGCTCACGCTGATTCCGAAGGCGCTTTCGTGGCTGATCAGTTTCTTCGTGCTCGCGACGTTCTGGATCGCGCACCATCGCCTGTTCCACTACGTACGATCGGTGGACGCGCCGCTCCTCTGGCGCAACCTCGTGCAACTCGCGTTCGTCAGCCTGATGCCGTTCTCGGCCGCGCTGGTCGGCGAGTTCGGTGCGACCCCGCTTGCGCAGATCGGCTACAACGGGAACAGGGTCATGCTCGGCCTGTTGGGTCTGTCGAAGGTGCAGTACGTGCGACGCAACCCTGAACTGACGACCCATCCGATGGAACCCGGGACGTATCATGCGACGCTGTTGCGCATCGCCGGCCTCGTCGCCTGCGGATTGGGCGCGATCCTCATCGCCCGGACCGGCATCGCCGTCTATGCCACCTTCGTCTACCTGCTGATGATCCCGATCGGGCGCTACGCCCGACCTCTCGAAGCGAAGGCGCCGAACACTGCGGCCGCGCCGATCGTTACCCCTCTCCAAGAACACCCATGAAA
>JBBRRW010000469.1:0-1109 GCA_038245975.1 Burkholderiales bacterium
CAGGACGAACTGGACGAGGGAGAGGACGATATCCAAGCGGACTTCCGTGGTTTGACGCGGGCAGCGCTCATGATCGCATACGGACCACGGCCTATAATTCAGCGACTTGCAGGCATTCCGCTCGCGAACCGCCCCGCACATGCCGTCCCGCCACACCGCACCGTCTCCCGCATGAGTGCTGTCCCCTCGACCACCGACACCGCCCGGTCCGACGCGCCTTCGCGCCGACCCATCCGTGCGCTGCCCGACGGGCTGATCAGCCAGATCGCGGCCGGCGAAGTGGTCGAACGCCCCGCATCGGTCGTCAAGGAACTGCTTGAGAACGCGGTCGATGCCGGCGCGTCGCGCATCGACGTGAAGCTCGATGGCGGCGGGATGCGGCGCATCGTGGTCGGCGATGACGGCTGCGGGATCCCGGCCGACGAGATGCCGCTGGCGTTGATGCGGCACGCCACGTCGAAGATCGCCAGCCTCGCCGACCTCGAACAGGTCGCGACGCTGGGCTTCCGCGGCGAGGCGCTCGCGTCGATCGCGTCGGTCGCCCGCGTCACGCTGACGACGCGGACCCGCGACGCGGTGCATGCGTTGCGGCTGATCCCGATCGATGGATCGGACGACGCAGCGACGCATCGTCCGGCCCCGGCCGCCGGCGGCATCGGCACGGTGATCGAGGTCGCCGACCTCTACTACGCCACCCCCGCGCGTCGCAAGTTCCTGAAGTCCGAGCAGACCGAGCTCGGGCATTGCCTCGAGGCCTTCCGGCGCGTGGCGCTGGCTCGTCCCGACATCGCGTTCACGCTGTCGCACAACGGTCGCGTGATCGAGCACCTCAACGCCGCGCCGCCCTTCGAGCGCGTGATGCAACTGCTCGGCGACGCATTCGCGGCCGCGAATCGGCCGCTGTCGTGGCACGGCGGCGACCTGACGATGAGCGGCTTCGCGGGCCTGCCCACCGCGAGCCGCGCATCGGCGTCCGCGCAGTATTTCTACGTCAACGGCCGCTACGTCCGCGACCGCGTGCTGAACCACGCGGTGCGCTCGGCCTATCGCGACGTGCTGCACGGCGAGCGCCATCCGGTCTACGTGCTGGCGCTGGAACTCGATCCGGC
>JBBRRW010000470.1:0-1108 GCA_038245975.1 Burkholderiales bacterium
CCCGCTGGTGCCGCGATGGAAGATCGTGACCGTGTGACCGGCCTCGAGTGCCGATGCGACGACATGCCGACCGAGGAAGACGGTGCCGCCGAGGACGAGGAGCTGCAACGCGGATCCGGGCGACGGCTCGTCAGTAGGTGATCGAACCCTTGAACTCGAGTTGACCCTGGTGGGTCACCAGGTTCTCGAGTCCGCCGACCGTGCCGGTCCCGCTCGCAGTCGCGAACCGTCCGGTGCCGCCGGTGATCCGATAGGTCCCGTTGATGACGAAGACCGGCGGGGTCGCGGACGGCGACAGGTTGCCGCTGTAGTCGGCGCGCAGTTCGTCGCCGTTGGCCGCGATCACGCTGAGCTTCCCGTTCGAGAACACGGAGGTGTAGGCCGAGGTCGGCGTGATGCAGTCCGTTCCGCTGCCGGTGACTGCCCCCAGGTGCGAAGCCTGGCCGCTCGCGGTGGTGGTACCGGCGAGGAAGGGCGCCGACTGGCACGCGACCGGGTCGAAGCCGATCACTTCATGGGTGGTCAGCGAGGCTTTGAACGGCACGCCGGTGGGCCCGGCGAGGGCCAGCGTGGAAGCGAGGCAGGCGGCCAGTGCCGACGTCCGGAATGCCGTGGTGCGAATGGAATGCTTCATGGATTGCCTTCCTTTTGGATGAATGACGAGGTTGCACGTCGCGATGGGTGCGCGTGGAACTTAGCGACTCGACGGGGCCTGCGTTGTCGGCGCCAATGGGATTTTTGGTCCTTGCGTGCGGCCGACCCGCCTCGATCAACGCCCGGACCGGTGATTCTGTCGATCGACCATCCGGGCGATGCCGTCGAACATCCATTGCGTGATCAACGCCAGTGCGGCTGCCGGAAGGGCGCCGGCCAGCATCGTCGTGCCGTCGTTCAGCGCGAGACCGGCCGTGATGCGCTCGCCGAAGCCGCCGGCGCCGACGAACGCCGCCATCGTCGCCGTCCCGACGTTGATGACGGCCGCGGTGCGGATGCCGGCCACCACGGTCGGTGCAGCGAGTGGCAGTTCGACCAGCGCGAGCTGCTGGCGCGGCGTGAACCCGAGCGCGGCGGCGGCCTGCACGATGCCGCGCGACACGCCGTTCATCCC
>JBBRRW010000471.1:0-1094 GCA_038245975.1 Burkholderiales bacterium
GCGACGCCGTGACCCGGCGGCTTGTGCAGCGCATGGAAGCTCACGCGGTCGCGCGTGACCCGCTTGCGGAAGTCGGTGACCTCGGTCAGCGCGATGACCGCATGATCGTAGCGGTCGGCCGGCAACCGGTTGATCAGGTTGACGACACCGTTCTCGAGACCGCCCACGTCGAAGCGATAGACCACGTGCGCGATGAGCGGACGGCCGTTCATCGCCGCGCCTGTTCGCGCAGTGCAGCGAGCCGCGCCTGGATCTGCGGCTGCGCCGCCGCCACGAAGGCTTCGAGCGTGGCCGCGGCCTGCGGATCGTTGGGGCCGTTCATCGGCGTGGTCACGACGATCACCGCCGAGTCGTCGCCGCGACCCGTCAGCTTGTCGATCGCGTTGTAGGCCTTCGCCAGATAGTTGCTGGTCGTCAGGCGACCGTTGATCCAGTACCAGCGCCAGGTCAGCAGCCGCTCGCTGCCGCGCGGCGTATCGCCCTTGACCTCGCTCTCGACGACGTCGAGCGACGCGCCGCCCACCGGGACGGTACGGCCGCGCCGCGCGACCGCGCCCCACACCTTGTCGGCGACGATCACGACGTCGTTGTCGTAGGTGACGAGCGCGCCGTTGCTCAACTGCCCGCTGTAGTAGCCGACGAACAGCGCGACCTTGCGATCGCCGGATGCGAAGGTCTCGTTCTGCGTGGAGCGCGCGCGGCCGTAATGCGGGACGAAGCCGGTGAAAGGTTCGGCGGGCGCCTGCCATCCCGCGATCCCGTCGATGCCGATCGCGCCTGGATGCGGGCCGTCGGCCACGCGCTCCAGCCAGTCGCCGAGCGCGGGCCACGGCGCGGCGACCGCGATCACGGCGGCCGTGACGAGCGCGAGTGCGCGCGCGCTGCTTCCGCCTGTGGCCGGGGCGGCGGGAACCTGTCCCGCAGCCGGTGCCGCGAGGTCGCTCTCGTCGTCGTCGCGCCAGAAGTTGCCGACCCAGAACAGCAGCATCATCACGAGGCCGAAGAACAGCCAGCCGTAGATCAGGTGGTCGACGCCGGTCGCGAGCTTGTTGCTCGACAGGTGCGCGATCATCACGATCATGTAGGCGCGCAGC
>JBBRRW010000472.1:0-1087 GCA_038245975.1 Burkholderiales bacterium
ACTCTTCTGCCGTCCCTGCATCGCAGGCTGTCCCTTTTTGGGCAGCCTCGTTATCAAATTCACGGCAACGCATGGCCAACATTCTCGTAGTCGACGACGAAGTCGGAATCCGTGAACTCCTGTCGGAGATCCTCGGTGACGAGGGACACGTCGTCTCGGTCGCCGAAAACGCTGCCGCGGCGCGCAGCAAGCGGCAGGCGGAGACCTTCGATCTCGTCCTTCTGGACATCTGGATGCCGGACACCGACGGCGTCACCCTGCTCAAGGAATGGGCAGCGGTCGGCGCGCTGACGATGCCGGTGATCATGATGTCCGGGCACGCCACCATCGACACCGCCGTCGAGGCCACCCGCATCGGAGCGATCGACTTCCTCGAAAAACCCATCGCCCTCCAGAAGCTGCTGCGGGCCGTGCAGAAGGGTCTCGACCGCGGCTCCATGCGTGCGCTCGCGCAGGCGGCGGCCGTCCGCGGTCCGCGGCCGGTCAACAGCGGTCTGCAGGGCGCGGCCGGCGAGCCTCTCGACCTGGGGACGCGCAACGGCATCGCGTCGTTCGGCGCGCTGCCGCCGGACGTCGGCGTCGCGATGTCGATGAGCCCCAGCGTGACCGTCGGCCCGTTCGCGCACGGCATCGATCCGTCGGGTGCGCTGGGCGCCTTTCCGATTCGCGGCAACGTGCCGCTCGACCTGCCGCTGCGCGAAGCGCGCGACGCGTTCGAGCGCGCGTATTTCGAGTACCACCTCGCCCAGGAAAACGGCAGCATGACGCGGGTCGCCGAGAAGACCGGACTCGAGCGCACGCACCTGTATCGCAAGCTCAAGCAGTTGGGCATCGAGCTCAACAAGTCGCCCAGACGCTGAGCGCTGCCCCGCGATGGCGCAGCCATCGCCATAGCGGGTCGCAGCGCGGCCCGATGCCCCGCAAGAATGGGGTCTCATCGGCGCGCGATGCGCATCGTTGCGCCGTCCTGTCGGTTTTCTTGCCGGAGCGACTCAAGCCCGTACGGGGCGTGCCGATGAATGGGGATGGCGCGGCGTCGCTGCCAGGTCCCGCGGCCTCCGCGAAACCCCGCCCGCCACACCTTGAT
>JBBRRW010000473.1:0-1075 GCA_038245975.1 Burkholderiales bacterium
CGATGCGCTGGCCGATGCCCTTGCCGGCCCAGCCGAGGTGAACCTCGAGCACCTGGCCGACGTTCATCCGCGACGGCACGCCGAGCGGATTGAGCACGATGTCGCACGGCGTGCCGTCCGCCATGTACGGCATGTCTTCCACCGGCACGACCTTCGAGACCACGCCCTTGTTGCCGTGACGGCCGGCCATCTTGTCGCCCGGCTGGAGTCGGCGCTTGACGGCCAGGTAGACCTTGACCATCTTCAGCACGCCCGCGGGCAGCTCATCGCCCTGCGTCAGCTTCTTCTTCTTGTTGTCGAACTCGCTGTCGAACATCGTCCGCGTCTGCTCGAGCGAGTTCTTGATCGACTCGAGCTGGTTGGCGAGGTCCTCGTCGGACGGGCGGATGTCGAACCAGTGGTACTTCTCGACGCTTGCCATGTAGGCCTTGTCGATCACCGTGCCCTTGGCGATCTTCTGCGGCCCGCCGTTGGCGGGCTTGCCGACCAGCATCTTCTCGATCCGGTCGAACGCGTCGGCCTCGACGATGCGCAGCTGGTCGTTCAGGTCGAGGCGATAGCGCTTCAGCTCGTCGTCGATGATCTGCTGGGCGCGCTTGTCGCGCACGATGCCTTCGCGCGTGAACACCTGCACGTCGATGACCGTGCCGTTGGTGCCCTGGTCGACGCGCAGCGACGTGTCCTTCACGTCGGAAGCCTTCTCGCCGAAGATCGCGCGCAGGAGCTTTTCTTCCGGCGTCAGCGTCGTCTCGCCCTTGGGCGTGACCTTGCCGACCAGCGTGTCGCCCGGGTTCACTTCCGCGCCGACGTAGACGATGCCCGACTCGTCGAGACGAGCGAGCTGGTTCTCCGCCAGGTTCGGGATGTCGCGGGTGATTTCCTCGGCGCCGAGCTTGGTGTCGCGCGCCATGACCACGAGCTCCTCGATGTGGATCGAGGTGTAGCGGTCTTCGGCGATCACGCGCTCGCTGATGAGGATCGAGTCCTCGAAGTTGTAGCCGTTCCAGGGCATGAACGCGACCAGCATGTTCTGGCCGAGCGCGAGCTCGCCGA
This sequence comes from Burkholderiales bacterium, assembly GCA_038245975.1. Lineage (GTDB taxonomy): Bacteria > Pseudomonadota > Gammaproteobacteria > Burkholderiales > Burkholderiaceae_D > CAHJXF01. Next base: position 1,054 of record JBBRRW010000473.1, read on the forward strand.
TGTCGGTCGAGGCGCCGTCGGC
>JBBRRW010000474.1:0-1073 GCA_038245975.1 Burkholderiales bacterium
CGGTATTCGCGATGCGGCGCGTCGACGTGGTCGGGCGCGAGCGGTGGATGCCGACCGCCTTCCGCGTTCACGGCAGCACGACGACGGTACGGATCCCTTCGCCGCGCGCCAGCATCGCGAAGCCGTCGTTGATGTCGTCGAGCGCGATGCGGGCCGTGATCAGCTGGTCGAGCTTGATGCGGCCTTCGAGATACTGCTCGACGATCCACGGGAAGTCGCGCTTCGGCAGCGCGTCGCCGTAGCTCGACCGCACGATCCGCTTCTCGCCCATCAGCGAGCCCCAGCGGAACGCGACCTCCTCGTTGACGTTGATCTTGCCGAGCCAGACGACCTCACCCGCCGGCCGCACCGCCTCGACCGACAGCCGGAACGCCGCCGGATGCCCGGCCGCCTCGAATACCGTGTCGACGCCGCGGCCCGCGGTCATCGCGCGGATCGTGTCGAGCACGTCGGGCGCCGCCGCATCGACGACGTCGTTCGCGCCGAACTGCAGCGCGCGTTCGCGACGCGTCGGACTGACATCCGCCGCGATGATCCGACCGGCACCGGCGAGCCGTGCGCCCTGCAGCACGTTGAGACCGACCGCGCCGGTGCCGATGACCAGCACGCTCGAGCCCGGCGCCACCCGGGCCTTGCGGACCGCCGCCCCGACGCCGGTCATCACACCGCAGCCGATGATGCAGGCGACGTCGAACGGCACGTCCTTCGAGACCGGGATCGCGCCCGACTCGGGCAACACGGTGTACTCGGCGTGCGTCGACGTGACGAAGAAGTGGTGGACGCGCTCGCCGTCGCGCGTCATCCGCGTGGTGCCGTCCATCAGCAGGCCCTTCGGCTCCGTGCTCTTGAGCCGCTCGCACAGGATGCGCACGCCGCGGTCGCAATAGAAGCAGTGGCCGCAATACGGGTTCCACGAGCAGATCACGTGGTCCCCCACCTTCACGTCCGTCACGTGTGCGCCGACCGCCTCGACGACACCCGCGCCTTCGTGGCCGAGCACGATCGGCAGCGGGTAGGCGAGCGTGCCCTGGATCACTTCGAGATCGGTGTGGCACAGGCCGGTCGCGCGCAGC
>JBBRRW010000475.1:0-1052 GCA_038245975.1 Burkholderiales bacterium
AGCTGCGCGGGCGTGCAGCCCTTCTCCTTCGCGATCTCGCCCACCTTCTGCACGACGTCGAGGTTCTTCTGGAAGTTGGCCTCGGAGAAGCGCGGTCCGTTGCGCCGGAAGTCGCCTTCGGGCAGGTCGTCGCGGGTCTTGAAGCGGCCGGTCAGGAAGCCGCGGCCGAGCGGGCTGTACGGCACGAACGCGATGCCGAACTTCTGGCACATCGGCAGCAGCTCGTCCTCGGGGTCGCGCGACCACAGCGAGTATTCGGTCTGCAGCGCATGGATCGCATGGACCTCCAGCGCGCGCTCGAGCGTCTCGGGTGCCGCTTCGGACAGGCCGAGGAAGCGCACCTTGCCGGCGGCGACCAGCTCGCCCATTGCACCGACCGTGTCCTCGATCGGCACGGTCGGATCGACGCGGTGCTGGTAGTAGAGGTCGATGTGATCGACGCCGAGCCGCGCCAGCGAATCGTCGCAGGCCTTGCGCACGTAGTCGGGATGACCGTTGATGCCGAGGCGCTCGCCGTTCGGGCCGCGCATGTTGCCGAACTTGGTGGCGAGCACGACCTCGTCGCGTCGTCCCTGGATGGCCTCGCCGACCAGCTTCTCGTTGGTGAACGGGCCGTACATGTCGGCTGTGTCGAGGAAGTTCACACCGAGGTCGAGCGCGCGATGGATCGTCGCGACGGCTTCGGTCGTGTCGGCCACGCCGTAGAACTCCGACATGCCCATGCAGCCGAGGCCAATGGCAGAGACGGTCGGACCGTCGGTGCCGAGGATGCGCGTTTTCATGAATTTCCTTCTCTGGATGGTGGAGGGGTGTGAGGGACGGGAGGCAGGCCGAGGGGCGGCGTATGCCGAGGCGACGGTTGCCACGCCCGTCGCCAAAACCGGAATCTCGCGCGCCGACCGGACCGAAGCAAGGCTGCGCCGCGCACCGCGCGACGAACGATCGCCTCGGCCGGATCTGCCCGGACAATCCCTCCGACGCCGCTACGCCCGCGGAGTTCTCCGGCCGCAGCAGCGGACGAGTTTGTCGACCGGCGACGACGTGTTAACTTC
>JBBRRW010000476.1:0-1047 GCA_038245975.1 Burkholderiales bacterium
TGCTCGCCGCGTCAGGCCACGAGGTCGTCGGGGCCGCCGACGGTGCGCACGCCGACACGCTGCTGGCCACTGTGTCCTTCGACCTGCTCGTGCTGGACCTCGGCCTGCCGCAGATGGACGGACTCGACGTGCTGACGCGCCTGCGCGGCCGCCGCGACGGGTCCAACGTCGGGTTGCCGGTCCTCATCCTGTCGGCGCGCAACAGCATGGAGGCGCGCGTCCGCGGCCTCGACAACGGCGCGGACGACTACCTCACGAAGCCCTTCGACCTGCCCGAGTTCGAGGCGCGCGTACGCGCGCTGCTGCGGCGCGGCCTGCCCGCGCAGCCGCGCATCGGTCGCCTGGCCTGGGACTGGGAGACGCGCCAGGCATCGATCGACGGAAAGTCGCTGGCGCTGTCGCGCCACGAGACCGCGCTGCTCGAGGCGATGGTGCGCAAGGCCGGACGCATCCTGTCGAAGGCGAGCCTGGCGGGGCTGATCGGCGACGCAGGCGTCGCGGTCGACAACAAGGTCGAGGTCTACATCCATCGACTGCGCAGGAAGCTGGCCGAGGCAGACATCGAGATCTACAACGTGCGCGGACTCGGCTACGTCCTGCGCGAGAGCGCTGCGGTCGAAGAAGGACCGCAGTGACGACCTCACTGAAGGTCTCGCTCGCACGACGTCTCGTTTTGGGCCTGCTGGTCCTCGGTTGCGTCGGCGCGGCGGCCGCCTACGCGGTCGCCACGCGCTTCGCTAACCAGGCCTACGACCGCTCGCTGTTCGACGACGTGCAGGTCCTCGCCAACCAGGTCCGCCGCGTGCAGGACAGCACGCAGATCGCGCTGTCGCCCGACGCGCTGCTGTGGCTGCTGGCCGACGAAGGCGACGCAGTGATCTATCGCGTGACCGACCTCGGCAACCGCCGCGTGCTGACCAGCAACGGCAATCTCGGCCCGCTGCCGGACCTCGACATCCACGTCAACGAGCCCTACTTCCGTTCGCTGAAGCTCGGCACCGACGAGCTGCGCATCGCGTACGTGATCCGCACGGTGGGCGCGTCGAA
>JBBRRW010000477.1:0-1028 GCA_038245975.1 Burkholderiales bacterium
CCTCGACTCCGTCCACGCTCAGTCTCGCGAACCACTTCCTCATCGCCATGCCCAGCATGGCCGATGCGCGCTTTTCCGACACCGTCGTCTACCTGCTCGAGCACACGCCCGAGCGCGCGATGGGGGTCGTCATCAATCGCCCCACCGACCTCACGCTCGAGAAACTCTTCGAACGCGTCGACATGAAGCTCGAAATCGCCGTGCTCGGCGCGCAGCCGGTCTGCTACGGCGGCCCGATGGCGACCGACCGCGGGTTCGTGCTGCACGACCAGTCGGACGTCGAGTACGGCTCCACGCTGACCGCGCGCGGCGACGACGGCAGCGGGCTGTCGCTGACCACGTCCAAGGACGTGCTCGAGGCGATGGCCGATGGTCGCGGTCCCAAGCACGTGATGGTTGCGCTCGGCTATGCCGGGTGGGATGCGGGGCAGCTCGAAAGCGAGATCGCCCTCAACGCATGGCTCACCGTGCAGGCCGATCCGTCGGTCGTCTTCGACGTGCCGCATGCCGATCGTCGGACGTCGGCCATCCATCTGCTGGGTTTCGATCCGGCCATGCTGTCGGGCGAGGCGGGCCATGCCTGACGGCCTCGCGTCGACGTCTTTTATGCTGCGGCATCGACCTTGAGCGAGACCGTCCTCGGCTTCGACGTCGGGGCGCGCCGCATCGGCGTTGCAGTGGGCAACACCCTTCTTCGCCAGGCCCGTCCCGCGGCGATCGTCGTCGCGACCGGGCACGACGACGGCCTCGCAGCGATCGCGAAGCTGGTGCAGGAGTGGCAACCCGAACGCCTCGTCGTCGGCATCCCGTTGCCGCTCTCGCCGGACGATGCGCCCGCGAAGCCGAGCCCCGCATTCCTGCGCTGCGAGCGCTTCGCGGTCGGCCTGAGCCAGCGCTTCCGCCTGCCGGTCGAGCGCGTCGACGAGCGCTACAGCTCGATCGACGCCGACCAGCTGCATCGCGATCGTCGCCAGGCCGGCCTCGCGCGTCGCGCCAAGGCGCTGGACGACGTGGCGGCCGAGGTGATC
>JBBRRW010000478.1:0-1021 GCA_038245975.1 Burkholderiales bacterium
CGAGTCGCTGGGACACGCGAGTTGGTCGTTCATAAAACCAGATTGATCGTGCCGTATCGCGTTCGTGGCGAGATGGTGGAAATCCTGCGCGGGTTTCACACCTCGCGCCGCCTGCCGCAGCGTTGGTAAGACATCAGCAGGTAGCCAACAGCGGACATCTCTGCGTGCCGCGCTTCAGGCCCGGGCCGCAGCGACCTGCGCGACATCGTGCTCGACGGCGGCGGTGCGACCGACTTCACGCCGCTGCTGGAGGAGGCGGACCGGCATCGTCCCGATCTCGCGATCGTGCTGACCGACCTCGCCGGCCCGACGCGCTTCCTTCCCGCGTGGCCCGTGGTGTGGGCGGTGCCCGACGCGCATCGCGGCGCGGTCGCGCCGTTCGGCCGCAAGCTGGTGCTGCGTTGAGCGGCGGGCTTGTCGACGAGGGTCCGGCTTCGGTCTGCGGTCAAGCTCGCACGTTGCGCGCCGGGCGCTTCGGCCACGGCTTCCACCCGGTCCATCGAGCCAGGCTCCGTGATGACCGCACCTCGAGAAAGCCATGAAGACCCCTTCGATCGTACGGATCGCGCTCCCTCTCGCGCTGCTCTTCTGCGGGTACGCCACCGCAGCGCCGCGTTTGCCGGTCGACGCGGAGACGCGCGCGTGGTGGTCCATCACCGCGCAGCTCTCGGGCGACGCGATGGAGGGGCGCGACACCGGGTCGCCCGGCTACGACCGCGCGGCACGGCTCGTCGCGAACCGCTTCGAGGCCGCGGGGCTGGTCCCGATGGGCGGACAGGGCGGCTGGTTCCAGAACGTGCCGATGGACGAGATCGCGATCGATCGCGCCATCATCGACGTCGGCGGCCGACCGCTGATGCTGCTGCACGATGTCACGCTGACGCCCACGGAGACGATGCCGACGACGGTCGACGCGCGGCTGGCCTATCGCGGCTATTGCGGGGCCGACGCGCTCGGCGACGTGCGGGGCAAGCTCGTCGTCTGCCACGGCGCGCGTCGTGCCGGCCTGGCCAACGCCGCC
>JBBRRW010000479.1:0-1015 GCA_038245975.1 Burkholderiales bacterium
ATGGCATCTCGAATGGAGCGCGCTACCCGAAGCCTTCCTGCTGGCCGCGAGTGCGCTGCATCAGTCGGCGTTCCTGCTGCGCGGTCTCGAGGTCGACACCGCGCGCATGCAGCGCAACCTCGACCTGACCGGCGGGCTGATTGTGGCCGAGGCCGTGATGATGGGACTCGCGCCGGAGATCGGCCGCCAGGATGCGCACGACGTGGTCTACGAGGCCTGCCGTGAAGCGATCGACCGGCGCACGTCGCTGTTCGACGCGCTGATGAAGCAGGCCGCGATCGTCGAGCGACTGGGCGAGGCGCGACTGCGTGAGCTGACGGATCCGGCCAACTACCTAGGGGGCGCGGCGACGATGGCGCGCGCGGTGGCGCGCCGTCAACGCGACTGAGGTCGCGCGGCCTATCGGTCATCCGCACCCCAACAGCCCGGCTCTTCGGACAGTTGCCGCCGCATCGCAGCCGCGGTCGCGGCATCGGCCGGAAACGCCACGGTGGAGGTCGATGGCACGCAAAAGCGCTACTCGATCACGGCCGAAGGTATCGCGCACCTCGAAGCCGGCCGGTCGACGGTCGATACGCTGCTCGGACGGCTCGCGTGGATCGGCCAGCGGAGGGAGCAGGTGCGATGCGCGTTCATCGGCTCGGCCCGAGACCGCCAGCGCCGAAGACTGCGACGCGCGACGAGCAGAAGCGCATCGCCGAGATCCTCGAGCGCGCGGCACGCGAGATCCGCGGCGAGTAGCCCTCGCGCCGCAACGGGCCGCCATGCTTCCTTCCCCGTCGGCGCCCGCCGCCCGACGTTCGTTCGCGGCGATGCGCAATCACGGCTTCCGCAGGCACGTCGCCCCGTTCTTCCTGGCGATGACGGCGGACAACATCGAGCACGTGATCAGCCACCGGATGGTGTTCCAGAAGTTCTACTCGCCCGCGCTCGGCGGGTGCGCGGTGATCGCGCACTGGCGGTGGCGTGTCGGAAGGCCCAGGGTCCGCGCCGCGGCACTGCCGATGGACGCCTG